>JAFUFL010000097.1 GCA_017469935.1 Lachnospiraceae bacterium
CCGGATCATCGAATTCGGCGCCGTCAAAGTAGAGAACGGCGAGATCACCGGCCGCTTTTCGGAATTCGTCAATCCGGGCATCCCGATTCCCTACAGGATCACACAGCTGACAAGCATCACGGATGACATGGTCATCGACGCCGATCCGATCGAAAAGGTGCTTCCCCGCTTCCTGGAATTCTCGGAAGGCTGTGTCCTGGTGGGACATAATGTCGGCTTCGATATCGGCTTCGTGCGGGAAAACTGCAAGAGGCTTGGTTACGACTGCCCGTTTACGACCGTGGACACGCTGGGCATTTCGAGAGCCCTCCTGCCCGGTCACGCCAAATATACGCTGGACGCCGTCGCGAAGATCCTGGGCGTTTCTCTGGAAAATCACCACCGCGCGGTGGACGATGCCGAGTGCACGGCCGGAATCTTCCGAAAACTCCTGCCGATGCTCGAGGAGAGGGGAGCCGATACCTTTGAGAAGGTCAATGCCCTCAGCGACAGCAATCCGGACATCATCAAGAGACTGCGGACGCACCACTGCGTGCTTCTTGCCAAGAACAACACGGGAAGAGTGAATCTGTACACCCTGATCAGCGATTCCCATCTCAAATACTTTTTCAAAAAGCCCAGGATTCCCAAGAGCCTTCTTATGAAGCACAGAGAAGGCATTCTTGTGGGAAGCGCCTGCGTCTCCGGCGAACTGTTCGAGGCGATCCTCGAGGAGCGCGGAGATGAGGTGGTGGCGGGCATCGCGGACTTCTACGACTATCTGGAGATCCAGCCCAGGGACAACAACAGGTTCCTGCTGGAGTCCCCCAGAATGCAGGGGAGATATCCGCAGATCAAGACGGAAGAGGACCTTCTCGACCTCAACAGAAGGATCGTAAAGCTGGGCGAACAGCTCGGAAAGCCCGTCGTGGCGACCGGGGACGTCCACTTCATGGATCCCGAGGACGAGATCTACCGCAGCATTATCCAGGACGGAATGGGCATGTCGGACGAAGACCCGGCCCCTCTGTATCTGAGAACGACCGAGGACATGCTGCAGGAGTTTTCCTACCTCGGCGCGCAGAAGGCCGAGGAAGTGGTCATCACGAACACGCGCAAGATTGCGGATATGATCGACGCCATTTCGCCGGTGCGCCCGGACAAGTGCCCTCCGGTCATCCCGAACTCGGACGAGTCGCTGACCGAGATCTGCTACAACAAGGCGCACTCCATGTACGGAGATCCTCTGCCGCCCATCGTCGAAGAGAGACTGCAGAGAGAGCTCGGTTCCATCATCAAGAACGGCTACTCGGTCATGTACATCATCGCGCAGAAGCTGGTTTGGAAATCCGTGGAAGACGGCTACCTGGTCGGATCGAGAGGATCCGTCGGTTCCTCTTTTGTCGCCACCATGTCGGGCATAACGGAAGTCAATCCGCTTCCGCCGCATTATTACTGCATGGAGTGCCACTTCAGCGACTTCGACTCGCCGGAAGTAAAAGCCTACGCGGGAAGATGCGGAATCGACATGCCGCCCAGGATCTGCCCGCGCTGCGGAAAGCCCCTGAAAAAGGACGGATTTGATATCCCCTTCGAGACCTTCCTCGGATTTAAGGGAGACAAGGAGCCGGATATCGACCTGAACTTCTCGGGCGAGTACCAGAGTAAGGCGCACGCCTACACCAAGGTTATCTTCGGCCACGAGCAGACTTTCAAGGCCGGAACCATCGCGACCGTGGCGGAGAAGACGGCTTACGGCTATGTCAAAAATTACTTCGAAAGAAAAGGCGTCGCAAAGAGAAACTGTGAGATCGAGCGTCTGTTGCAGGGCTGCACGGGAATCCGCCGCAGTACCGGCCAGCACCCGGGCGGTATCGTAGTTCTTCCTCTCGGGGAGGACATCAATACCTTTACACCGGTCCAGCATCCGGCCAACGACATGACGACGGATATCATCACGACGCACTTTGATTATCACTCCATCGATCACAACCTGCTGAAGCTGGATATTCTCGGACACGATGATCCCACCATGATCAGGATGCTTCAGGACCTGACGGGGCTCGATCCCATGGACATCCCTCTGGATGACCCCACGGTTATGAGCCTGTTCAGTTCTACCGAAGCGCTCGGGATCACGCCCGAGCAGAACGGAGGGATCGATGTAGGTTCACTGGGAATCCCGGAGTTCGGCACCAAATTCGTAATCGGAATGCTGGATGACACGAGACCTACGACCATGTCGGAGCTGGTCCGCATTTCCGGCCTGTCCCACGGAACGGACGTGTGGCTGGGCAACGCGCAGTCGCTGATCCAGAGCGGAAAAGCGACGCTGTCGACGGCGATCTGCACCCGTGACGACATCATGTCCTACCTGATCGGCATGAATATGGACAAATCGCTGTCATTTAAGACGAAGGAATCCGTCCGTAAAGGTAAAGGACTGACTCCGCAGATGAAGGAAGCCATGGAAGCCGCGGGCGTTCCGGACTGGTATATCGAGTCCTGCCTGAAGATCAAGTACATGTTCCCCAGGGCGCATGCGGCGGCCTATGTCATGATGGCGCTGAGAATCGCTTATTGCAAAGTATTCCATCCTCTGGCTTACTATGCCGCCTATTACAGCATCCGTGCTTCGGCCTTCTCCTATGAGATCATGTGCCAGGGGCAGGCGCATCTGCTGGAAGTAATGGAAGACTATAATAAGAGAAAAGATACGCTCACACCCAAGGAGCAGGCCACGCTCGACGACTGCCTGATCGTCAGGGAAATGTATGCGAGGGGCATTGAATTTACGCCGATCGATATTTTTACAGCGGGATCAAGAAACTGCAAGATCGTGGACGGAAAGATCATGCCGTCCCTCACGAGCATCGACGGAATGGGTGAAAAAGCGGCGGACGCAGTGGTGGAAGCTGCCAAGGACGGACCTTTTATCTCGAGAGATGACTTCTGGAACAGGACCAAGGTCCCCAAGACCGTGGTGGAGAAAATGCACGCCATGGGACTTCTGGGAGATCTTCCGGAGAGCAACCAGATCTCGCTCTTCGACATTATGAATTGATGGGAGGCGAATATGCGAACTGACAAAGACCCGCGCAGGGATAGTAACAGAGATTATATCCCCAATGACGAGATCGACAGGGAGGAGAAAGCCGACATCAGGCAGCAGAAAAAAGGAAATGTGATGAGCGTGATCCTCGGAGGCATTGTCGTCATCTCCCTGATCGCTTTTCTGTTTGTTCTGCTCGACAGCGGCGTACTGACCGGTGAAACGCAGAGGCTTTACGGGTCGCCGGAGGCTCCCGAGAATGCCGGCAGCGGCGAGCTGACGCAGGAGGAGAAAAAGGCGGCGGAAGAGGAAGCCCGAAAGAAAGAGGAAGAAGCCAAGGAGAAGAAGCGGCAGGAGGAAGAAGCCAAGAGGGCCGAGGAGGAAGCTGCACAAAAAGCGAAGCAGGAAGAAGAGGAAAAGGCCAGGGAAGAAGAGGAGAGAAAGAAAGCCGAGGAGAGAGCGGAGAAGCAGGCGGAAATCGATGAGAAGGAAGCCAAGCGCAAAAAAGAGCTGGAGGAAGAGCAGGAGGTCCTTTCGGGGGACTATATCCTTCCGGAGAGCAACAGCCGCTACTATTCCGAGGAAGAGATCTCCGGGCTCACCGACAGGGAAGTGCTCTTTGCCCTGAATGAGATCTACGCCCGAAAAGGCAGGATCTTCACGGGAGAAGAATTCAAGAGATACTTCGAGAGCAAGAGCTGGTACAACGGAACGATTCCTGCGGAGGAATTCGACGCCAACCAGAATGAGCGCTTCAACGAATACGAGAAAGCCAACATAAACCTTCTGGTGAAAGAAGCGCAGGACCGGGGAATCCGCTGATCGGATTTCCAGATCGACATAAGGAAATTGATGGCCCCCTCTGGGCCGACACGGGTGCGATATGTGGTATCGCGGCGTGGCGGGGCGGAGGGGGTTTTTGTGTGTGACGAGGTTTTTTCATATCGTAGGGGGAGGATGGCTTGTGCCGGCTTGCAGATACCGACCGACAACAAACAATTGTTATTTCGTATGGAAATTATAAAAATTTTGAGGAGATAGATGATACTGATTGACAAAATAGATTGTGCAAAATATAATTTAATAAAACTAAACAAGCAAGATGACTAATTTATATAATTAAAAAGGAGGCCGAACATGGGTGTTTATTATTATGTGATCA
>JAFUFL010000098.1 GCA_017469935.1 Lachnospiraceae bacterium
TATATATTTTGACCTGATCACGCCCGAAGAAATAAGGATCCCTGTGTATCTGCCCAAACTGGGCGCGGGTTTTAACCAATTCTGGTTTGCTGATCCCGGGGCAAACTGCCGCATTGATTTTAACAATCCCAGGGTGAACGAGGGTGGTGACGGAGCAGACTCTTTAAAAGATGTTTTCAAGTTGCTGAAAGGATGACCATTTTAGAAGGAGTGAGAAAAATATGGGATTTTTAGATAATATTTTTAAGCCTAAGCCGCCTGTCCCCCCGCGGCCGCGCGTATACGCTTTCCCCACTGACAAGGAGAGGGACGAGGATGGTTTCTATCCTATTGTATGCCCCTATTGCCTGGAACGGTTTCATATCTGGGAGGCCGAATTCAGATCTGTCGCGGCGGAAGTGAAGGCGGCGCCGGTGTCTGACAAGGAGATTGTTTCGAATCAGGTAATCGATGATAAGAACTTCGGAAGAAGAAGCCGCAGAAGAGAACCGGACATTGCGGCGGATCAACTTCCGCAGGTAAAACCGTCGATGCCGGGAGATACCGGATTGGGCGGAGCCTCCGGGTTCGCAATGGAAATCGACGAGAAGTACGAAGCCTTCGAGAGCAAGGTCGGCGGCGAGCAGGGCTCCTTCAGAGGCAAAGTATTGAAGATCTTTGATGAGAACGGAGAGCCTACCGGCGAAGTCACCCATATCACCCTGATGGATCGGGAAAGAGGCGGAATTGATGAGCACAATGTGAGAATTCCCGTCAAGGGACACACCGCGCGCGACTTTGAAAGAGAGCCGATCATGACGGTGATCAACAAGTACGGCGAGGCCTGCGACGAGAGGATCTGTCCGCACTGCCACCACAGGGTATCCGACTATGTGGGAATCTGGCCCAGCTACACGGTCGCTCTTATTGGAGATACCAAGGTAGGCAAGACTGTGTATCTGAGCAAACTCGGGGCAGCACTTACAAGCGGCGGAATACTGGGTCATTCGCTGATCGGACATGAAGCGAATCTGGATTATAAGAGCTGGATCCGGAGGGCGATGGAAATGGACGAAAAGGCGCAGTCAGGAACGGGTTCAATGACCGAACTGACCACCTTGCAGTTTATGCCGCCCAATATCATCAATTTCCACAGTACCGGCAGCAGAGCCGGGTTTGTACTGAATCTGTTTGACTTCCCCGGAGAGGCGCTGAGTAAGCCGATCGGAGGAAGTGATACGGCGAGCGGATTCCGATCGCTGTACGTGCAGAAGGTCGAAAGAATGGATGCCTGGATGCTCCTGTTTGATTCCATCAGCTTTGAGACGGTGAGAAGCGTATTTGAACAGGAAGAGGACCTCAAGCCGTTCCTCAGTGATCGATCTGATTCCATCCAGCCGGTGGAACTGCTCAACTACTTTGAGAATTATTATCTCAAAATGCATGGGAACAAGTTTACCAAGCCTTTGGCCGTCATCATGTCCAAGAGTGACCTGATCAAGTATGCCGAATGGCTGCACTCGGAATATTTCCCCAGTCTGTCGAATGATCAGAAATTTCTTGATCCCAACCATACGCAGAACAGGGATATTACGAAAGTGGATCTTGACGATATCAGCCTCTGCAGCGAGCAGATCCGTACATTTCTGACGGACAGCCGGGACGACACCAATCTCTATGAGAGATGCAGCGAGTACGATCAGGTCAACGGAGAAGCCTGCTGGTTTGCTGTCTCCGCAAAGGGAGACGCCAACGCTGCCGCGGCAGATCCGATCAGAGTTACGGAACCTATAGAATGGATCCTGTGGAGACTGGGACTTGTCAAGGGAAAAGGAGTGGCGATCCCCGGAGGAGGGAATCCGACCGAAGTGAACTGACACAGGAGGTCTGCCTCCTGAGGAAGCAAACCCGCCTATAAGAGAAAGCAGAAAATGGCCAACAACAAAGAGACCAAGATCATTAAACTGGACAGCAATTCATCGATTGGCTGCCCCTATTGCGGAAACGGCAGCAGGGTCAATGACCTGCTGTTCAGAACTTCCGAGAAAATCCGTGTTGCAGAGGACAACCAACTGTCCGACTACTACTACAGAATGTATAATAAGCTTCCGCAAGGCCCCGGGAATAAGGCTGATGCCAGGAGACTGCTCAGCTGGACCACCCTGCCGGCGAGCCGGATCACGGTTAAAAACGGCTTCGTCGTGGAAATTGAGAACTATGACGGGGATAAAGTAAGGGAGAGGGCGTGTCCTTGGTGCCACAACATGATCCCCTTTGAGTGGATCTCCCGCGCAGGCAGGGAAGTGGCGATATTCGGACAGCCGGGCACGGAAGATCAGTCTGCTCTTTTTATCAGGCTGCTTTTGCAAAGCGACGACAACGCGCAGAAGACATACGGTGATCTGAGAAGTTTCCTGTCGGGCAGCAGCATCATTTATGACTGTACCGGCCTGGCAAAGTTGGAACTTGAGCGGAAAAAGAGGATGCTGCTGTGCGGCATGGCGAGCAAAGCGGTCGTCTTTTTCCTGCAGATGGAAGCAATGAACGGAAAAGAGGAGGTCATGGACCTTGATACGGTCGACTGGCTCCATGAAGGGGTGTCGGAGGTGTATGGGGCTTCCGTGATCAATCATCCGGCTCTGATTGTACTGATTCCCGCTGCCGGTGACCGGGTCGTCGATTTGGAGAGGACGCACAGTGTATTGATCAATCGTCTCAACGTGCATTTCACTGACCACAGGGTCTGCGTCTGGCAGTCGGCACAGCAGCTGACGCAGGAATTCGCCGGAATGGCGCAGTGGCTGACCGGCAGTAAGTAACGCTGTAAATCAATCGGGGAGTACACAATGAATATAGAACAGTATTTTGGCGGACGTATTCGATATATTCAGGTTGGAGATAACGGAAACAGCCGGCCCGGTGTAGGCTGCTATGCAAAGTCGCCCGGGATCTCCGGACAGGATGTCATCGAGATCCAGAAACGATTCAAGCAGTATTTGAGCACAGAGCAAAACGATAAGGGAGTTAAACCGACGATCTACAAGCGGCTTCTGCTGCCCACGGGAACAATTCTGATGACAGCATGCTCCTATATTCCTTCTCCGCAGGGAAAAAACGGCCCCATCGACCGGCCTGACTGGATTGACCACTCTTATCTGATCAACGGAGCGGATCCGGCGGCGCTCAATCCCGAGCAATGGCTCGGGCTGAGCTATCGGACCGATGACCCCAATCCGACCTGGGAGGTGATACCGCCTCAGATCGCAGAGCGGATCAAAAACGGAGAAGTCTATCGCTCAGAGAAGTGGATCACGGCTGCGAGCCTTGATCGTCTTCCCGCATCCGGTTTTCAGCTTCTTTCCCTGCCGGATGTGCTGGAGCTGTGGGAACTGGAAGATCTCGAAATGATCGATCTGGTCGAAGCGGCCCTGGACTGCGTGGCAGCGCCGGACCTGGGCGGTCGAAAGCTGTTCATAAAATACGACATTAATGCGGAGGACTGCCTCGACAACAGGTACTGGGACCGCTCGAAGATGGATGCGGAAAGCTTCAACCGATTCCGAATGGAACAGCTGCTGGCGTGGATCTACCATCTCATCCCGTTCTCATTCCGAAGGCTTCTGGGCTTTGACACAACGCTGGACGCCAACGCGGGCTATCATCATATTATTTTTGTACCCGAAAACAGGATCCGCGTGACGGCGGACAGGCAATACGGATACATGTTCCCCGCCTATGACGGAACGAACCTGTCGGAAAATACAAACATCATGATGACCGGAGGCGGGTATTTTTACGACCATGAGCGCGGAATCTGGCATAATGCGGCAGCAGGCAATAAGGATTACAGGGAACTCTATCAGACAGACGGCATTATCCAGAAACTGATCACCGAAGAGGTGAGCAGGTACATGAAAGCGGGCTCTATGGAGGAGACTCGCCGCCTCATAAAGGAGTATTACGACTTCTTCGGCAAACTTGAGAAGCACATCCCGATCTACTCCGACTCCATAGCGGAACTGGAAAGCGAGATCCCGAGGTGGAAAGCCTCTCTTGTAGCAGACCCTGAGGAACTCAAAGGAATGGCCGTCACACTCCTGGGCAGAAAAGGGAATGAAGACATTGCCGTAAATGAAGGAAACTACGAGTACTTCATGAGTGTTATGTCTGCGCTGGGGAGCAGAATCACTACAGATAACAAGGCTGCTTTATGGACCCCGGTTCTGGAGCACGCAGTGACCAGACCGGCATTCAAGGACCAGATGAGTTGCGTCCGTGAACTGACAAACGTGATCCTGAGTGAGCCCAATCCTCTGGAGTCCTATTATAAATACGAAGAGCGGGAAGATTTTAAGAATACAACCGTTAATGGAGAAAAACTGCTCGACTGGATTTTCGCAGGTCTGTGCGAGGACAGCGAATGCAGATCCGCCTGGTTAAGGGAGCAGTACGGGGAAGCAGGAGAATACACCGGGCGTCTGAGAGCATTCGACTATGTAAAACAGCAGTTCGGTTCTCTCGAGAGAGTGACGCAGACCGAAAAGCTTCATGCGGCCAATACAGCTTATTACAGGAGTCTGCCGCTTCTCACCGATACCGCCAACGTCACGGGCATTCTGACAATCGACGGCGGAGCGCTGAGCGATGAGGCGCACAGGCTGGCTGCGGATACGGCCGGGGAACTGCTTACCGGATATCAGTCTCTGGAAATCTGCAGGCAGGTTGCGCAGAAGGGCCCTGAAGCATACAGGAGCTTTTGCCGCAGCGTTGCTTCTCCGACTTTTGACAGCGCGAAGGTGCTGTGTGATCGTCTTCTCGAGACGGTATTCGGAGAGTGGATCCGTCAATTTGGCTCGAGAAGGATCTCGCCGGAAGAACTCAGCTCGGTGATCGACCTTCTCAACGAGAACAGGCAGGACAAAAGATTCGACAAGTGGAGCATGTCGGTTATTGAAGTTACGGGCATGCGCGGCGAAAACAACGGCAGCAGCCTCTTTGAGGGATTTACGGCCGCTGAATTTGAGAGCTATCTGAAGAAGGTGACCGGAACAGACGAAACCATGCTCAAGAGCCTGTGCCGCTACCAGCTCTTTACCGCGGCAGCGGTTGCCATTATGAAGGGAACCGTCAGCGCCAGGAGGGAAGACGTCAGGTCCCTGTCGGAGTATCTGACGACGGAGAGCCAAAGCGCATCGGGCGGACGGCTTGGCGACTGGCTTATGAGCAGGATTGATGCGGGCGCAGCAAGTCTCATTGAAATCCTGGCCGGACAGATCAGGGCGAACCGCAGTCTGTCATTTACGGCGCCGCTGTTTACCTCTTTAAGAGATGACAATGTGCTCAATCGCAGGCAGACGCTGGAGGGGCTGCTCCCCGAAACGCGTAATATAATCGGAGAAATTTCTTCCTCCGGAAAGGCCGGAGAGAAGGATCTCATGGAGTTTGAGCAGACGTTCAGGTGGTGGAGCACGGATCCGGAAGTACGTGCGGAGCGGCGCAAAATAGTGAGGGCCGCCAACTACATGCCGTCCTTCTCGGAGATCAGCGAGGCGCTGGAAACAGGTTCCAGGGCCGGCTATGAAAAACTCTCCGACAACGGGTTTATCTACGACAGTGAGCGGTACAGGGTCACCGACGCCGGATCCCTGTTGAGGGCGATGTCGCGCAAGCCCGAGGAAATGTCGACCGCGGAGTGGATCGGCAGCTACTGCAGCTGGATCGAAGAAGGACTGCGCAAACAGGATCTTGGGAAAACGATGGCGGATTATAAGCTGCTGGACGTAATGAGTGATGTGATCCTGCGGGAGGGCGTCAGTGATATGAGTCCGGAAGCCCGGGTGGACCAGAAGTGGCTGAGCTCACTCGAAACCGACGGAGTGAAGCCGGAAAAACTGGAGAAAAAAGGAATACATGCACTTGCGCTGTTTACACTGATCGGCGTAAAGGATGTGTGTGAACAGCTCACCGCGGCCAGAGCAAAGAAGGTAAACGTCGATAACCCTTCGGTAAACGGCGTGATCGAGAGACTGATCGGAAACGGAAAAGTTAACATCCGATTTAACGACAGGACCTGGGAAGCGGTCTGTGCATATGTGAAGGAGCAGCCGAATTTCTTCTCCCAGATCCTCTATAATTGGCGAGCGGACAGGATCGTCAAACTGATGCAAATGCTCAGGGAGAACCTGAACGAGCAGGAGCTGAAACTGTATCAGGGCCTGTTTGACAGAAACAGGATCGAACTGAATCGGATCTACACGGATACGGAGATGGATGCGTTTAGAAAGACGCTGGGCATATCCGACAGGGCGCCGGGAAGACCGGGCGGCGGATCAAGAGGGACCAGGCCGGCCGAAAGAAGCCGGGCGGCGGACAGAAGAAACGATGCGGCCAGTCAGGCTGCCAACAGAGGCAGACAGGTCCAAAGAGGTCAGTCCGTGCAGCAGGAAAGGCTTTCCGGAAACAGACAGCCCGTCGAAAGAAGCAAAAAAGTAAGAAAAAACAGGCCGGATTATTAATGAATGACAGCAAGGAAAACCGGAACCGGCAGGAGGAGAAGGGGTGAATTATTACAGGCCGATTAATTCGGGCGAGGGTGATCTGTACCTGGATGCGGGTTATGACTGCCCATCACCATTTGAGAAAATAAGATATTGTGACTGCGGTGTAATCACCTTTCTGGACGGACCCTGCAGAGGCTGCGGAAAAAAGACGATGAAGCCGATTACCAGAACGCTTAAGGATCAGTTTTACAAGGAGATGAAGCAGGAGAGCCGCTATCAGATGACACTTCTCATCATGAGTACTGTATTGGCAGTGTTATATCTTGTGGTGATGATGGTCATAATCGGCAATTCTTCTTCCTACGGACTTAAAATGGGACGCATGGTTTTTATGATCGTCGTCGCGGTACTGGTCATATCGCTGTGCATCCTGAGCGTGTTTGAGCTGATCGGCTCAAAAAGAGCGGTGCATCAGGTTCGAACGTATAAGTTCGGGAAGCAGGTAATTGAAGCGTTTGAACTGGCCTACGGGATATCCCCTTTTAAAGCAAAGGACGGCAGCGGTGAAAAAGAGACCTGGTTCAAAGCTTTTCTCGCGCAGTATCTGGAGGATATCAACTATCTCTACGGAAAGTTTGCCGAGGCCGTCAAGAGCGAGCGCAAAGAAGAGCAGATCCAGGAGGTCTATCATGAGGCGCTGAAGCTGAGCTATGTTTTGGACAATCAGGCACTTGCGGAGCTGAGACTGCGCTGTCTGGGGGAAATCGGACTTCGCCAGAACTCACATTGTGATATCGAACAGATCTTACATGTGCTGCGTGCGGAGTATTTCCGGAAAAAACCCGAGATGATGTATATCGTCGAAAAGTGCCTTGACAGCTACTCGGAACCGCTGTCCAATTGGACGGTCTGCTGTCTGATGCACGACTTGAAGCACTTCCTGCCGGACACGGAGGGACATCTGAAACTGGAACAAAAAGAGCTTGCCAAAAAATGCCTTGTGCATTGCAGCGGAGGGAAGGTCATGTGGTTCATCAGCAGAAATACCGGCAGCGAGTGGCAGATGCTGAAGAACTGTTTCATGCAGGCCAGGGCGCAAAACAAGGTATTTGATCTGCAGGCGCAGGCAGAAATGTGAGGTGACGTATGGGGAGTCTGGTTAATTCAATTGTACCGATCTTGATTCCTGTTCTGTGTCTGATTCTGGTTTTTATTCTTTTTTCCTATGTGCATAATTACAGTACCAGTATCAAGAGGAACTGTGAGGAGGTTCTGAAATTTTCCGACGATCTGGAAGAATCACTGATGGAGATCGGAATATTCAATCGGCAGAATGAAGCGATGATCGTCAGAGGCGATCTGATTTGCAGCCATATCAATGAGGGAGAGCGGACAGACGAGATTGCCAAAAAGCTTGATTGGTATGCGCATACAAGATATTATTATTTTTCGGATGCGGACAATGCCGGCGACAATATAGCCGGATCGACGCAAGACTGGCTCAGGCGCCAGCTAAAATCCAATCTCGGGGAATGATCCTGTTGCGGTAACAATGTAAACACAGTAGTTAAAGGGAGAATGATATGAAAAAGAATGCCAGAAGGGGGATAGTTCTTTTACTCGCGATCGTAATGACGCTCAACTTTTCCGTGCTCAAGCCGAAGGCTGCCGCGCCGGGCGGCGGAGCAAGCGGAAACAAACCGACAGATGTCTATATTGTACTTGATAACTCAAGGAGTATGGGCAAGGCAGCGGATGACGGGATCGGTACAGACCCTCAACGTCTGGCTATTCAATGTGCGGATGCCTTCTTTACGACATCTCCGGTTGGCTCGGCGATCGGCCTGATCACATTTGCCAAAGAAACAGAAGTGGGACCTCTCATTGTAAATAACGGGCAGAGTCAGAAAGACACCTGGGATCCTCTTTACACACAGGACCAATACTATACCTATATCACAAACGCATTGCAGGAAGCAGGGGAAGGGCTTAACGGCGAAGATGCCAAAAACCCCAACAAAGCAATCATTCTGATCACGGACGGCGCAAACAACGGAGATGATTATGAGGACATTCTGGACGAAAATGGCGACGTCATTCCGATTTACTGCATTTTCATCAACGGCGGAAAGAACGAGGATGAAGCGAAGGCCCGCACATTCCTTGAAAACGTTGCGCAGCAAAGCGGTACGGGCAGTATTTATGAGATAAACAGTGCCGATCAGATCAATGACACAATGCAGGAGATTGCTAAGACAATCTATTATCCCGATGAAGAAAATGTTACAATCGGCAGCACCAGCATAAAACCCGGCGAGCCTTTCACGAAAATAATCACGATTCCGGATCAGGTTTATGAGTTCAACTGCACGATCAATCATGATCAGGACCCGACCTTTGCTCTGACGATCACAGATCCCAGCGGCAAGGTCATTTATGAGAAGAAAGATCCGAAGACAAAATATATCACAGGTACCGATAATGATTCCCTGACTGCACTGAAGATTCTTCTGCCCGAGGCCGGAGATTATACATTTGAAATGATCTCCGAGAAGGAACAGGAAGTTAAATGGACGATCATTCAAATGGAGGCGACTCTCGACTTGAAGCTTGACAAGGGAAGTGTCGCGGCAGGAGAGGAAGTTATTGCTTCTTACAGCTTAAAGGGCAACAATCCGGTAACAGTAGTGAAAGGGTCTATCCGTATTCACAATGATGCCGGGGACGTTATTGAGGACAGCGCGTTAAGCGGATCCAATGTCACCGAAAACGCGGACGGAACATTCACAATCAATACAACGGATTATGCGGAAGGGGCCTATAATGTTTATGCGGTCTGTGAGGTTGAAGACGCCTCCGGGCAGCACAAACAGCTTGCAAGCGTATTCCAGTCCTTCAACGTAGGCGCCGCCGCCGCGTCGACGGCTGCCACTACGACTAATAAAGCGACAACCGAACCCGAAGAGCCGCCGAAGAAAAAGTCCATCGTTCCCATCATTATCGGAGCAGCAGCATTGATCGCGGCTGCAGCCGCCGCCTTTATCCTGCTCAAGAAGAGGGGCAGCGGAACCGTATATGTCAGTCCTGCAGCAGGAACACTGGTCATTGCGGTCAGAGAGGCCGGGCAATTGATCAGTACGATTCCTGTACAGCTGCCTATGGGACTCTACGGAGGCAAGCCCAAGAATCTGTACGAGATACTCAAACAGGAAACGGAATGGAAAAACGGTGACGTGACCAGGATCCCCCAGGAGACCGGGGCTTACTTCCTCAGCTGTACGGGCGAGAAGAACGGTCCTGAGAATCTGCAGCAGATCAATATAACGGATAATGAAAAGAGACTCTTAATGCAGATCCCTTACAATGGCACAGCCAATTTCGAGGCCGCAGAAGGAGTACAGGTTCAGTTCAGGTGGACTACACTGAGA
>JAFUFL010000012.1 GCA_017469935.1 Lachnospiraceae bacterium
GTGATCTCGCCTTCTCCCGAAGAGTTCGCGTTTCTCGACTCAAGGCTGACAAGGTTTTCGATGCCCTCGATCTGCAGCTCCGCGGAGTCCTCGATGGTGATAATTCTCTCGTCCTTGGGAATGTAGTTGGACAGTGCGTTCAGGAATGTGGTCTTTCCCGAACCTGTTCCGCCGCTGATAAAGATGTTATATTTTGACCTGACGAGAAGCTCCAGGAACTGCGCGATGTCCTTGGTAATGGAGCCGTACTGGATCAGTTTCTCTATGGTCATCGGATTCTTGGAGAACTTTCTGATCGTGACGATGGGTCCCGTGAGGGAGATCGGCCGCAGCACGACATTGACACGGTCCCCGCTATCGAGACGGGTGTCTACGATCGGATGCGCCTCATCGACGGAGCGTCCCGCTTTGCCTACGATTCTCTGAATGATGTCTCTGAGCTTCTTTTCGCTCTCAAAAGTCTGATTCAGGCGGTGTACCCGACCGTTCTGCTCTACGAAAATACAGTCCGGCCCGTTGATCATAACTTCCGTGATGGTGTCATCCGCCATGATCGTATCCAGGATTCCCAGTCCGCGGATCGAGGAGAAGACAGCTTCCACAATCATGGCGCGCTGCTGCAGAGGAATATACTGGCCGCTCAGTTTCTCGGCCACCAGTTCCTCGATGGCGTCATGAAGCGCATCGTCCCCCATATCGCTGAGCGGAAACGTATTCATGACTGTTTTCTTAGTAGCCTCTATAAAGTTGTCCATAGCCGCTTGCGTCATTATGGTTTCCTCCGATCTGCGGTCAGACCAGTCCGGCGAACAGGTTCTGCGATGCGATCATATCGACCATTTTCCCGGGAGCGTAATCCCTGTAATTATTGATGGTCGCAAAGATCGTCTCCCCAAATTCCGTGCGCGCTTTCGAAGACTTGCTCCCGAATGCGTTATAGATAATCTGGACGCGGGAAAACTGCCTGGTGCTGTCGCGCTCGTCAAGCAGATAGAATTCCTGCAGTCTTTTTGCAAGTTTCTGGTTGCTGATGGGAAGTCCGGAGGCAACGATAAAAATATTGGTCGCCCTGTTTGCAATCAGATTTCTTTTGGCGGAGACGTTCGGATCCATATCAACTATGATGCTCTCGAAATTTCCGGTGTTGATCAGGCTGTCGACCAGCTTTTCCAGCTCCTCCGGAGTCAGTTCCGCTTCGTCCAGCGTCACCGCGAAGGGATTCAGGAAGCTCACGCCGCTGGGATCCTTGTCAATCATACTGGTCAGCTTGAGAATAAGGTTTGAGTGATTGCTCTTGACGGCGTACAGGGCATCGGACAATCCCTGGCTGAGCTCACCGGTAAAAATCTGGCTGATCACGCCATTGCTCTCCAGGTTCAGATAGAGCACTTTCCTGCCGTTCTGCGCCAGATTTTTGGCACAGGCGGCGGCCACCGTAGTCGTTCCCACGCCTCCCGAAGCGCCGATGAACAGCTGGATCGAGCACTCCCCGCTCCATGCCTTGACAGATATTCCGAGATCCAGTTCCGAGAACAGATTCAGGATTTCCTTGTAAATAATATCGACCTTCTGATATTTACAGATTGTTCTCTTTTCCCGAATAGTATCGATGTCGACGCTGGTTGAAAAATAAGCCATCCCCATATAGTCGGGGACGTCAAAAGATTCCTCCACACAGCCCGGCTCGATCAGAAGAATATCGAGCTTGTGCTTCCTGATCTGCTCGAGCATGGTGTCGATATTGGAGTACATGTGCGTCTCGATGGAATCGGAATAATGCAGGTTTAAATAGTTCACCAGCTTGTTAACGTATCGGGTATCTTTGTCAAAAAATCCAACTCTGATCTTCATAAGTCATTCATTTCCTAATCATAGACCTTTAGTGTACGTGTTTCTGCTCAGCGGCAGGAATCAATATTCTGCTCGGTGTGCACGACAACCCTCTCATAGAGAATCCTGAATTTGGGATCTTCAGCTTCCGAAATGAGTTGTTCGGTCGTATCATAGATCTCGTCCGTATCATCCGTCTCTTCTGCCGCCTCAAGGATCATATTGTTCGGCAGAGGCTCCGGCGGAATCTCTTTTTCTTTTTTCTGAAATAACTTGTCCCAAAACATATGCTTTATGCCTCACTGTATTTTTATGCCGACTGCTGTCGCGTTATCGCGTTCCCCTCGTTCATAGCAAAGGTTTGTCAGATACTCCAGGTGCATTTTCATATCTCTTTCGGTACAGATCTGCTCCGGCTGCAGATATCTTTCCATCTCCTCGATCTCCAGATTGTGCCAGAATCCGTCCGAACACAGCAGGAAGCACTCTCTGCCGTAATAAGAGCCGATATAAAATTTTACGGTGACGCCGGAAGAGACGCCGACGCAATTCGTCAGCACATTCTTCTTCTCGTAATTTCTGGCCTCTTCCTCCGTGATCTTTCCTTCACTGAGCTTCTGTGCGACCACGCTGTCATCCGCCGTGATCTGCCGCAGTCTGTCGGTAAACAGGTAGGCTCTGGTGTCGCCGGCGTGAAAGATCAGATAAGTCTGTTTCCAGAAAATGATTCCCGTTACCGTACTGCCGATCTTGATGTCATGCTCCCTGCCAAAAAAGACAAGGTGCTCGTTGATATTCTTAATCAGAAAATCAAGTTCCGTCTGTACTGCGTTTCGCCAATCCTTATCCGCAGACGATTGGACAATGCTGGGAAAGCGGGTTTTAAACCAGTCCACAATCTTAGTGACACAGTATTTGCTCGCAAGTTCCCCCTGCGCATAACCTCCCATACCGTCGCACACTAAAGCGAGCAGAGTTTCGCCGGATTCGGCCGCCGCCTTGACAATCGCCAGAGAATCCTGGTTGCTCTTTCTGTGCCCGCCCTTATCTGTATGAAATGACTGAACGAACTCCATTGTTCTACTCCCACAAGAATTCTTCGCCGATGAAAGGAAGGAAGACCAGCTCCAGATCTCCCACGCTGATCCGGTCGTATGGCGATAAATATACGCTCTTATTCACGATCTGCCCGTTCAGATAGCCGGTTTCTGCGGGATACTTCTGAAAAACAAATCTTTTGAAAGGCACATAGAAGAATATTCTGCCGTAGATCCGCATTCCGCTTCCCGCCTTGGGCCTGCACCTCAGTGTGCTTCCATCGAAGCAGATGAGATTGTCCCCTTCGAAAATTTCAATACTCCTGCCGTATTTTTTCCCGGCGCCGGTGCAGACGAGCCATCCGGCCACGCGTTTACCGGCTATTTCTTCCTCATACTGCCTGTCCGCAGCATCCGTGCCCACAGTCTCTTTGCGGTCGCCCTCTTCCGCTTCTCTGCCGGGCAGTGTTGACTGCATCCGGTCTGACGCTCTGTTCGGCAGCGGCGACTGTTCCTCTTCGTAGGACGCCTTCGGCAGCGGTGACTGCTCCTCCCCGTAGGACGTCTTCGGCAGCGGTGACTGCTCCTCTTCATAGGACGTCGCCTTCGGCAGCGGTGACTGCTCCTCTTCGTAGGACGTCCTCGGCAGCGGTGACTGCTCCTCTTCGTAGGACGTCCTCGGCAGCGGTGACTGCTCCTCCTCGTAGGACGTCTTCGGCAGCGGTGACTGCTCCTCTTCGTACGACGTCTTCGGCAGCGGTGACTGCTCCTCCTCGTAGGACGTCTTCGGCAGCGGCGACTGTTCCTCTTCGTACGACGTCTTCGGCAGCGGTGACTGCTCCTCCTCGTAGGACACTCTCGGCAGCGGCGACTGTTCCACTTCGTAGGGCGTCCTCGGCAGTGGCGACTGCTCCTCTTCGTACGACACCTTCGGCAGCGGCGACTGCCTGTCGTCGTCATCGTCGTCCAAGGCGACCGTTCTGTCGTCATCGTCGTCCAAGGCGACCGTGCTGTCATCGTCCTCATCCGGGTTCGGTATATACGGCGTTGTGCCTCTCGCCCACTCTTCTTCCGTCAACATCCGGGGCGTGTTATCTTTATCGAACATATCGTGAGGAACACTTCCAAACGGGTATTCAATCTTTTCTTTCTGTATGTTTTTCTTCTTACAATACGGGCATGTCTCGTAGATCGCCGCATCATAGATATGATTGTTGTCACAATACTTCAGAATAGGTAAGCTCATAATCCTCTTCTACCATCATTTCTTCCTGCGTTGCCTCTCCCAATATGCGAGAGGAAAGCGGACTCTTAAGGAAAATAAAAGTTGCTCCTGCCAATACCGCGATCATCAGAATAACAATGACCACCGGCAATATGGAAGACTGCTCCTGATCATTCAGCGCATCCCAGAATGCAATGACCGAGTCGTACCTTTCCATAGGATCAAGATTAAGTGCCTGGAACAGAGCATTCTCGGCGTTCTTCGGAATACTGATTCCCACTTCCGAAGGTCTCGGGATGATCTCGTGATTTTCCAGTCTTTTCTGCGAATCGACAGGTTTTGCCAGCGTGATGCAGTAATAAATTGTTGCCGCAAGCCCGTAGACGTCCGTCCACGTGCCGATCGGCCCATTGGCCTGATATTGTTCGGGCGGTGCATATCCCCTTTTGAAGGAGACAATATCGTCCACTTCTCTGTTATTAATGTCTACCGCGCCGCCGAAATCCAGCAGTTTGATCCTTCCGTCATTCAGGACCATGATGTTGTCGGGGCTGATATCCTTGTGGATGACATCGAAGGAATGAACCTTATCGAGCGCCATGAAAACAGGCGCCACCATCTCCATCGTGTTTTCAAATGTAAGCGGGCCGTATTTCTGAACAAAGTCGCGAAGCGTGATCCCGTCGAGCCATTCCATGACAATATAGGAAGTGTTATTCTCCTCAAAGTGCTCTCTTACATTTACAATACCTTCGCTGTCCTTCTCGGTGAAGCGTGCCAGTACTCTGGCTTCCTGCAGAAATCGCTTCTTGTTCTCCTCAAAGACAGCCTGCCTGCTCGGTTCGACTATGACTTCCGGGCCGCGCCGCTTTGACTTTTTCTTTAAGAACAGTTCCTTAATGGCAACCTTTGTCTCAAGGTGAAGATCATATCCTATATAAGTGATTCCAAATCCGCCCTGCCCTTTTGCTCTTCCCAGGATATACTTGCCGTTGAGAGGCGTCATCGGGGGGAGGTGGTCCGGAGGAACAATGTACTTAGAATTCTCAAATCCGCAGTACGGACACATATCACTGCCGTCCGGTTTATTTCTCATACAATTGAAACATATGTTACGAATTTTCATTCCCTGACCTTATTCCGGGCACAGCTGAAATGCCGGTAATCCTTTCTCTTAAATGCCTGATAAACCACTTAAAATTATAGTCTTAATACTGTTGAGATTCAAGTTGACCGGCCTGCAGCGGGGATCATTGGACAGTTTTTTACCCACAAATGCCGGGCCGCACTAAAAATTGTTGATGTATTGATTATACTCCTCTCCGAGTAACAAGTTGTAATGTAAACGTCATAATCGTTCCTTTTGCAGGCAAAAAATTCCGGGCGGTTTTGATTTCTCAATCCGCCCGGAAAGATCCGTGTTAAAGCCCGCAGAGCGAGTCGCTATGGCTGCGCCGCTCTAAAGCCCGATTATCTGTTTTCTCTCAGTCTTCTCCTGAACCTGAAGTAGAGCACCCCCGCCGTAACCGCCGACGTGACCTCCGCAAAGGGCGTCGCCAGCGTGACGCCGTTCAGCCCGATCAGCATCTTGAAGAGGATCATGGCCGGAATATCCACGACGCCTTTTCTCATGATCGAGAGAATAAGGGAATAGCGCCTCAGTCCCGCCGCCTGGAAGATGGTGTTGGCCATATAGGACAGCGCGCAGAGCGGAGCCGCAAAGGCGATGACGCTCAAAAACTGCGTGCCGAATTCCACGCTGGCCGGCTCGTCGATGAAGAACGTGATCAACTGTGGTGCAAACGTCCGGAACAGGATGGTGCAGCAGATCGTGAAGGTCAGCGCCACACCGGCCGTGAATTTGATCGTCTTCTCCATGCGCTCGAACTTCCGGGCGCCGTAATTGTAGGCGATGAGCGGCAGAACGCCCTGGGTCAGGCCCATGCAGGTGTTGAAGGCGATCATGTTCACTTTTTTGGCAATGCCCATGCCCGCCACCGCCGCGCTCCCGTACTCCACCACCAGTTTGTTGGCGAAGATGTTGGAGACCATGGCCAGGAAGGTCTGCAGAGCCGCCGCCGATCCGATGGAGAAGACTTCTCCCGGAATGCCCTCCCCGACGGTCAGATCGCCCGGCGAGAAGGTGAACACCGGATTGTCCCGGTGCCTGTACAGATAGATCAAAAAATAGCCCAGCGCAATGGTATTGGACAGGCAGGTCGCGATCGCGGCGCCCGTTACTTCCATCCCTCGCGGCAGCAGCACGAACATGAACAGCGGATCCAGGATGATGTTGAGCACGCCGCCCAGCGACATGCCAAAGCCGGCCTCCTTCGCCGCGCCGATGGACCGCACCAGGTGCCCGCAGAGCGCGTTGCCCAGCGTCGGGATGGCGCCCACCACCATGGTCCAGAACATGTAGTCATAGATGTAGGCGTAGGATTCCTCGTTGCCTCCGATCAGCGGGATCAGCCAGGGGCGCACGAAGAACAGGACGATCCCATAGACGACCGCCGCCGCCAGCCCTCCGTACAGGCTGAAAGCGAAAATTTTGCGCGCACGGTCCGGCTCCTTCCTTCCAAGTGCCCTGGAGATCGCGCTGGAGCCGCCGATTCCGAACAGGTTGGCCAGTGCCATGATAATGACATAGATGGGAAGGCTCACGGAGAGCGCAGCCACCATGGCCGGGCTCCCGGTCCGCCCCACATACCAGGCGTCCGCGAAATTGTAGATGACGTTGATCAGCTGCGTGATGATGGTCGGAATGGCCATGGTAAACACGGCCTGCGGGATCGGGGCCTGTTCAAAGATCCATATTCTGTTCTTGTTGTCCTCTCTGCTCATGTTTTGTCTTTCTTCCCGCACTTATTTATGTTTAATGGTCCGAGCCGTACCCCTGCTCGCTCTTTCTGATCATCTCTTCCCGAAACTCCTCGTAGGGATCCCCGTAGAGATAGAGCTCGTCTTCCGTCTCCAGGCGCCTGCGCGCCTCCTCGGCTCTTTTTCTGGCGCCCCGGTGGCCGCCGTAGGAGCCGCCGGCATCCTGTCCGATGGGTCCCTCCGGCTCCTGCTCTTCTTCCGGCAGCTCCATGGCGCCCTTGAACTGCGTCTCGTAGAGCTCCGTGTAGACGCCGCCCACTTTAACCAGGTCTTTGTGCTTGCCACGCTCCGCGATCATGCCGTCCTTGATCACCAGGATCTCATCCGCCGCCAGAATAGTGGACAGCCTGTGCGCGATCAGGATACTGGTCCTGGAAGAGACCAGCGGGTCGATCGCGTCCTGGATCTTGCGCTCGGAGATGGAATCCAGCGCCGAAGTCGCCTCGTCGAAGATGAGCAGCGCCGGGTCGCGCAGCAGCACGCGCGCGATGGAAAGCCTCTGTTTCTCGCCGCCCGAGAGCTTGAGCCCGCGGTTTCCGACCATGGTGTCCAGCCCATCCGGCTGCCGGGAGATGAAGTCGTAGATATTGGCCCTCTCGCAGGCGTCGATCAGCTCCTCCTCGGTGGCCTCGGGCTTTACGTAGAGCAGATTGTCGCGGATGGTCCCATTGAACAGGTAAGTATCCTGCGTCACCACACCGATATTGCCGCGCAGGAACTTCAGGTCCAGCTTTTTGACATCGATTCCGTCGAAGTCCACTTCGCCGCTCACGGCGTCGTACAGGCGCGGGATCAGGTTCACCAGCGTGCTCTTGCCTGAGCCCGAGGGCCCGACGATCGCGATGCTGTGCCCGGTCTCCAGCTTGAAACTGACGTCCTTCAGGATCTGTCTGGAGGGCTCATAGTGGAAGTTCACATGCTTGAACTCCACATTTCCCTCCGCGTGGTCCGGCGTGATCGCGTCGGGCGCGTTCTTGATCTCCACAGGCATGTCAAAATAGTCAAAGATCCTGGAGAACATGGCCATGGACCGCATCCAGTCGACCTGGATGTTGAGCAGCGAGTTCACAGGGCCGTACATCCTGCCCAGAAGGGCTACGAGCACCGTGATATCACCGACCGTGAGATTGGAGTTGTAGTGCAGCATCAGAATGCCGCCCACCAGATACAGGAGCATGGGGCCCACGCTTGTGATCGTGGACAGCACGACTCGGAACCAGCGTCCCGCCATGCTCTCTCTGATGTTGAGCTCAATCATCTTGCGGTTGGCGGTCTCATAGCGGTTGTATTCGTACTCTTCCTTGCAGAAGAGCTTGACCAGCGTCTGTCCGCTGACGGACATGGTCTCGCCCAGAATGCCGTTGATCTCGTCGTTGCAGGCCTGCGCCTCCCTTGTGAGGCTCCAGCGCTTCTGCCCCGCCTTTCTGGTCGGGATCGTAAAGAGCGGCACAATGATAATGCCCACCGTCGCCAGGATCCAGTTCTTGCGGTACATGGCCACCAGCGCCACGATCAGAGTGATCGAATTGGACAGGATGCTGGTGAACGTGCCGGAGATCACTGTTTTGACCCCGTCGATGTCGCTGGTCATGCGCGTGATGATATCGCCCTGGTTGTTGGACGTAAAAAAGCGCTGCGACATGTTCTGCAGATGGCTGTACATCTGGTTTCGCATGTCAAACGTGATGTGCTGTGCGATCCAGGTATTGAGATAGCTCTCCGCCACGCCGATCAGGTTGGCGCCGGCGGTCACCGCCAGGGACAGCACGATATAGAAGATCAGCTTGTCGAAATTCCTGCCGATCAGCCCCTCATCGATGATCTTTCCGGTGAGGATCGACGGCATCAGCGACATGATCGAGGAGAAGACGATGCACAGAAGCGTCAGTGCAAACTGCTTCCAATAGGGCGCCAGATAGGAAAAGACGCGCTTTAAGAGCGCCGGCGTCACCTGCGGCAGATTTTGCTTTTCTTCCTCGGACATAAAGTTCCTGCTTCCGGGGCCGAACCCCATTCCATGACCTCCAGGGGGCATAAGACACCTCTTTCTGTTTCAGGCTCGCCGGGCGAGCCGCGCCGTGTGCATTATCAGTATTTGTTGATGTGGATCTTTCCGTAGGGAAGCGCATCCAGCGGCGTCGACGGCCACTCCTGCTCGGGCATTCCCAGGGACAGGATCGCCTCCAGTCTGCACTCCGCGGGATACTGCAAAATAGTGCGGGCATACTCCTCCGCCGTCTCCCCGTCCATGGCCATTCTCTCGCGGCCCTGGATCCAGCAGCTGGCGACGCCCAGCGCGCTCGCCATCAGGTGCATGTTTTCCATGACGCAGCAGCAGTCCTCGGTCCAGACGTCGGACTTCTCCTCATCTCCCACGACCACAATGGCCAGGTCCGCTCCCGCCAGCATTCTGGCGGCTCCACCCATTCGGCTGCTCGACAGATCGATCAGCTTCTGTTTGTCCCTGACGACGATCAGCTCCCAGGGGCGGATGGCCCGGCCGGACGGCGCCAGCATGCCCGCCTGCAGGATCAGGTTCAGTTTCTCCATGGGCACCGGCTCGCCGGAATAGCTGCGAACGCTCCTTCTTCTCTGCATGATTTCCAGTAATTCTTCACCGCTCATACTATTTTGACACCTCCCGATTATTCGTATCAATGGAAACTTTCGTCCACGCTACTATTGTACCAGATAAGCGCTGCGGAAATAAAATCCGCAGCGCCCATAAAAAGATTTCAATATGTTCCCGCCGTGTGCTTACAGGACGCCCTTGTTGGCGTTCTTGAGCACGGGGATCTCCGTCTCGTCCCTGTCGTTGATGTGCGAGCCGCTGTACTTCTTGGTCTCAGCCGCAATGACATTACTCAGGAGCAGTACCGCAAAGATGTTGGGGATAGCCATAAGGCCGTTGAGCAGGTCCGCCAGATCCCAGATCAGGTTCAGCTCCACCAGCGAACCGACGAAGATACCGATTACCCAGAGAATCTTGTAGAGCATGATGACCTTCTCGCCAAACAGATAGACGGCGCATCTCTCGCCGTAGTAATACCAGCCCAGGATCGTCGAGAACGCGAATGTGATCAGGCCTACGACCAGGACCGGAACTCCGATGTAAGGGATCATGCCAAAAGCCAGACTGGTCAGCTCGCTTCCGTTTCCGGAAAGTCCGTCGATGCTGGGGTGCTTGATGATACTGGAGACCAGGACAAGGCCGGTCATAAGGCAGATGACAACCGTATCCCAGAACGTGCCGGTCATGGAGACCAGAGCCTGTCTCTTGGGATTGCGGGTCTGTGCCGCGGAGGCGACCAGAGGAGCGGAACCCATACCGGACTCATTGGAGAAAAGTCCGCGCGCGAAGCCGTAGCGGCAGGCGCTCGCGATGGTGCTTCCCACGAAACCGCCGCCGACTGCCTTGGTCGTGAAGGCAGAAGAGATGATGACGCCGATTGCCTGTCCAAGGACATCCGCGTTCTTGACCAGGATGACCAGACATCCCAGTACATAGAAAGCTGCCATAAAGGGAACCAGCTTCTCGGACACCTTGGTGATGGACTGAATGCCGCCGATGATGACCAGCGCCACAATCGCGCTCAGGATCACTGCTACGATGATCGGATTGACCTTGAAATTCGTCGTGATATTGGCTACGACAGCATTCGCCTGAACGGTGCAGCCGATTCCGAAGGCGCACAGCGCCGCAAGGCTTGAGAACAGAATGCCCGCCCACTTGGCGTTCAGGCCGCGGTCCAGCGCGTACATGGCGCCGCCGATCATGGTGCCGTTCTCACTCTTTACTCTGTATTTGACGCCGATGAGGGTCTCCGCATATTTGGTCGCGATGCCGAAGATACCGGTCATCCACATCCAGAAGACCGATCCCGGTCCGCCCATGGCAATTGCCGTGCCGACACCGATAATGTTACCGGTTCCGATCGTAGAAGAAAGTGCCGTCGTCAGTGCGCCGAACTGAGAGACATCGCCTTCCGAGTCCTCGTCAGCTGTGACAGACATCTTGATCGCCTTGAAAATGTCCTTCTGAATGAATCCCGTCCGGATCGTCATGAAGATATGCGTGCCGAACAGCAGGATGATCAGCGGCCATCCCCACAGGAAACCGTCAATGGTGCTAATGAGTTTTGCAAACATCTTTTCCCCTTCCTTCGCCAAGTCGGCGTTACTTTCGCTTTCCTTGATCCCCCAAAACGAAAAGCGCCAATATACACCGTCACTTCAGCGTGCTAAATATAATTCGAATACAACTTTACCACATCATAGGGGGAAAGTAAAACAAAAAAAGGCTGTGACGAGTGCCCGGCACTCTTCACAGCCTCCGACTCGGACCGATTCAGTCACATGTCGCTCTCCACGTTATTTCTTCATCCTCTTCTGCAGTTCCTTGACAACTTTGGCAAGGGCACGAAGCGCGTCATAAGTCTCTTCTTCCGTCGCCTCATCGCTGACCAGGGTCGCGTAAATCTTCACAAGCTTCAGCTGAGACTTGTTCTTAATTGTCTCTCCCATGCTCAGAAGTTTGATATTGCCGTCTCCGTTCTGGTCGATGTAAGCGGTGTCCGGGAAATTATTATCGTTTGTATCATCCAGGAACAGGTTAAATTTGCCGTCCCCCGTCAGATCGAGTGCAAGAAGATCCGGTGCGCCGTTCCCCGTAGTGTCAATAAGAGCCGCATCCGCCATTTTGTCGCCGTTCAGATCGACCAGAATACGATCAGCCTCCATCGCAAGAACACTGATCTTCGCCGCATTGATCGCACTTGTAAACCTTTTCTTAGTCTGTTTTAAAGTTCCCATGTCAAAGTCCCCTCCGAATTATTGTCTTCGTGTGATACTGTAACTACCCAGCCGTTTTCATCGTTCTGAACAGCATATATATTTAGTATATTCCAAATTGTGTCCAAATCAAGTCTCAGGTCTCATCCTTCATACTGTCTTCCAGGGCATCCACGATCGTCTCTACCACCTTTGTCGCCTTCTTCTGCACGCTCTCCGGCGCGTAAGGGAAGGTATAGGAGACGTCGGAGGCCTCAAGAAGCGGAAGGTCGTTGACGGAATCGCCGATTCCGTACAGCTTGATCTCTCCGTAAGTCTCTCTCATGTACTCGCGCAGGAACTCAACGCCCTTGCCCTTGGAGCATCCCTTGGGCGCGATGTCGATCTCGATGACGTTCTGGAAGGCGTTTACGCTGTCGCCCCAGATCTCGTTGATCTCCGCGGCCATTCTCTCCGCCTCGTCCAAGCTCTCCGTGTGGATGCTGACCTGATGGATCAGCCCCTTGGGGCAGTCCGCGACGCTCTTGACGACATAGTACTTGCCCGGATAATCCATGGGGGCAAATACGCAGATATCGCCCTCGACGTCCAGCGTGAACCTGTAATTCTCGATTCCGTACTTATCAAGGATCTCCTGGGCCACGACCGGATCCACGCCGCGCTTTCTGATATCTTTCAGGTCCTTGTCCACGATGTTGGCGCCGCTGCTGGTGATAAAGAAATCCGGCTCCACAAATCCTGTAATGAAAGGCGTCAGGCCGCCCACCTGTCTGCCGGTGCACAGTCCGAAAAGATGTCCGGCTTTCTGATACTCGCGAATCTTCTCCACGTTCTCGGCGGGGAGCTTGCGGTCGTCCTCCGCCTTGTAGAAATACAGTGTCCCATCAAAATCACTTGCAAAAACCTTCTTCATGATTCTGGTCTCCTTTCAGGTTCCGGGTCTCAGACTACGAAATCATCCTTGACGGACGCTTTGAGCTTCCATATTTTGACCTGTACGTCGCCCTGGGCCGTATAATTAAACTCCTCGGATGTCGGATAGCTGTGGGCCGTAAACGTCGCTTCGCCGTCGTTGGCAAAATATTCCACGGAGCTTCTGTCCACGAAAATCTCCAGTTTTCTCAGGCCGTTCTCAAGAGGCATCTCCAGGACTTCTCCGACCTGCTCGTTGCAGCGGTTGGTCATACCTCTCTTATCGAAGGTGCAGACGCCTCTGGCCGCATCGTAGTGCATAGTCAGCCCGCCGCTTCCGTCCGCCTTTGTGAACAGATTGAAATCCGCGTCTCCGTCGCCAAAGAGCACCTGGATCTCGCAGGCCGCAGGGATCATGCCGTTTGCGGGAAGCTCCCCGTCGCGCAGATCGTATACACCGGGTACCGGAGTCTGAATGAGCTTTCCGTCTACGATGCGAAGCTCTCTGGGCAGGCTCATGCTGCCCTCCCAGTCCTCGGGCTCCGTGCAGTAGTGGTTGTCCGGAAGTCCGATCCAGCCGATCAGGATGGCCTTGTCGGGATCGCCCACGTTGGAAGCGCCCTGCGCCGCATAGAAGTCAAATCCGAAGTCCAGATACTGATAATCGCCGTCCGGCGTGAACGTCAGCGTGTCATAGTCCATCGTTCCGATCAGATAGACGTTGTGATTTGTGCTCTCGGCCCTGCCCGGAAGTTTCGTGTACTGAGGGGAGAAGATCAGCAGGTCCTTGCCGCTGATATTGACGATGTAAGGGCACTCCCACATGCCGCCGAAGCTCTCATAGCCCGGCACATGGAGCTGTCCGGCGAAGCTCCATCCGCTCAGAAGCTCCTTGGATTTATAGATCAGGATCGTTCCTTTTTTGTCCAAGGTCTGTGCGCCGATCAGGATGTAATACATCTGTTTCTCTTCGTTGTAGATGACCTTGGGATCTCTCTGATGCTCGCTGTAGTCGTCGCGGGGGCCGAACAGAGGCTCGGGGAGTTTGACCGGCTTGCCGTCCTCACCCAGATAGGCGGCGCAGGTCCAGGGCGTGCGTACCCAGTTCTCGTCCCTGTGGTTTCCAGTGTAGAAGAAATACAGATCGTCTCCTGCCGAGATCGCGGAACCGGAGTGCGTACCCTTGTTGTCGTAGTCGCGGTCGGGTTTGAGACCGACGCCTGCGTTCTTCCAGTGCACGAGGTCCTCGCTGGTCACGTGGTACCAGTACTTGAGTCCGTGGACGGCTCCCCAGGGGCACCACTGGTAGAACAGGTGCCATACCCCTTTGTGATAAGTAAATCCGTTCGGATCGCTGGACAGGCCTGTCACGGGCTGCACGTGGTACAGCTGCCGGTAGACCGATTTCGAAATTCTTTCGTGAAGATCCCTGATCTCATCCGCGCTCTGAAGCACTCTGTAGCGCTCATCTCTGCTCCATTCCCTCATAGGTAACCTCCCTGAATACAATATGGAAAATATCTATACCACTTCTGTTACCTCTATTTTAACATGTTATTGCGGCTTGTATATATAGTAATAGGCGGCGGGAACGATCAGGCCTCCGCCGATGATATTTCCGATTGTGACAGGGAGGAGATTTCCGATCAGCATCTGTCCCGCGCTCACGGGAGCTCCCAGCATCATTCCGAGGGGAATGTACGTCATGTTTGCCACGCTGTGCTCAAATCCCGCAAAGACAAACATGGCAATGGGGAACCAGATGGCCAGGATCTTTCCGGTCAGGTCCTTGGCTCCCGCCTGCATCCAGCAGGCCAGAACGACCAGAATATTGCAGAGGACGCCTCGGATCAGGCCCTCCCCGAAGCTCATCGCCACTTTGGAAGTCGCCACAGCCACCGCTCTCTCTCCGAGCGCGCCGCCGTACAGGCCGCTCCCGGCCAGAAGGGCGGACAGAAACAGTGCGCCCGCAAAGTTTCCCAGGTAGACTACTACCCAGTTGGTCAGCATCTGCTTCATGGAGATCTTTTTATCCGCCAGCGCCAGCGTCAGCAGACAGTTCCCCGTGAACAGCTCCGCCCCGCACAGGATGACCATCATAAGTCCCGCGGGAAAGAGAGACGCTCCCACAAGTTTGCCCATCATCTGCTCGAATCCCGTTTCCGCACCCGCCGTGGCGATCAGAAATACATGCGAGCCCAGCCCGATATAGATGCCGGCGGCTATACCCAGCAAAAACATCTTGGCGATCGGCAGATTTGCCTTTTTTGTTCCGTTTCCGATCCAGATCTGCAGAATCTCGGCCGGTGAATTTGTTCCCATAGCAGTTCCTCCGTTTCGTAATTCTCTCTAAGTAAAAAACGCGCCTGCGGGTTGTCCCGCAGACGCGCCGACGCTTGCATTATACAAGTGGACTGGCCGTAATAGAAGTACTAAAACCACTAAAATAGTGATTATTTACGGCTCATTCATGTATTTTTATGCCATAGCTGCCGTGATGATAGCCATGGAATAAACCTCGATCGCGTTGCAGCCGCGGGAGAGGTCGTTGATCTGAGCGTTCAGACCCAGGAGGATCGGGCCGTAAGCTTCGAAGTTACCCATACGCTGAGCAATCTTGTAACCGATGTTGCCTGCGTTGATGTCAGGGAAGATGAAGGTATTGGCATAGCCTGCAACCTTGGAGCCGGGCTTCTTCTGCTGGCCTACGTTGGGTGCAACAGCTGCGTCGAACTGCATCTCGCCGTCGATCGGAAGATCAGGATACTTCGCCTGAGCCTTCTTTGTGGCATTCTGCATCTTGGTTACGGAATCATCCTTAGCGGATCCTGCTGTGGAGAAGGAAAGGAAAGCGATCTTGGGATCGATACCGAATACCTTCGCGCACTCAGCGGTCTCGCCGCAGATCTCAACCAGATCATCCTCGGTAGGATTGATGTTGATCGCGCAGTCGCCCATGGCGATAACTTCTCTTTCACCGGTAGCCGCGCCGCGGACCAGAATGAAGCAGGAAGAAACGATGCTGTTGCCGGGTTTCGTCTTGATGATCTGCAGAGCAGGACGAACCGTGTCAGCTGTGGAATAGGTAGCGCCGCCCAGCAGGCAGTCCGCAATACCCATCTTTACAAGCATGGTTCCGAAATAGTTGGGCTGAGAGAGGATCGGTCTGGCCTTCTCGGGGGTCATTCCCTTGCTCTTTCTCAGTTCGCAGAAAACATCAACCATCTCATCAAAGCGATCATACTTGAGAGGATCGATAATCTGTGCTCCGCGGATGTTGTAGCCTTCATCTTCCGCTGCGTCCAGAATCTCATCTTCGTTGCCGACCAGGATAGGGGTCAGGAAATTGCTTGCCAGAAGACGGGAAGCCGCCTCAAGGATTCTTGCATCTGTTCCCTCTGTGAAGACGATCGTCTTGGGATTTGCTTTCAGTTTTTTAATCATTCCGCCAAAGCCATAAGCACTCATTTGTAATACCTCCTAAATTAATGTTGTAATCATCCTTGAACACAATATATCACAAAAAACGACCAAGAGACCAACTTAATTGTTTATCTTTCAAGACAATCGGATAGTTATTTTTTTGACACAATTGTTTTTTGCCCCGGCTGTTTCCGTCCTGATTATTTTTTTGCCAGGCGAAGGCTCCTGTAGCGGTTCACACAGCTGTAGATCTCCTGAATCCTGGGCACGGCCATGGCCGGAATGTTATACCTGCTGTCCGAAAGGGACGTCAGTCCGCCCTTTTCGATCTTTTGGCGCAACAGTTCCAGCGCCTCCGAGACCGTGCGCTTCCCGTCAAAGCACTCGGCCTCCAGGACCTTCAGGCACTGGGCCAGCGCCTGCACCTGTTCCCTGTCCACGATCTGCTCGACGCCCCTCAGGTCGACGCTCTCCTTGTTCAGGCTGAAGCTGTCTTTGCCGGTCACTTTGGACTTGACGCGGCCTCCGTGTATTTCCGGTCGTCTTCCCGGCAGCGGCTTTCTGTCAAAAGACGGCCTGCCCGGATACGCGGCGGAGATCTTCTCCGCTCCCCGGCTGTCAAACTCCTGCGCCGCGGCCTTCGCCTTGCCCGTGATTTCAAAGGGCACATACTCGTCCATCTGGATCACCCTGTTCGCCACGTGGAAATAGGCGCCGGAGCTGCCCGCTACCAGCACAGTGGAAATCCCCTCCTTCTCGTACAGGGCGCGCACCCTGGCGATAAAGGGCGTGATCGGCTCCTTTTCGCCCGCCACGACGCTCGCCATCAGCTCATCGCGCAGCATAAAGTTCGTCGCACAGGTGTCCTCGTCGATCAAAAAGGTCCGGCAGCCGGCCTCAATGGCCTCCACCGTTCCGGCCGCCTGGGAGGTGCTGCCACTGGCATTCTCGGAGTAGAAATGGCGGCAGTCCGCCCCGCTGGGCAGGTTGTTAATGAACATGGAGATATCCGTCCCGCAGATTCTCCTGCCGTCTTCCGCGCGCAGCTTTACCGCCGTCTCTTCCGTAATCACCAGCTCTCTTCCGTCGCCGCCCACATGGTTGTAGACGCCCCGCTCGAGCGCCTGCAGCAGCGTCGACTTCCCGTGATAGCCGCCGCCCACGATCAGCGTGATTCCCTTGGGAATGCCCATTCCCGTCACGTCTCCCCGGTTCGGGAGCGGGATCGTCACCCGCATCTCCTCCGGCGACCGGAAAGGCACGGCGTTTCTCATGGGCTTTTGCGAGACGCCGCTCTCTCTGGGCAGGACCGCCCCATCGGCGACGAAAGCGACGAGCCCATTCTCGCTCAAAAACCTGCGCACGGCAGCCTGGTCGTCGGCCAGTTCTGCTGCTGCGGTGAGCCTTTTCTCATCTTCTTTGTGCCAAAATAGTGCCCTCTCCACGATCCTCGGCAAAAAATCGAAAAGAATCTTGATCAGTTCCCCCGCATTGACCGACCTTCCGTTTGCCGGAAAGCCGATCTCCAGGCGCAGCAGAATATCCCCGCTCGCCTGCTCCACCTCGCAGGACGTCCTCTTCAGGACCTCCTGCCCCGGCTTCGAGCACTCGATCAGCCCGCTCTTTCCGGAACCGGACGCCTTGAAGGAATATTTTGACGCCTCTGCCGCAAAAGCTCTCAGAAGCCCGTCCTCAAAGGCCGTTTTCCTCACTTCATTTTTGTACAGGGCGGGCGGAAATCCGCTCCTGTCTCCCCGCACCTTCACACTCACTTTGGAAGGCGCCGCGAAGGGGTCTCCCTGCACATGATCGATATTCAGCTCAAAGGCGCTGAATTTCCAGCCGCCCGCCAGGCCTTTGTAGGCCGGATAGCCCCTGTGATCGATCTTCTGAATTTCCTGCCTGAGTTCTGAGTCTTTTTTCATGGTGTTCTCCTTTGAGTTTTTTCTAAACTAAACTTGCCCTGCTCAGCCATACGATATGGAAAATAATTGTTTTTCGTCGGTCTCCCTTGGCCGGAACTAGCCTGGCACTTGCCCTCGACACACCGACGAGATAAGAATTATTTCCTGTTCGTCGGTCTCTCCGGCTTTCGCGATGGGCAAAATCTCCTTACTGGCATCCTTAACACTTCTATGATATACTGTGCCAAAGTGTTAAAGCGCACTTTGACATGTAAGTATTGTGCCGTCGAACAGCGGCGGCGGAATGGAGAATTATTATGAAAATCAGCGAAATCCTTACATCTGAACCGATAACCATTTCCATGGAGGTATTTCCTCCCAAATCCGATGTTAAGCTTGATTCCGTGCGCGCCACTGTACGTGAGATCGCCCGCCTGAAGCCCGCCTTCGTCAGCTGTACTTATGGAGCAGGCGGCGGCACCAGCCGCTACACTGTCGAGATCTCACAGGATATTATGGAAGAAGGAGTGGCTTCTATGGCCCACCTTACCTGCATCAGCTCAACCAGAGACAGTGTGCACGAGCAGATTGCCAGAATAAAAGAAGCAGGTATACAAAACATACTCGCTCTCAGGGGCGACATCCCGGCTGGGATGGATTTTCCCAGCCCCCGCTACTACGAACACGCCATACAGCTTGTCGAGGAAATCCGAAAAGATTATCCGGAAGCCTGCATCGGAGGTGCCTGCTACCCCGAAAAACATCCTGACGCCTTCAATAAAGATGAGGACATCCGGCACATCAAAGAAAAAGTGGACGCAGGCTGCGACTTCCTGACAACGCAAATGTTTTTCAACAACTCAATCTATTACAATTACCTCTATCGCCTCAGAGAGGCGGGCGTCACCGTTCCGATCCTTGCCGGTATCATGCCCGTCACCAGCCGCCGTCAGATGGAGCGCTCGATCCAGCTTTCCGGCTGTGTGATCCCGCCCGAGCTCACCGCTCTGGCGGACCGCTTCGGGGACTCTCCCGAGGCTATGCAGCAGGCAGGAATCCTGTACGCCTCTCACCAGATCATTGATCTGATTGCCAACGGATGCGGACACATCCATGTCTATACAATGAATAAACCTGAAGTCGCCGCAGGAATTCTTAACAATCTGAAAGGAATTCTGTGATACCGGATCATCTGCGTTTCCAGGTGATGATAACATGATTTTACAGCAAAAGCCGGACTTTGGAGTCCGGTTTTTGTGTGTAAGGCTCACAAGGTGTGCCGTATAAGACAGTACACTTGCTTAATTTCTGGGCTCTGCAATGCCATTTCGCCGGAAGGCAAATGTGTCAAGGGGACGTATCAGGTGACACATTTTGTGTCACCTGATACGTCCCCTTGACACACCCCCCTTGACACACCCGATGCAATACTACTCTCTCCTAAGCGCATCAATAGGATTAAGATTCGCCGCCTGCACGGACGGCAGAAATCCGAAGATCACACCGATCGCCATCGAAAACAGCACGCTCAGAATAATCGCCGGTATGCTGATCGCGACCGGCGTGCCGGCGGCCTTGGAAATAACTTCCGCAAGGATGATGCCCGATATGACACCGATAATGCCGCCAAGGCTTGTGAGCACCACTGCCTCGGTAAGAAATTGTGCCAGAATCCGGCTGTTCCTTGCTCCAAGGGCCTTTTTGAGTCCGATCTCGTTCGTTCTCTCCGTCACGGAGACCAGCATGATGTTCATGACGCCGATTCCGCCGACCAGAAGAGCAATGCTGGCGATCCAAATCAGCAGGCTGTTGGTACTGTTGGCCAGTTCCTGCTTATTGCGAGCTTTCTCCAGAAGGTCCTCCGCCTTATAGGTGACCGCATCTTCTCCCGAGCCGCTGCCGCCGACGGATTTTTTCATGATCTGCTCGACCTTCCGGCCCACTTCACTCATCCTTTCCGTGGACACCGCTCTCACAACGCAGTCCTGCGGCTCATCATAATTGTACAGGATCGGCCAGTCCGCGTCGGGAATCAGGACCAGTCCGAACTCCTCCCTGGTGTACGTTTCGTAGTCCTGCAGCGTCTCGATCACCGGCTGGAAATTGTCCGCCTTTTTGATCAGGCCCACCACAATAAAGGGCTCTCCCATAAGTTCCACCGTCCGACCGACCGCGTCTTTCCCGGGAAACAGAAGCTGTGCTGCCTTTTCATCCAGCAGTGCCACTTTGCGGAATCTCTTATAATCCGATTCCACGAAGGGCCTCCCCTGATAGACAATGTATCCAACCGTCGACAGGTAGTGGGAATCCACCCCGAAAAGGCTTCCTCCCGAAAGAGAATTGACGCCTGCCGTAATTTCCGACGCGTACTTCCTCTTAAGGTAGAAGGATGCGTCTGCCACGCCGCTCAGTTCCCTGATCTCTTTGATCTGAGAATCCGTGACGGGAATCACATTGCCCGGCATTCCCGCGTCCATCCAATATTCCGATTCTCCCTGCCGCAAAGAGATCGTCACGTTATTATTTCCTGCGCCGATCAGATTCTGCATGATCTGCTCGTTTGTCCCCTTAATGGTGGAGACGATGGCAATGATCGATGCGATTCCGATGATCACGCCCAGCATGGTCAGAAAGGAACGCAGCTTATGCGACCAGATTCCTTTCAGCGCAAGCCTGATATTTTCGCTCATATCCGTACTCCTCATGTCTGTTCACGGATTTCAAGGCTCGCATGGCGAGCCGTCGCACCGCATGCGGACTGCCACCAAGGCAGCTTCCACCTTTTCGCACGCGTGTGCATCACTTAAGGCACACCGCGCCGCGCGCGGCTGCCTTCTCACTCATAAAGCTCTCTGAGCGTCGCCTCTCTGGTCTTCGCCCCCTCTTTCACGTTTTTGCCGTAAGGGAATGCGACCCAGTCGCTCTCGCTCAGCCCGTCGATCACTTCATAGCCGTTGTCGCTCAGCGTCCCGGTTATGATGTACTGCTTGGTGAGCTTTCCGTTTTCATCCCGCTTATAGACATATTTTTTGTTGCCATCTTCCCTGACAAAAGCTTTCATCACTGTCAAAGTATTGCTCGTCCCGGTGTTTTCGGAAGTCGTGTAAGAGACCTCGACCCACTCTCCGTTCATCATCTGGGCACTCTTGTCACCCACAACGGCGGTAAAAGGATAATACGTTTCCGTGCCGCTGCCGTCAAACATCCCCGTAGTGTCCGGATAAGGGGAAATGCTCTTGATTTCCGCCGGATACTGCCCGCCGGTCTGCCAGGAAGTCACCATGACTATGTCCCCTTCTTTGATGGTCCCCAGCTTACTCTCCTTGATTCCGCTCCTTACGTAGAGTCCCTCTGTTCCGGAGACAACGATAAATGCGCTTCCGTCCGTCGGCGGCGCCTCCGGATCTCCCGCCGTCTTGACGATGCCGTCCATGCCGGCGGTCACAACGCCCTTATCCAGCGCATTCTGGGCCTTCTCGATCTTGATCTCGGATTCCTTGAGGTCCACCTCCAGGTCACGTAACTTTTCCCGGGCTTCCCGTCTGGCTTTGGCCAGCTCGTCGCTCGTATAGCTGATATCTCCCGACAGGATCTGGCTTCCGGATCCCGAGCCCGTGCCCGTGCCGGGTGCCGGAGCTGTTGCGGGAACCGACTCTCCGCCGGTCGCGTTCTCATTCTGCGCAGGCTCCTCCTGGGGCTCCTCCTGGGGCTGCTCCTCAGGCTCCGGTGCCGGCTCTTTCGGCTCCTCGGACTCCTGTGCCGGCTCTTTCGGCTCCTCGGACTCCTGTGCCGGCTCTTGTACCGGCTCTTTAGGCTTCTCGGACTCCTCTTCCGGCTTCGAAGGCTCCGCCGAAATCTCTTCTTCCTTAGTCGGATCAGTGGTTTCCGGTTTCACAGTCGGAACATTTTCATCATCTTCACTTTTCTTTTCGTCATCCTTCTGTTTCGCCAGCAGCTCCTCTATTTCTTCGCCTCTCAATTCAACGAGTGCCTTAAGCTGATCGTCAGTCAGATTCATAAAGAACGTTTCCATTTTTTCCGGATCCAGACTAGCAATTTGAGTGTCCGTCATCTCCGTAAACAGTTTGGTAAGAAACTCATTATCCAATTCTTTAATCTGAGTTTCGCTCAACCCGTTAAAAAACGTCGCTATAACACTTGAATCAATTTTCTCGATCTGCTCAGCCGAAAGCTTCTGCAGAAAAGCGGAAAGCACCACCGAATCAATCGCCTTGATCTGCTCCTCACTGGCATTCTCCAAAAGCATCGTCAGCATGTCGGCAAGAGCTTCCGAATCAATTTCTTCAATCTGCTCAGTCGTAAGATTTTCGGAAAGGCTCTTAAACATGACGGAAAGTGTCTTCCCGTCCAGAAGGGCCGCTGCAGCCGCAAACTCTTCTGCAAAGTTCTCCTCATAAAGCGCATTCCCGCACAGCTCGTTAAGCATCCCCGCTAGCAGCGCTCCGCGCTCTGCGAGCTGGTCCGGCGTCTGATCCGATCCCGAAGTGATCAGGAGCTTATCCATGAGGGTGGCGAGCCATGCGCCGCGTTCCTCCTCCGGGACATCCGTCAGAATCTTTCGGAGCAGCTGCGCCAGTTCTTCCGGCTTATTCATGGCGGCGTAACTTGTTTTTCCTGTCGCCATGTCCACTTCAATGTCATACAGCTGATCCAGAAGCATGATATCCGTGATCCACGCTTTCTGCAGCGCCTTTGCGCTGTCTCTGGTCTGCAGCGCTATGTAGAGATGTTTTGCCTTTTTCTTTTCGGCTGTTTTCTGCCATTTTTTGATAAAGTCTTTGGTGATCACGACCGATCCGCCCTTGCACAGAAAAACATAGGGCGTATCTTCCGTTCCCAGGAAAATGTCCTCGGGATCGTCGCTGACAGGCTTTGCATCCGCCTTCAGAATGTGCTCGTGCACCTGGGCCTTGCTGAGTATATCCTCCGCCTCGATCTCGCTGAAATCCCAGGCCAGGTCAATATCTCCCCCGTCGGAAGTCGGTGAAGCATTGTCAAGGGTCTTGATATTTTCCTTGGCAACTACGATCGCCAGCTCTATTTTTTCGCGGTTGAGCTTCTCTTTCTCAAGTTTGAGCTCGGTGGCCCTGGTGTCGTAACGCAGGAGCGCATCGCCCTTATGGACGGCCTGCCCCTCCTGCACCAGCACTTCCTCGACCTTTTCCGTATCGGAAAGATAGACGTTCTGCTCGGCCTCCGTCGTGATCATGCCGGTCACACTGTTTTGCCAGTCCAGATAATTTCCGTAATTGAGGTCGGCAACCGGCACGACCGCCACTGTCGATGAAGTGGTCGATCGGACCGCTGCCACGATCCCTGCAATGATCGCGGCCACAAGGAGCAGCGAAACCGCTCCTATTGCCGCTTTCTTTTTATTTCCGCTCAGGTTGTTAAACATTTTAAGCTCTCCTCCGGGTCAGGTTCGGACTGCTTGCCGCTCTCCGGTCCTGTCTGTTTCTGTCTCATCCTTCTTCCGGGCGTCCCGGTTCCCCGTCTTAGTCTCATCCTTCTTCCAGGTGTCCCAGTTCCCCGTCTCTGATCTCCACTCTGTTCCTGGCCCGCCCGGCGATTCCCTGGTCATGCGTGATCATGAGCACTGTCACTCCGTCCGCGTTGAGTTCTTCGAACAGATCCATGACCTGTGCCCCCGAATGGGAATCCAGGGCTCCCGTCGGCTCGTCCGCAAGAACGATTCTGGGGTTATTGACGAGCGCCCGCGCGATCGCCACTCTCTGCTTCTGTCCGCCGGACAGCTGATTGGGCAAAAAATCCATTCTGTCCGTCAGTCCGACTCGGGCCAGCGCCTGCTCTGCCCTCTCTCTTCTCACTTTGCGCGGTATATCGGCATACGTCAGGGGGAGCTCCACGTTTTCAAGGGCCGTCTGTCCGCCCAGCAGCTGAAAGTTCTGGAAGACAAACCCGATCTTCTCCAGGCGAAGATCCGCCAGCTCGTTCTCCGTCAGCTTTCCCACCTCTTTTCCATCGATCAGCAGGCTCCCGCTCGTGGGTTTGTCCAGGCAGCCGATCAGGTTCATCAGCGTGGACTTACCGGACCCGGAGGGACCGATGATGGCCGTGTAGTCCCCTTCTTCCATGGTAAAATTTATGTTCTTAAGTACGGGTACCTCTATTTTGCCCTGGTAATAGTTCTTATAGAGATCAATGCACTCCACGATTTTCTTCATTACTGCCCTCCGACCACATCAAGAACTCCGGAGCCGGCTCCGCCCTCCTGCGGAATATCTCCTGCTTCCTCGGAGACGCCTTCTTCTCCCTCGACCGGGCTTTCCTCTCCGGCAGGCTCCTCTCCGGCTTCCGGGAGTCCTTCCATAACCGAGGAGGTGCCTTCTGTCTGTGAAGGAGCAGCCGCTTCGCCGCCTTCATTCATCTCTTCGTCGCCGGACTGTCCGTCTTCCTCTGCCGGTTTCTCGCTCATCGGCGCCGTCTTCATGCCGACGCTCAGAGACGGGTCAGGAATACAAATAGAATCCTCCGGCGAAAGTCCTTCCGAGATCTTCACCTTGTCCAGTTCTTCCCTTACTTCCGAGATCGTCACTTCCTGCTTGACCAGCTTGCCGTGAGAATCTTTCCAGACAAAAGGGTGATCCGGATCTGTCTGGTCCACCATATAAGAGGGGAGCCAGATTCCTTCGGATATGCCCTCCTCGCCCTGGTCCAGATCAGGTTCCACGTAGACGTGCTGTCCCATGATCAGCCCTTCACTGTTTTCAAGCTCCACATAAAAAGGATAGCTCGTGCTCTTACTGCCTTCGGAATTCATGCCCATGAAGTTCCCGCCTTCCGAAGTCACGGCGTTATCGGTGTCAATCTTGGTGATCGTTCCCTTCCAGGTATTGTCGTTGACTCTTGAATGAACGATGACGGGCGCGTCCACGTAAAGATCGCCTATATTTTGTTCATTTACGGTTCCCTTTACCCGGTAATTGCCCACCTTCATAACGGTGATGAAACTGTTGTCACCGGAGTCCGAGGAGGAGCCGCCCTCGTTGATTTTCTTTACAACGCCGTCGATCCCGCTCTTTACTTCCGCATTCCCGATGTTGTCCTCGAGCTTATCGATCTCCGCTTCTTTCATCTCAATATCAAGTTCCTTGTCCTTGAGAGAGAGATTCTGTTCCTTGATCTGGACAGTGTAGTTGGCCTGCTCCGACGATGAGGCTTCCCTTTTTTCCTTTTCCAGCTGCGCGATCGCCTCCACTGTGCTGTCGTATTCATTGCTGAGCCGCTCCAGATCGATCTCCGCCTGCCTCAGGTCTTCCTCATACTTGGTGGTATCATAAACAAAGAGGACATCGCCCTCTTTCACTTCATCGCCTTCCGAGACAAAAATCTCCTCGACGTCGACATCGCTGTTCTTGGTCACCGACCAGGTTCCCTGCGGCTCGATGACACCCGAATAGCGGTTGATCATGCCAAGCGACGCATTTTGCCCCGTCAGATTCTCAACCGTCTCCACATAGGCTGTTCCTTCATTCAGACTGCCTGACCCTGCATGCCTGAAGATCAGTACCGCCGCGATGATCAGTACTGCGGCAGCGACTATGATCCATTTCTTATTTTTCTGAATAACCTCAACCATATATTTCTCTCTTTTCTTTTTACTGCAGGAAATATGTTCCCCTTGTGTTATACGATATGAGAGCGCAAAATCCAACCTTCCTGTTCAAATCTCTTTTCCGTATCTCATTCCGAATATTAAATTCAGTATAAATCGTTTCTGCTCCGTTTTTGTGTTTTATTTGTGAAGAGGCAGTATTCAAGGCCGTCTTCGCGGGCTTCCAAAATATAATCCGCACCGGATTCTCCGAAAACTCCGCCAAAAAAGCACCGCAAATAAAAGCTTCGTAAAAAAGTTCCGAGAATAAAAAAGCACCGCAAATAAAAAGCTCCGCACACCGCAGAGTGCGCGAAGCTCTTTTTTATGACATTGTCATGAACTGTTTGTTATTGCCCGGTGCCCGTAAGGGACACCTCTGCCTTTTATTCCACGATCCTGATCGTATCGATGACCTGGTCCTCATAAGGCCTGTTGTTCCATCTGTTGGTGGGAACCGAGGCGATCTTGTCCACGACTTCCATTCCCTTTACGACTTTTCCGAACGCCGCGTACTGGCCATCCAGATAGGCCGCGTCCGCATGCATGATAAAGAACTGGCTGCCCGCGCTGTTGGGGTCCTGCGCCCTTGCCATGCTGATCACGCCTCTGGTGTGGCCGATCGGATTGTTCCATCCGTTGGCCGCGAACTCACCTTTGATGTGCCAGCCGGGGCCGCCCATGCCGGTTCCCTCGGGATCTCCGCCCTGGATCATAAATCCCGGGATGACTCTGTGGAAAATAAGTCCGTCGTAGAACCCATCCTTCACAAGTTTTTCAAAGTTCTCCACCGTGATCGGCGCCGCTTTTTTGTCAAGCTCGAGGTCGATCACTCCGCCGTCCTTCATAGTAATTCGAATCATAATGAATCCGTTCCTTTCTGCGGCAGGCCCTGCCTGTCTGTTTTTTTTCGCTGTTCCGTTAAAGACCCGTTAAAGACCCAGTCTGACGATCACCGCCCGCTTGTCCAGCTCCGCATGCCTTTTCACCGCGGTCATCCTGGAGTAGTGTGCGGTGCCTTCCGTCTTCATGGGGTCGTTAAAGACCAGCTCGTTGACATCGCTGCCGATCAGGAGCATACTCTGCGCCCCGTCGATCCAGCGGATTGTCCTGCCGTCCTTTTTGCATACCCAGCTGTATCCGGGATGGGTCGGCTTCATTCCTTCGCTCGCCCAGTAAATGACCGGCACTCCTTTGTTTATGCCTTCGGCCAGGAGCTCATCGGTCGATCTTCCCGTCGCGTCCTCCGCCTTGTAAGGCAGTCCCTTCTGCGCAAAGCAGTCGTTCATCGCCTTGATGAGCACGCCCGGATAGCATCCGTAAGAGTTCCTGTCGTAGGGACTTCCGGCGAATTCCTTGTCCGGATCGGGGCCGCTCAGCTGTCCCTCCTTGCGCCTCATCTGTCCCTGCGGCAGAAAGAAATCCACAAATTCATTCACGCTGATCCTGATCCCCAAATAGCGCAGAAGCATAACCGCGCACAGGCATTCATCACCTGCCGGCCATTCATCCGTCTGCTCTATATGCGGAACTTTCAAAATAGTCCCCACAACAGCCTCCTTGTCATGGCCCGCATCGCGGGCCGCTGTTTCCATTCCTACTGATAGGCACCGGCCATGTGCTTTTCGTAGAATTCGTTGATCTTTTCGTAGGTATTGTCGTCGATAACGTGTTCGATGCGGCACGCTTCTTCCGCGGCCGTCTCTTCATCAACGCCCATCGCTACCAGCACCTTCTCCAGGAGCTGGTGCCTTTTATAAATTCGCCTTGCAATCTCTTCTCCGTGGGGAGTCAGGGAGATATAACCGTTCAGATCCATCTCCACCAGACCCTCGGATTTGAGTTTCTTCATAGCGATACTGATACTGGGTTTTGAATAGTTCATCTCATTGACGATATCGATCGATCTGACATTTCCCTTTCTCTCGCGGAGAATCAGGATTGTCTCCAGATAATCTTCCGCCGACTCATGACTCTTTTTCATATCGCAACCTCTTACAATGAAAATTCAAATATAACTGCTCCATAAGCCGGAAGATCAAACTCAAGGTATTGCTCACGGCCGTCGCACTCTCCCTTTTGCGCCTTGATTACCTCGGGAACGCTCGTTTCGCCGTCGCCGCCAAACACAAGCTCCGTGCTGTTGAGAAGGAGCTTATACTGTTTGCGCACCGGAACACCCACTCTGTATCCCTCGCGCTTGACGGGCGTCATGTTCAGGATGAACAGAAGGCTCTTCTTCTGGGAAGGGCACTTGCGGAAGAAGGAATAAATGCTTCTGTCCGCGTCGTCCGCGTTAATCCACTCAAAGCCGGCCCAGTCGTCGTCGATCTCATACAGGCACTTGTGGCTTCTGTAGATCTCGAGGAGTCTCTGCATGTAATACTTCATGCCGATGTTGAGATAATTGTCGTCCTTGCCTTCTTCCAGTCTCCACCACTCGAGCTCGGTCGCTTCGTTCCACTCATGCTCCTGGCCGAATTCCTGTCCCATGAAGAGCAATTTTTTGCCCTCGTGGCCGAACATGAAAGTGTAGCCCACGCGCAGGTTCGCGTACTTGTCCACTTTGTAGCCGGGCATCTTGTTGACCATGGAGCACTTCAGGTGCACGACCTCGTCGTGGGACAGAGGCAAAATATACTTCTCCGCACTGTTGTAGCTCATCGCGAAGGTGAGACCGTTGTGATCGCCCTTTCTCATGATCGGGTCGAGCTTCATGTACTCGCAGAAATCGTGCATCCAGCCCATGTTCCACTTGAAGGAGAAGCCAAGTCCTCCGTCCTCGGGCTTTGCCGTGATCTTGGGCCATGCCGTGGACTCCTCGGCAATGGTAAGGAATCCCGGATACTCGCCTTTGATCACCGAGTTGAGGTGCTTGAAGAACTCGATCGCATCGAGGTTCTCGTTTCCGCCGTACTTGTTGGGAAGCCACTGTCCTTCCTTCTTGCCGTAGTCCAGATACAGCATGGAAGCCACTGCATCGACTCGGATGCCGTCGATGTGGTACTCGTTGATCCAGTAGCGCACGTTTGCGATCAGGAAGTTGGACGCTTCATGTTTTGCCAGATTGAAGATCCTTGTGCCCCAGTCGGGATGCTGGCCGCGGCGCGGATCGGGATCTTCATAGATGCAGGTGCCGTCGAATTCGGCGAGGCCGAAATCATCGGGGCAGAAATGAGCGGGCACCCAGTCAAGGATGACGCCGATATTGTTCTTGTGCAGCGTGTCCACCAGGTACATGAAATCCTTGGGATGGCCGTATCTGGATGTGGGAGCATAGTAGCCCGTCACCTGATAGCCCCAGGAGCCGTCAAAAGGATGCTCGGAAATGCCCATGAGCTCTACATGGGTAAATTTCATGACCTTGAGATAGTCGACCAGACGGTCCGCGAACTCTCTGTAGTTGTAGAAGCCGTCTGCCGTTCCGTCGGGGTGCTTCATCCAGGAGCCGATATGGCACTCATAAACGGCCAGAGGCTCGCGGTTGGGGTCCTTCCCCTTGCGGGCGTTCATCCAGCGGGTGTCGCCCCACTTATAACCCGAAATATCCACGGTGCGCGACGCGTTTCCGGGGCGAAGTTCTGACCAGTTCGCATAAGGATCTGCCTTATACTTCTTGCTGCCGGCAGCGGTCGTGATGCAGTATTTGTACAGTTCTCCCTCGCCGATGCCGGGAATGAACAGCGTCCAGATTCCGCCCGCGTTGAATTCCTTCATCGGATACTGTTCCTCGTTCCAGCCGTTGAAAGTGCCGATCACGTGGACAGCCTTTGCATTGGGCGCCCAGACCGCAAAGAACATACCTTTCTCTCCGTTCTCCTCGGACGGATGGGAGCCAAGCTTCTTATAGATCTGATAGTGCGTCCCATTGCCGAACCAATAGGCGTCGTCGTTGGAAATGAAGATCCTGTTGTCTTTTGCCTCCTTGACTGCGGCAGGCTTTTTCACCGATTTGGCGACCGTTTTCCTGCCCTTCGCCTCCGCCGTCTTCGTTTTCTTTTCCGCCGTACTGTTAGCTGCTTTTCTGACTGCCATAATACCCTACCTCCTGATTCTGTTTTCCGCCCCGTCTTCTCCCGCCTGTTCCGTGCCGGAGCCGGGTGCCTGCCTGCGCACCTGCCAAAAGTCAGACCCCTTCTGTTTCGTCCTTTCGGCGTGCGCTGTATAAATGTATCTCAATAATGAAGGAAATCCTTATCCCTCAGAATAATTCTCTGCGCTCCTCCCTTTCTGCGGGAGAAGGAATCCACAAGGCTCGAGATCGTCTTGCGGCTTGCATAATAGATCGCCTCATCCACGATATCCCGAATGTCTTCCAGCGTGACGCTGTGCTCTATAGTCTGCATGGACAGGATCCTGCTCTGCAGGGCACTGATTCCGTACTCATCGATTTCGCACTGCTGCTTGCCGGCATACTCCCTCGCATATCCCAGGAGCGTGTCCACGCTCAGAGCCGCTATGTCCACTCTGGCCGGGAACATTTCCCTGAGTCTGGGATGATCATTCAGGAATGCGTCCATGACGCCCTTCCTGTCTATCATGATGATCAGAATGCTCCGCTCCGGAACCGCCAGCATCTCGCACAGCGCTGCGGCGCCCTCCTCAGACATCCGCGATGCTCTCTCGATGATCAGCGCTCCGAACGGCATTCTGGGAATCACGCGCACCACGTTCTCCCTGGTGATATATATGCCTTCCGACTTGGCGATCTGCCCGACGAAATTAGGGTTGATCTGCCGGTACCTGCGCACCAGCTCTCTCGACAGGCTCAGTGTTCCCGCGCCTTCGTCACCGGTGATCACGACATTTCCCCTGCCGCCTTCCAGGAAGATCCTTCCCAGAGCGTCCGACAGCTGCCGGATGGAATCCTCGGAGTGAAGATACATATGCCCCGTCGTCTTGCGCTTTCTGTCGGTGGTGGTGAGCGTCATCTGCTCAACCGTGAATTCTTTCGGGAAGTCTCCCCCGCCCTCCGTCACGAAAAGGCTGGTATCATATCCCTCGTTGCCTTCGTCGTTATCTCTGATCTGAAGTGCCTTGCGAACTTCCCCCGGATCCCATGACTTGGTCCCCGACGAAGCTGCACCGCCCTCTCCGGACCTTCCGTCTCTCATAAGCGGCGGCACCTTTACCGTCTCGTCCCCCGGCTCCCGGGGCTCGTCCGCCTCAAGGCCGTTGGATTCGTAGAAATCCCTCTTGACCTTCTCCCACTCCTGCATGATCTCCTCGAGACTCAGCTGTCCCGTGATCTGCTTGTCGGGTTTGGGCTCTTCCTGCATGACCATGGCATACTGTCCGTCGGTCTCCTGCATAAGGACCGTGTCGTAGTTTTCAAGGTCCCGGAGTCCCTTGGCCACCGTCTCCTGCATCTTCTCCTGAGAGAACATGGGCTCGTCCATACCGCCCACTTCAAAGGAATGGTCCTCAAACACCGCATGGTCCGGAGTCGACGGCACGTCAGCCTCCCGATCGTGTGTCTCCGCCCCGCGCGTTTTCCTTCTCGAAGCCGAATCCTGTCTGCGGTTTTTTCCCCGTTCCTTCTCTGTTGTCCTCTTTTTCCTTTTCAGCTCTCTGGGGCTGACCTCGTACTCCTCGTACTCCCAGGGTATTTCCGCGGTCTCCGGCTCCCTGTTGAGAGCGGGAATGGAATCAACGGACTCCTGCGGCTGCACGGACTCCCGCTGTGCGGGCTCCAATCCCTGCTCGTCCCGGCCGCCGGGCTCCTCCCCGGCATGGTCGGTTCGTTCCGGTTCCTCTTCCCGAGGGGCTCCGCCTTCGGGATCTGCCGGCTCCGGCTCCGCTTCATTTTGGTCCGGCTCCGCTCCCGCGGCGCTTTCCGCCTCTGACCGGTCACTGTCGTAAGTGTCTCCGCCGCTCTCGTCCCACGCTTCGGGTTTCCCGGCCGCAGCCTCTTCGGAGGTTTCCTCCCGGGGACCGGCTTGCGCAGCTTCTGCGGGCTCCGCCTGCCGCTCCGGTTCCTGTACCGTCTCCGCCTGCGGAACTTCCTCCTCTTCTCCGTTCATCTTTCTGTAAAGCGCCTTTTGCTTTTCAGTCAGTTCCGTAAAAGAGGCTTTCAGCTGCAGTGCCTTATACACATATTTGCCATATCCGAAAAAGGCAATGATCTCATCGCACTCGGAAGCACACAGCGTTCTCTCTCCGGCTTCCAGATAGAGCCTGGCCAGTTCATAGGCCCATTTGTCCCTGAAATCATACCTGGCCATCTCCTCGAGGACGGCGATCCTCTCGTTTACGCTCACATTCTGGGCCTTGTACAGCTTGTACTGAAGTACATAGCGGTCCGCGTCTCTGGGCGCCACATTGATATACTCGTTATAGAGCTGCAGTGCCCGCACATAATTTCCCAGTTTCAGTTCGAGTTCACACAGTGAAAAAATGATCTGCCTTCCGTACGGGCTCTTGGCATAAGCCAGTTCCAGAACCCGCTTGCTGTCATGGTATCTTTTATTTATTTTATAGACGTCGCTGATCCTGCAGAGCGTCCTGACATTCTTCACTCTGCGCCAGTCTACCGAATCAGCCACCTCGGCTGCATCCTTGAAGCGACGCCGTGCGATCAGTGAATCTATTTCATTGATCGTAACTTTAAGTTCATATTTATCCAACTTTAGACCTCGGTCAGTTACTCGTCACAATTTACTACAAACCGGCCATTACCCATTGAAAAACAGGGCAAATTTACTAATTTCAGTTTATCATACGCCTATGGCAATGTCAAAAAACAATGCCCTTCTTGTTGGCTCAATTGCCCTGCTCCGGGTCCGGCGAAAGACTGCCTCCCTATGGAGTCGACGCCTTATTCTTCGCCGCCCGTCCCGGGGTCCAGAAGGAGCGAGAGAAGCGCGAACTGCTCCAGCGAGAGGTCCTCTCCCCTGACGGTCGGCGGCAGTCCGATTTTCTCAAGCGCCTGCGTCACTTCTTCCCTGGTGTACTGCTTTCCGCCGAGCGTATAGCCGTGGGAGATCGCGTTTGCCAGCGTCTTGCGCCTCTGGTTGAAAGCCGCCCGGATCAGGGCGAACATGACCTTCTCGCTGCACTCCACCGGTGGCTCCGCATACGCCTTCAGGCACAGGACGCAGCTGTCCACCCCCGGCCGCGGGATGAAATTGGAGGGGCTCACGTTCAGTGCCAGCTCCGGCTCGGCAAAATATTGCACAGCCAGCGACAGCGCCCCGTATTCCTTGCTTCCGGGCCCTGACCGGATCCTGTCCGCCACTTCCTTCTGCACCATAACCGTGATGCTCGTGAACACATTCTTCTGCTCCAAAAGCTGCATCAGGATCGGCGTCGTCACATAATACGGAAGATTGGCCACCACCTTGAGCGGCTTTCCTCCATTATAATCCTCACAGATCTGCCGCAGGTCCGTCTTGAGAATGTCCTGCCACAATATTTTGACATTGTCGCAGTCCTCCAGCGTCTCCGCCAGCACCGGACGCAGACTCTCGTCGATCTCGACGCAGATGACTTTCCCGGCCGCCTTCGACAGAAGCTGCGTCATGCTGCCGATTCCCGGCCCGATCTCCAGCACGCAGTCGTCCTCCGTGATCTGCGCGGCATCAATAATGCCTCTGATCAGGTCCGCGTTGATCAAAAAGTTCTGGCCGTACTTCTTGCGCGCCCTGATCCCGTATTTTTCCAAAATATACCGGGTCGCCCCCGGTGAAGCCAAAATTTCTCTCATATTAAAAACCTCTGATAAGTTATAAATGGTACATCTTTATTGCGTTCTGCTCCGTGACGCGGATTACTTCCTCTTCCGTGATCCCCTTGATCTGTGCCAGCTTCGTCACTACATAAGGCAGATACAGGGAGCTGTTGCGCTTTCCGCGATAAGGAACCGGCGCCAGATACGGACAGTCTGTCTCCAGAAGAAGATTCTCAAGCGGGATCTGCTGTGCGACTTCCACCAGTTTCCTGGCATTCTTGAAGGTCAGAACTCCTCCCACCCCTATATAGTAACCCATCTTGACATACTCTTTTGCAAGTTCTGCACTGTAGGAATAACAGTGTATCACGCCTCCGGTCTTTCCGTCATGATTTTCTTTCAAGATCCGCATTGTATCTGCCGCCGCTTCCCTGGAATGGACGACTATGGGAAGATCTTCCTCCACGGCCAGCTGCAGCTGCCTGGCGAACCAATATTTCTGAATCTCGTGATCCGGCTCCGGCCAGTAGTAGTCCAGGCCGATTTCGCCGACTGCCAGTGCCCTCTCATCCTGAAGCTTTACCCTGATCTCTTCCAAAAGAGCGTCCGACATCTCCGCGCAGTGCTCGGGATGAATTCCCAGCGCGCAATAAACGTGCGGATATTTGTGAGCAAGTTTCAGGCATTCGTCTATACTTTCCGGCGATGCCGCTATATTTACAACCGTTCCGATCCCCGCTCCGGGGAGCGACTCCAGCAGTTCTTCCCTGTCATTGTCAAAAGCTTCATCGTCATAATGTGCATGTGTATCAAATATCATATCCTTCCTCTGTAAAAAAAAATAAAAAAGGCTTGCATTTTCAAAACTCTTCCCCTATAATAACACTTGCGTCGCGAATAAGAAAACTTTTTCAAGACACAAATCAATAAGCGCTTCTAGCTCAGCTGGTAGAGCACCTGACTCTTAATCAGGGTGTCCAGGGTTCGAGTCCCTGGAGGCGCACGAAGCGAAAAGCTTGTGAGAACCATGTTTTCACAAGCTTTTTTTGTTGCGCTTCAGGGGCGAATTTCATTCCGATCTGTACCCCTAAATGGTAACACTTTCTGACATTCTACCCCCCACCATACACAATCTATATTAAGATCAAAATTCACTCCGCATCTCTTATTTTCTTCTCTTTTTCCCGGCTAAATCAACTCTATTCAACACTTCCAGACTCCCTCGTTATTACATTTATTAAGAATTTGTTACAGAATTTGTATTTAATATTTGCAATTGTGTCATCTCTTCGTTATAATCTATGTAAATGTTGTTAATATTTCACGGAGGAGTTTTTCTATGAAACGCAAAATAGCTTTAATTCTTGCCGGATGCCTGGCAATATCACCTGTCTCAGCAGGTCTTTACACCACACAGGCATTTGCAGCCGAGACCGATACTATTTCCGAAGCAGCTCAGCAGACTCCCCTGGTAGTAGAAGTAAAAGACGAAAATGATGTAACTCTGACAGAGTCCGGGAAAGAGACAGAAGCCGAAAAGTACACCATAGAAGTCGGTGAAACCCGCAGGCTTACTGCTCACATTGAACAGGGCTCCGACTCTCCCGTCCTATCTGAATGGAGCAGCGATGCACCCGAGATCATCTCCATCGACGATGAAGGCGTGATCACTGCACAATCCGCCGGCGCCGGCAAGATCTCTCTCAGCATCTCAGGCGACGCTGATCAGGATCCCTTACTTATTGAATTTGAGATTATCGTCATCTCCGGGGAAGATGAATCTTCCGATACAGTCATAAATGAAGAAACTTCTGAAATCGATGCCGATGAAACCGCAGATGCATCTGCTTCCGCGGAAGCCGCAGCAGAAACTCCGCAGGCAGAAGATCCGGTTATTGAAGAAAATTCTGTAAAGGAAGCAGCGGAACCTGTTTCTACCGAACAGACCGAAAATGCTTCCGAATCTGCGACCGCGGCCACGACAGAAGAAACCGCTCAGGACGCAGCCGTTGCCACGACAGAAGAACCCGCACAGGATGCAGTCTCTGCCACAACGGAAGAAGCCGCTCAGGACGCAGCCGTTGCCACGACAGAAGAACCCGCACAGGATGCAGTCTCTGCCACAACGGAAGAAGCCGCTCAGGACGCAGCCACTGCCACACCAGAAGAAATCGCACAGGATGCA
>JAFUFL010000099.1 GCA_017469935.1 Lachnospiraceae bacterium
AAATATGTAAAGACTACACCTAGACTGATTCCTTTTATTCCGCTCTACAGCGTCGAGAAGTATAAATGGCTTGTTGCGTGAGCGGAGCACGGAAGCGGGATCTTAAAGGCTGCCACTTTGTGGCGGCCTTTTTTCGTGGAACAAAGTCCCCTTGTTTGGAATGACGGTTAGCGCTATAATTCTAGAGATAGATATGACTAACCAATAAAAAAGGGTTTAAAGCCCGGCAGCAATACAGACGGGAGTGGCAAATGTTTCTTGAAGTAGAAGATCTGGTCAAGTTCTACGGCGAAGGCGAGAACCGAGTCAAGGTTCTCAAAGGCATCAGCACAGGCGTGGAAAAGGGAGAGATGTGCGTCATACAAGGCCCCAGCGGCAGCGGAAAGTCGACCTTCCTCAACTGCATCGGCGGGCTGGAAGTCCCGGACGGCGGATCGATCAAGGTGGACGGAACCGAGATCGCGGGCATGTCCCTGGACAAGCTCTCCGACTACAGGAGAGATAAGCTGGGATTCATCTTCCAGTTCTACAACCTGGTGCCGGATCTGACGGTCCGCGAAAATATAGAAGTCTGCGAGTTTCTCTCAGAAAATCCGCTGCAGGCGGAAGAGCTTATGGAGACGCTGGGCATAGCCGGAATCGGCGATAAGTTTCCCGCGCAGCTCTCCGGCGGCCAGCAGCAGAGAGTGGCGATCGCGAGAGCGCTGATCAAGAATCCGGTACTTCTTCTGTGCGACGAGCCCACCGGCGCGCTGGATTCCAAGACATCCAAAAGCATCCTGATCCTCCTCGAGACCATTAACCGCAAGTACGGGACGACCATGATGATCGTCACTCACAACAATGCGATCCGCAAGATGGTCCACCGCGTGATCATCATCAAGGACGGAGAGATCAGCGAGTGCAGTCAGAACGAGGTCCTCGTCCCGGCTGCGGAGCTGACGGATCTGTAAGAACTCGAACGTTAGGCGCGAGCGGAAAGGAAGATGCTGGCAAAGGGCAGCCCGCACCGCGTGCGTTAAACGTAGGAAGGAACGGCAGCAGACATGCAAAAAGTACTGAGAAAACGGGTGCTGCGAAATCTGAGGCGGCACAAGGGAAGATATCTTGCCTTGAGTCTTCTTGTGATCCTGGGAGTATTTATAGTGGTGAGCCTTCTGGGGGCCGCCCAGAACGTCATTGACGGAACCGCCCTGTTTGCGCAGAAAAATAACGTCGAAGACGGCGAGTGGGAGACCTTTATTCCGCTGAGGAGCGAGCAGCTGCAGGAATTGACCGATATGGGAGTAGAAGTGCAGGAGCAGTTCTACCTGGACGTCGCCGAGAGGAGCGGAGCCACGATCCGCCTGTTCAAGGATCGGGAATCCATCAACCTTGTGCAGCTCGACGACGGCAGGAAGGCAGAAACAGAGGACGAGATTGTCCTGGAAAAGCGCTTTATGGAAGTCCATGGACTGCAGATCGGCGACCCTGTCGTGATCGGCGGCAGGACATTTGCCGTCACCGGGATCGGGACGACTGCCGATTATGAGAGTCCCCTCAAGAAGATGGCGGACAGCACGATCGACAGCGCCCAGTTCGGCACCGGATTTGTGACGCCCGGGGCCTATCAGGCCATGAAAGAATCGGGACAGGCGCTCGAGTCGGAGAAGTACATCTATGCCTACAGAAAAAAAGACAGTACCCTGACGGACGACGACGTGCGGAAAGCCATTGAGGCCTTTCCCTTTAACTGGGAAAAGGCGGAAGATCCCTATTTCAAGGCCTACATGAAGCGGCGCATCGGCGACGCGCAGATGATCCTGGACCTGCTGGACAACCCGCTTCTCGGCGACGACGATGAGGCGCAGAAGCTCCGCGAACAGATCGAGCCCGACATCCACAACCTGCAGATGTTCGTGCCCCGGGGGGACAACATGAGGGTCGGCGGCGCGGCTGCGGACGTGGAGATCAACAAATACGCCAGCCTGGTGGCGGGCGTGATCGTTCTGGCGCTGTTTTCCTATGTGATCGCGGTCTTCACGATTCATGAGATCGACGCGGAGAGCAGCGTGATCGGCGCGCTCTACTCGTTGGGCGTAAACCGCCGGGACCTGCTGCGCCACTACATGCTCCTGCCGGCGATCGTGACGGCTCTGGGCGGCATCATCGGAACGCTGCTCGCCCACTCGCCCATCGGCGTGTCCTACCAGATGATGGACACCTACCTGTACTTTTCCGTCCCGGCGATCCCGCTGAAAGTCTATCCCTATACACTGCTGTACGGGCTGGTCCTGCCGCCTGTCATTGCCGTGATCGTAAACAGCGTCGTGATCCGAAAGAAACTGTCCTGCACAGCCCTCTTTCTGCTGCGCGGCGGGCGCAAGGAGGCCTCCGGCAAGCGCCTGAACCTGGGCAAGATGGGCTTTATCAGCCGCTTCCGGATCCGCCGCATACTGCGTGAGCTGCGCGCGGCCATCACCATGGCGGTCGGCCTGTACGTCTCGCTGGCCCTCGTGTTCATCGCCGTGGACTGCTACGTCATGTGCCGCCACGTGGAAGTGGACAACCTCGCAGACACGCACTATGAGTATATGTACATGTACAAGTACCCGGACAAAAAAGTGCCGGAAGGAGGCATCCCTGCCTTTGCCAAAACATTGAACAAGGAGCGCTTCGGCTACAACCTCGAAGTGACACTTTTGGGAACGAATACGGAGAATCCCTATTTTGACGCGGTTGTTCCCAAAGGACGCAAGGATGTCGCCATCTCCTCCGCCATGGCGCAGAAATACGACATTAAGGAGGGAGAGACCGTGGTCCTGGAGGACAGGGAGGCCGAACAGTACCACGCCTTCCGGGTGGACAGCATCGTGCAGTATTCGCCGAATTTTACCGTGTTCATGGATATCGACGAGATGCGGGAGATGTTTGGCGAGGACGAGGACTACTACAACGTGGTCTTCTCCGACCGTCAACTTCCCATCGACAGCGGGAAACTTCTCTCGACGGTGAGCAGGGCGCAGATCGAGCAGGCGGGGCATGTATTTGTGGATCTGATGGCGTCCATGATCTATACGATGACGATCGTCTCGGGCTTCATCTTCTTTGTGGTGCTCTATCTGATGATGGGCGTCATGGTGGACCGGGCGTCGTATGATATCTCGCTGATGAAGATCTTCGGCTATCGGAGAGGCGAAATCCGGAAGCTCTACCTGAACGGAAATATGTACTTTGTCGCACTCGGGTCATTGATCGCAATTCCTCTGGCCAAGAAGACGATCGATGCGATTTACCCCTATTTTATTTCCAATGTGGCGTGCGCAATGGATCTGTCGATGAGCCCGCTGGTCTACGTGGGACTTTTTGCCGTGATCATGGGCATGTACTTTGTGATCAATGCGCTGCTGGTGCGTAAGATTGACAGGGTGACACCGGCGGAGGTGCTTAAAAACAGGGAATGATCCATGCCCTGCGGGGACGCATGCACGTGCGGAGAGGAAGGTGTTCCCCCTCGGAGGCCGGACATTCGGTGGAGGTGATCGATGTCTGCCACGCGGATATCCATCCCTGTATCGGCCACAAAGATCACGAATCTCGGGGCACTGAGAAAAATATAACAAGATTTTGATAGATGAAGCCCGGAAAGTGTGTTATATTTTTCTTGAAAAAGGGATAAATTCGTCAGGAAGAAAAATATAGCACAGTCAGTCATAAGGGGTTTTGATATGATCATAGGAAGAGAAAAAGAAATTGAAAAGCTAAATGAACTATATGACAGCGGCAGCGCTGAATTGGTTGCCTTATACGGAAGAAGAAGAGTCGGGAAGACATTCCTTGTTGATGAAACTTTTAAAAAGCGCATGACTTTTTATCATTCCGGACTGTCACCAATAGATGATCGGTACAGAACCACCTCCGGAAGAATAAGCAAAATGAAGGATCAGCTAAAGCATTTCTACAGGTCGCTGCTCATGCAGGGAATGAAGAAGAGCAAACAACCGGCTTCATGGCTTGATGCATTCTATATGCTTGAGGATTATCTTCAGGAGCGAGATGACAGTGAAAACAGGCTGCTTGTTTTTATTGACGAAATACAGTGGCTGGACACTCCGAGGTCCGGATTTATGACAGGTTTTGAGGCATTCTGGAATGGATGGGCTTGTCATAGAAGCAATATTATGGTCATTGTATGTGGGAGCTCAACGTCCTGGATTATGGACAATCTGATCAACAATCATGGCGGTCTCTATGGCCGTATCACTTACCGGATAAAACTGGATCCGTTTTCGCTTTATGAGTGCGAAGAGTATTTCAAAGCAAAGGGGTTTGAAATATCCAGATATGATATCACATTTGCCTACATGGCTGTGGGCGGTATTCCTTATTATCTCAGATATTTTGACAGGAAAAAGAGCCTTGCGCAGAATATTGACACTGTTTTCTTCGAAAGCAATGCTCCGCTTAAGGAGGAGTATGAAAGGCTGTTTTCATCACTGTTCGTAAATCCCGATACGATGAAGTCCATTGTAGAAGCCATTGGCAGCAAGAACCGGGGACTGACCAGACAGGAAGTTCTGGCAAAAACCGGAATAGCAAACAGCGGAGAGTTTTCAAATTACCTGAAAGCGCTCATATCAGGATCATTTATAATAAAGTATTGCTCGTTTGGCTGCAGCAGGAAAGAAGAGTACTATAAACTCGTTGATCCATTCTGTATTTTTTATCTCAGATTTGTCAAAAGCGGCCTGCATAAACAGAACCTCTCGTGGGTAAATATTGCTGACTCCGGAATGGTCACTGCCTGGAAAGGGTATGCATTTGAAAATGTTTGTTTTAATCACATCAGACAGATTAAAGCAGCACTTGGAATCAGCGGGGTTTCAACGAAAGAATCCCTATGGGCAAAGAGAGGAGATGAAGACTCTGCCGGAGCGCAGATAGATCTGCTTATTGAAAGAAAAGACAATGTAATCAACATGTGCGAGGTCAAATTCTATAATGATGAATTTTTCGTTGATCGGAATTATCACTTCACTCTCGTCAGGAGAAAAAAAATGGTGTTGGATATGGTGTCGCCAAGAATAGCAGTTCATAACACACTGATAACAACGTATGGATTAAAGCGGAATGAGTACAGCGAAGACTTTATTAACATAGTTACGCTGGAAGACCTGTTTAAAAAGTAGGCAGAGGACATATGGGACCCTCTTACATAGAAAAGATTATAGGTCGCAGCATCATGGAGGCGCGACAGCATATAGGAGAACAGAATTGGACAAACAGAGGAAAAAGATATATCTGCAGGTAGCGGCGCTGGCAGCAGTGTGCGTCCTGATCCTGATCGTCGGGCGGATTCTGGCCGGGAATCGGTTTGAGATGTGCATACCGCTCGGCGTCATGAATATTCCGGAAGAAGAGAAGATCCGGATCAGTTGGGAGAATGACCGGGAAATTCCCGTCGAGGAGATGTACCTGGGGGGCAGAGATCTTGTGATCGTTCTTCGGCCGCAGCAGCCCGGCGACTACGCGATGACCGTGCTGAACAGCGATACGCAGGAAATGATGTTCTACGATGCGCTGCACGTCACCGCGCTGGGGACAACCCATTCCATGCAGTCCAAAAACTTTACGGGTGACAATGCCGTCATCGCCGCGGTCGCGGTGTTCCTCGTAGGTCTTGCGGTGATCAGTATTTTGCATTTTGTAAGGCGCAGCGGTCCGCAGCTGTATTCTTACGATTCGATTTGGGCCTTCGGCGTAGGCATGTTCTGCGCGGTGAGCGGGCTGAATTTCACTTATATTCTGGTGCAGCGCCTGCTCCGGATCAATATGCAGTTTATGCGCTTTGTCTACGAGAGCTTCAGTATGTCGGGCTTTATGTTCTCTTTCCTTATGATGCCGGTGATGCTCGGATTCGCTGTCTTGATGATCGTGAGCAATCTTGCGCTTCTGCGGCATGAGAGCTTTCGTGTGCAAAATATTCTGGGACTGGGGATCGGCTTTGCACTGATCGGCGGCGAAGCCTTCGGCATCTGGCTTATACTGCATGATTACGCCGGATCGCAGTTGCGGATCATGATCCTGTACACACTGCAGTGCGTGTACTTTACGGTGTATACCTATTTTGAGTGCATACTCATCGGCTCTGTGGTCAGTGGACTCCGGGCGGCAAGGCATGTTCCCGCGCCGGTACAGGATTACATTCTGATCCTGGGCTGCGGCTTTCGAAAAGACGGAACGCTTCCCCCGCTTCTTAGGGGGCGCGTCGATAAGGCAATCGAGTTCTGGAGGGCGCAGATGGCGCAGGGAAGGGAAGCCATCCTTATTCCGTCCGGCGGACAGGGCGGTGACGAGCCCATGCCCGAGGCGGAAGCGATGGGGAACTACCTTCGCTCGTGCGGGATCCCGGAGCGGGTGATCCTGGAAGAAAACCAGTCCCGCAACACGTATCAGAACATGGCATTTTCCAAAAAACTGATCGAGGAGCGGGAAGGAAACGCAAATGACAAGAATGTGATCTTTGTGACGACAAACTACCACGTCTTCAGAAGCGGCATCTGGGCGGGTCTGGCAGGACTCCGCGCGGAGGGACTGGGCAGTAAGACAAAGTGGTGGTTCTGGCCCAACGCGTTTGTCCGGGAGTGTATCGGCCTTCTGGCCAACCGCGCGCTGCCGGAGCTGATCTGGCTTATAATCCTGGTTGTTTTGTTCGGAGGAATCGCGACGCAGGTCTTATGGTGAAGACCTGCTCTGACTCATTGCAGCTGCTTGCGAACGCTTGCGGCAAGCTCATTGTCTGAGGCGGAGACAGCGCTGCTTCCGTAAACCACCTTGTAGTAAGTGTCGAATACTCTCTGAACATCCGGGCGGAGCGCCTCGGGCGCCCTGGCCGTATAGTCGGATAAAAGGCCTCTGTCGGCAAAATCCTCCGCGGACTGCCGGCGGATGCTTTTTTTGATCCTGTCTACATCCATGGCGAGCTTCTTTTCAGGCGTGGCGCGCAGGTAGCGGAGCCTTGCGGCCGCGAGTGTACCAAGGAGCAGCGCGGCGAGAGTAATGAGGACGCTCAGGACGGTAGGTAATGCGATCCTCATAGCCTGCCCGAAAGTCATGACTGATGTATCGCCGGAGGCTTTCCCGTCGTCAGGGACATCCGGCACCGGTACCGGAGAAGGAATCGGCGGGGCATAAGAGGATTGGGCGTCATTTCGGGCAGTGGCAGGCTTTCTGTGCCACGTGTACTCCTCGGCAGTTCTGTATGCGCCGGTCGGCTCAAAGGGCACCCATCCGACACCCCGAATATACGCCTCAGGCCAGATGTGTGCGCAGTCCCCGCTCACTTCGTAAGCATCCGCCTTATCGAAGGGAAATACGTACAAGTATCCTGAGACGGCCCGGGCAGGAATTCCCGAGAGCCGAAGCAGCATTACCATCGAAGAAGTATAATGCACGCAGTAGCCGGCCCCGGTCTCAAAGAGAAAGCGGTCAGCTATGTCGGCCATTCCCGCGGCTGTGCCCATTGTGGAATGCGGATCGTGTCCGCCGACCGCGTCCGTCCGGTAGGGGTACTGCCTGAGATATCCCTCGATCACCCTGCACTTGTCGTACTCCCCCGGGACATCACTTGTGAGTTGTCCCGCCAACTCCCGCAGCGCGTCGCTCACGCCGTCCGTGTCGAGATCCGCGGCACTGTAAGACCCTTCCGCAGTTTCTTCATACGCATCCTCTGTCAAAATACTGCCGAGTTTCACGCCATACAATTCCTTAAAGTATCGGCAGGCCTCTTCGTAAGAGAGGGAGTCATCCCGCTCTGCATCGCCGGCCTTTCTGATGAGCGCGGCCAGATAAGGACTTCCGTAGTCGAGATCGAGATAGCGGGCAGTAAACCGATATCCCTTTTTGTGCACAGCATTCTCGGGCGAACTTCCGCCATAAACTGCCCCGCCTGCATCCTTAGAGCCATCGTCGATAAAGAGCGCACCTACAGGTGCGATCAGATCGGGGGTATTGAGATAGGCGTATTCCACATCCACCTCTGACAACTTCGAGAACAGCGCGGCGTATTTCCTGTCCACATTGCCGGCATGCAGAAATCGCAGAAAACTGACCAGCCTCGTCATGTTGGCGCCCGCGCCGCCTGCAAGCCGGAGCGTCCGGCGGACCCTCATGTCTTTGGAAGTCTCTTCGTCCTTGTATTCATGAAAGGGCTTCTCAGAAGTCTCCAGGAGGATCTCGGTGCGGCCCGAGCCCTCTATTCTGCCGCCCGATACTTCCAGGGAACTATATCCGGCGGTGTAGGATCCGCCCCACATGGACGACAGATAGTAAGCCGCGCTGTCAACCATATCCTGTGCCCTGTGGAGTACGCGCCCGCCCGCCTCGGCGACCGGCGTCCAGTCAATCGGTTTCTGACGCATGGGAAACATGGCCACAAGTATGCCCAGAAGAGCAAAATAGAAGAAAGGGAAAGCTACTCCACGGCTCCTTAAAAGGGGCTTTTCAAACAGGAGCTCCTGCACCGACGCCAGAGTGAGCGTCACGAGGGAAACGAACAGGAGCTTGTCCGAAGGATAAGCTCCCGACAGCACATGCCTGCCAAAATAGAGAAAGGCCGCAGCGGTGTCAAGTAAAAAGACGCCGTACAACAGCACTTTGTCTATGTGCGGGAAAAGGTCAATAAAGAGCTTTGCCGCGACAGCCGATGCCGTGGCGGCGGACAAAAAGAGTGGGGCGTCTGCCCTTTTCAGAAGAAAGAGAAGAAGAGCTGCCGGAAGAAGCGGAAAGAACGAAGCTGCCCTCCCGCGTACAAGCAGTGAAGAAGCGTGCCCGAGGAGACTGTAAAAGAAAAAGGCCGCAGCCGCAGTCAGCGCGAAAGGGCCGCGGGGGATCGTGCTGCCCCCGGCGGCCTGATACGCCTCTATGAAAATCATGATCAGAGAAAACAGAAAGAGAAAGGCGCGCAGCTCAAGCGATAATGACGCAAGTATCTTCGCCCGGTCCGGGATCTTCTCTGATAAGAATCCAGGTATCCTTGTCATACGTGCTCCTCAGGTTCGCTGCCAGTTTCCGCATCTTTTCATATTCCTCCTCGGAATGGTAGAAGATGCCGTCTGCAGCGGCAGCGTAAGAATCCTGAAAACTTTCATAGGAATCGACCGTTGACTCGCTGACTTTTCCCGCCGGGCAGACCAGGCGGACCGGGATTCCCTGTCTGCCGAAATGCCAGGCGGCGGAAACGATGAGTTCCAGAAAGAAATCCCGCTTTTTCAAAAAATCGAGGTCCTGCATCTTGTCCGGGACGAAAGAAGCCAGCACCAGGATGGCCACAGTGCGCTTTTCCATCTTGTCCGGAACGCGGGTCACCAGCTCGGAGAATCTCGCCGAGACCTTCCAGTTGATCGCGCGCAGGGGGTCACCCGGCTGATAGGGCCGCAGGTCGCTCCCGGGCGTCTCCTCGGAAAGACGCCTGCTCTTCAGGCCGGTGCTGTTGACCGGATTCTCAAGGTCCAGGACTTTGTCGGCGATATCCGTGATCTGCGGGCTGACCACGGCCCGGAAGGTGCAGGGGACCTCCAGCTCCACTGTAAATACGGAAAAGGGATCTGTGAACGCGACCTTCCGGATCCCTATGTCATAGGAGCCGGCGTAGATACAGCTGATGCCGGAGCGCAGTTCTTTCTTCTCGTAAATACCGAGGGAGACCTCCTGCCCGTTTTCGATCTCATAGAGGTGACACCGATCGTCCCAGGTGCGAAGACGCATCCTGTGGATCGGGAGAGGTCCTGCGTTCTCTATTTTGGCAAGATATTTGTGGTCCTCGCCGCGCACGACCCGGTGGACTTCGATCTCCTGGTAAAGGCGCAGGAAGTGATAATTCAGGAAAATATACAGCGCGGAGAGAGGAAGCAGCAACAGGCATGCGTACAGCCACGCGAAGGATACCGGGCCGCCGTAGAAACTGGCGAACGCGACGCAGGAAGCCAGGCAGAAGAGGTATATGGCAGCGCCTGCGGGGTGGATGCGGAGATTCATCGCGGCACCTTCGCCTGCGCGAGGATCTTGGCGATCATGTCCCCGCCGGTCACGCGGCTCAGCCTTGCGCCGGAAGAAAGAACGAGCCGGTGGGGGAGCGTAAGAGTGGCCGCGGAGGCGATATCCTCCGGTATACAATAACTGCGGTCATCCATGAAAGCGAGCGCCTGCGCGCAGCGGAGCATGGAGAGGAGGGCCCTGGGGGACGCGCCACAGGAAATTTCCGCCTTATTCCGGGTGGCATCGATGATGTTTACCGCATAGGCCGTCAGGTGATCATGGATGCTGATCTCAGCGACGCCGCTTTGCATTTCCCTGACATCCCGGGCCGTCAGAACCGGATGCACTGCGTCGTGCAGTTGCCCCGCGAGGAATCGTCTCGCCATATCTTCCGAGGCCTTCGGGTCGGGATAGCCGACGGAGGACCGGATCATGAACCTGTCCAGCTGGGATTCGGGAAGAGGGTAGGTACCTGCCATTTCAGCCGGATTTTGCGTGCCGATCACCATGAAGGGTTCAGGGACCGGCTGCTCTTTCCCGTCGATCGTCACTTTGTGTTCCTCCATCACCTCCAGAAGAGCGGACTGCGTCTTGGGGGATGTCCGGTTGAGCTCATCGGCCAGCACGATGCTGTTCATGACCGGGCCTGGGATGACCCGGAATTTCCCTTCGGCAGGGCTGTAAACAGACAGTCCGGTGATGTCGGAAGGCGTCGTATCCGGCGTACACTGGATCCTTGCGAAGGAGAGGGAAAGAGAATCCGCCAGTGCCTTTGCGAGGGACGTCTTCCCAACGCCCGGGACATCTTCGAGGAGAAGGTGGCCGCCTGACAAAAGCGTGAGAATGACCTTGTCGATCACGTCCCCCTTGCCGACGATCCGCTGCTCCATATTCTGCTTTAGTATATGCACCTTTTCGTTCATAGAACAATACCTTCGAAAGAGAACAGTGACTGTATGGATTCATTGTAACATTTTAGATCCGGGCGCACAAACAGGTTGATTTTTCGTTATACATTAATGAGAAGACTTTGGGAAGGAGGGCGCGCAGTGAATCTGGAAGATCAATATGACCGGATTTATCAATATCTGTTCTTTCATCTTCACGACAGGCATGCGGCGGAAGACCTGACACAGGAAGTCTTCCTTCGTTTCCTGGGAAGCAGGACATATCGGGATGAAAACCGTCAGCTGCAGTATCTGTATACGATTGCCCGCAACCTCTGTTACCAATATTACAGGGACAGAACAATAACCTACAGCCTGGATGAGGAGTCCGATGTACCGGAGATAAATTCTCCGGAGGCGGAAGGTTTCGAGCAGTCACTGACGGATCGGATTGTCCTGCGGGATGCTCTGCAGAAACTATCGACGGAGGAGAGGGAGCTTCTGTTCCTCCGCTATGTAAATGATGTCCCGGTTCCCGTGATCAGCGGCCTGTATCAGATCTCAAGGTTTGCGGTGTACAGGAAACTGAAAAGGATCCTTCAAAAGGTCAGAGTCGAAATGGAGGCGGAGCAGGATGAATAACGAAATGGTCAAAAGACAGATCCGGGAGCTCTGTCAGGCACCCGGGCCGGAAAGGAAAGAAGAGTTCTTCCGTCAGCTGAAGGCGCAGGGACTTCTGCACAGGCGCCCGCGGACTATAAGTCAAGGAGAATTCGTCGTCGGGCAGATCCCATACATAGAAAAACGGATATGGGTACTGTCGGTGCTGCTTCTTCTGTTTATCACAGAGGTATGCCGGCTGAGGCCGGGGAATTATCCGTTTGCAATGACGCCGTTTCTTGCAGCCGGGATCCTTGTCCAGACCGGAAGATCTTTTCGGTGGAAAATGGCGGAGATGGAGTATGCCGCCAGATTCTCTTTGCGAAGCGTCATGCTCGCGAGACTGTTTATAGTGGGCGCATTCAATACACTGGGACTCATGATCGTGATCCTGCTGGTAAGGCCCTGTTTCTCCTACTCCTTGCTCAGGGTATTTCTTTATATGATGGTGCCGTATCTGACCGCCGCATGGCTGGGATCTGTATATGAGAGAAAGCAGCGGGCGGACCACGGATGGGGCAGTGTGCTGATCTGTCTTTTGTCTTCCGCTGTCTTTGCGGCAGCTCCCGTATTTCTTGCGTGGTTATATGAAGAGAGATGGACGGTCCTATGGGCCGCTGCGATGATCCTGATGGTCGGAGGGCTGTCGGGCAGTGTTCGAAATTGGATATCCAGGATGGAGGAACCGGCATGGAGCTGACGGCAGACAGGCTTACAAAACAGTATAAGAATAAGATTGCAGTGGATCGGATGTCCTTTACACTGACAGAAGGGGTGACAGGTCTTTTGGGATCAAACGGGGCGGGAAAAACAACGCTGATGCGTCTTCTCTGCGGGATTCTTGTGCCGACCAGTGGAACAGTGACATGTGACGGAATGGATGTGAGTTCCGAAGAATACCGTGATATTCTCGGATACCTTCCCCAGGAGTTCGGCTATTATCCGGAGTTTACGGGAAGAGATTTCCTCCTGTACATGGCAGCGGTAAAAGGGCTTCCAAGGAGCGATGCGCTCCGTAAAACAGAGGAGTTGATCGAACTGGTCGGACTGGGGCCAGCGGCCCGGAAAAAGGTCCGCACTTACTCCGGAGGAATGAAGCAGAGACTGGGGATCGCACAGGCACTGCTGGGTGACCCGCAGGTGCTGATCATGGATGAACCGACTGCGGGACTGGATCCGCAGGAAAGGATCCGTTTCCGGGAGCTGATCGCAGGACTGGGGAAAAACAGGATCGTGCTGCTCTCCACGCATATCGTATCCGACCTGGAACACATCGCCGACCGGCTGATGATCATGAAAGAAGGGCGCCTGATCTGGCAGGGGGAATGGCATGCCGGCGAGGGGGATCTGGAGTCGTTTTATATTTCCAAAATACAGAGTCAGGTAGAAATATGATGCTGACCATATATAAATTTGAACTCAAAAAGCTTTTCTGTACGAAAGTGAATGTGATCGTATTGGCGGGCTCTGTCATCATGCTTTTGCTGTTGGTAATTTCGTCCATCTCTGAAGAAGTGCAGGTGTCTCGTGAAGCTGTAAAGGAGTTGAATGGCAGGGTGATCGATGAACAGCTGCTTGATGAGATGAAACCTGCACTTCGGTATGAAAACGGAAAAAACACAGTGGAACTTACGGAGGAGTATGAGAAGTACGTACCGGTCATGGATACGCTGGACGTATTTCTCACCGCGACGGAGCAGGACATTGATCTTACGCAGGTGCAGGCGGCAGATCTGTATGAGCTGAGAGAAAAAGAAATCGCACAGCGGATGGAAAGACAGGGGCTTTCGGACAAAGAAAAGGAATATTGGTACCGCCTTGAGACGGAGGTTCAGAAGCCATTTGTCTTTGGCACATACAGGGGGCCGGCGGGCCTGCTCCGGTCTTTTCAGGCGCTCGGATTCTTTATGCTGCTGCTTTCTGCTATAGGTTTGTCGGGCACATATGCCAGAGAATCCGCGGACAGCATGAACCAGCTCCTTCTGTGCAGCCGCTATGG
>JAFUFL010000100.1 GCA_017469935.1 Lachnospiraceae bacterium
CAGCATCATCACACCGGCAGGTGTCCCGTCGGCGGCAATGATATCCCTTTCATCAGGAAGGAATTCTTCTTCCTTCAGACCGTCATCCGTGACGATCTGGACCTGGTAGTTCCCGAAGTAAGGGACAATGCGCACCTCGATCAGTTTGTCCTTTTCCGCATGCGGCAGACCGGCAATGCAGAGGCTGTGGCGGGTACGCTTCTTCTTCCGATTCCCTTCTGTACAGTCTTCCGTACAGTATGGAAAATAGAGCCTGCCGTGCTTTATACAGCATGCGACATTGCTCAGTACTGCGGTGGTCCTGCCGCCCGGCTTTTTGTACCCGGGGATCTTCGGCTTCCCTGTATGGCCGGAGGAAGGTGAGAATGTCTTCCGGCTCTCAAAATATCCTTTCCAGGCCTGGCAGCATGCCTTAATGGCGTTCTGGACGACATGCGCGTGAAAGGAGCGGTAGTCCGGGTTGTCTGTGAACTTGAAGACGGCGTCAAGGAGCCCGTAGGAAGCAAACCACTTCTCCGTAGTAGGAGCAGAAAACTGAAGATGTTTCACCTTTGCGATCCTGCCTGCACGCTCCTCCTCCGAAAGGCCCTCTGTCTCCCGGATCTTTCTGACCTTCCGTTCGTATTTATCACGGAGGCTGTCGTTGATCCCGGAGATGGAACCTGTCACAGTACCGATGACAAAGTTCTCATTTTCCGTACGCAAGCGGATTTCCTTCTTAAGGCCGGTCATGAGGTTTCGGATATAGAAGCCCCCGACATTGTACATGTTATTGGCACAAAGGGATGCCCTGTCAGCGTAGGAGAACAGGATATCGTCTTTATGGATGTCAATGCATTCGACGTGGTACATTCGCGCACGATCCTTTCTTGTGGCTGTGCAGAGCAGCTGTGCCATTTTGTTGCTATATCTAAGTATACCGCATCGAACATATATTTGCAAACATATGTTTTGTTTCGCCGTCCGCGTATTCGCGAGAACAGGAAAAACTACGTCAACAGACCGCATTCATCTCGCCGCCTACAGAGGCGGGAGTCTTCTGCGGAAACATAATAAAACTCCTGCATAATCGCTCCCTTATAATTGTGAGTGTGTTGAGGCACTATTTTGGCATTGATTTGTAATTATTCAGCACCCCGGAAAAAAGATCAAAATAAGGGCCGGGGCGCTTGCTCACCGGAACGTTTTTGATCTTTTTTCCGGGGCGGACAAGGCGCGGAGCGCCTCTGGACGCTCACAGTCCCGAATGCGAAGCATTTGGGACGTGAGATGCTGAATAGTTACATTTATTTATTGTGTTCAGAACAATGATATCACATATAAGAGAAAGGTACGTCAGCTATGTACAATATTCGTTTGACGCCGGACCGGGATGTCCGGGCCGAGAAGGTAAGGATTGGGAAAATCGCCGCGTTGGTGATCAGGCCGAAGACGCCGGTGAAGGGCGCGCCCGGCGTTCTGTGGATTCACGGAGGCGGTTACATAACCGGTATGAAGGAAATGGTGTATATGTCGCGGGCGATCGACCTGGTGAAGAAGTTCGGTGCGGTGGTCGTCGCGCCGGATTACCGCCTGGCCATTCGGCACCCTTATCCGGCGGCGCTCAAGGACTGCTACAGGGCGCTGCTGTATGTAAAGAGTCATGCGCAGCAGCTCGGAATCAACAAGGATCAGATCATGGTCGGCGGGGAGAGCGCCGGCGGCGGACTGTGCGCCGCGCTGTGCATGCTGGCCAGGGACAAGGGGAGTGTCAATATTGCGTTCCAGATGCCGCTTTACCCCATGATGAACAACCTGGACACGGAGTCTTCCGTGGACAATCACGGTAAAGTGTGGAATACGCGCAGGAATCATTTCGGATGGCGCATGTATCTGAGAGGTGGGGCAAAAAGGAGAGTGTCCCCCTATGCGGCGGCAGCGGGGCAGACAAACTGGGCGGGCCTTCCGCCGGCGTATACATTTGTCGGAGATGGGGAGCCGTTCTACAGCGAGACGCTGGATTATATCCGGAAGCTGCAGGAAGCAAATATAGAAGCAAGCGCGGATGTGTGGCACAGTGATATGCATGCTTTTGACATGCTGCGGCCGGACCTTCCTGAGAGCAGGAAAGCGATCAGGAAGTTTGAGGAGGCGTTTGCTTACGCGGTGGAGCACTATTTTGCGGAGAATTGAGTGTGTCAGGGGGACGTATCAGCTGACACATTTTAGAAAGTCACGGGCTGTGTCAGGGGGACGTATCAGCTGACACATTTTGGAAAGTCACGGGTTGTGTCAGCGGATACGTCCCCGTGACACAACCCGTGACAAAATGTGTCAGGAGATACGTCCCCGTGACACACCTTGTGACAAAAAATGTGTCAGGAGATACGTCCCCGTGACACAAACTGGCTCAGTCCGAGGTGGGAAACCCTGAAGTGGGAAACTCCGGCGCTTCTGCTAGGGGCTGACGCAGCAAATGGGTTAAAACTGCGGCGGCTCTGTCTTTTGACAACCCATCGTTCAGGATCCATTTGATGATAAAGGCGGAAATACCGGCGGACACAAACTCATAGAAGAGCCTTATCTCCTCCGAATCTTTCAGGTCGAAAAAAGGAAGACCGTTCGTCAGCAGCTGTCCGTAGATCAGGTCGGTCAGCTGCCGCAGAAAGACGCCGTCGTCGTTTTTTAGCATCACATAGACCAGATCCTTCACGTCACTGATGCCGTTGATAATGTGGCGGGCATAGGCCTGAACCGTTTCCGGGCTGAGCTGTGATGCGTCGGCAATCACAGGCGTGAGCGCATCCCTGATTCTTTCCGTCGCGCTCGCGACCATCTGGTCATACAGATCTTCTTTGTAGCTGTAATGCTGATAGAAAGCATTGCGGCTTATTCCGGCTTTGTCGCAGATTTCTTTGACGGTGACAGCCTTCAGCGCCTTCGTCTCAAGGAGCGATAGCAGCGCGTTCTGAAGCCGCTCCTGTGTTTTCATAATTCTGAGGTCCGTAAAGTTCATATAAGCTCCTATTTTGGGATAGATAAATTACATGTGTCATATATAAAGACTACGTGTGTGCAAGTGTAAATTGAAGCCATAAAATGACAGATGTAATATTATGGTAACAGGCATTGACACCACTTACAAGATTCAAAGGAGGAAAAATCATGACATTCGACGAAAAGATCAAGGCACTCAACGACCTCGCAATCGCGTGGTATTCCACTTCCCAGGCAGATACGATTCACGAAGCTATTTTCCGCGGACAAGGTTACGGCAAATTCGCCGACCGCTGCAAGGAAGAGGCGGAAGAAGAGCTCGAGGAGGCAAAAAAGTGCACAGCCAGAGTCGTCGCCCTCGGCGGCAAGCCGGTATTCGGATTTATTCCGCAGCAGATTCACAATGATCCCAAGGCTCTGCTTGAGCAGTGGTACAAAGAGTTCACAGAGGGCGGCATCGCAGGAATGAACAAGCTGGCCGCTGACCTCACGGACGACGCAGTAACCAGAAAGATGGTAGAAGAATTCGTAGAAGGCGAAGAAGAGCACTGCGGATGGGTGGCAAAGCATCTCGCCATCATCGAGAAACTCGGCTACGACAACTACCTTCTGGAAATGATGGACATTTAAGGAGGCCAAAATATGGACCCGGTCGGGATTGGGAAGCTAAAATGCGCCAAATGCGGTTATGTATATGATCCTGAAAAGGGAGATCCCAAGCATTCCATTGAGCCGGGAACCGGGTTCGAGGACCTTCCGGAAGAATGGAAGTGCCCGCGCTGCCGCAAGGGGAAAGATCAGTTTAAACCTGTATGAGCGTAGTGGGGGCTGTGGGGGCAGCCCACACTGCGCGATTTGATGCACGCGCGTGCGGACAGCCCATAAGGCACTGCCTTTCAGACAATCCGCTCCGCACGCGGCGCAGCGCAGCTTAGCTTAGGGGCTCGCTGCGTGAGTACATGAGGCTTTGAAAAAAGAGAAAGCATCTGATGATCATTAAAGCAGTTAAATATTTTGAAAAAGGATTTTATGCGCAGGGACTCGCCTTCGGAGGAGAGGAAGGCCCCGCACACTTCGACAATAATGTCAGGTATCGCGGCTCCCTTCAGAATTATGTGATCGACACAGGCGACGATGTGATCCTGGTCGATACGGGTCTGCCCAAAGAGACGCCCGGCGCGGTCTGGGACGGAAAAGCGCCGACATATCTCGGAATATGGATTGAGGACTACGTTTCCGCGCTGAAGACGGCGGGGTATGAGCCTTCTCAGGTGACCAAGATTGTTTTGACACATAAGCACAATGACCATTCGGGCGAAGTCAGAAGCTTCCCCAATGCGAAGTTCTATGTAAACCGGATCGAGCTTGAGACGGACGAGATCAGAGCGTTGAAAGACCATCCCGGCCTGACTCCGGTGGACTTCACGGACGGCCCTTACTACAATTTCAAGAGAAGCCAGATCATTGCGCCCGGCGTGCGCATGATCCCGGCACCCGGTCACACCTACGGAAACAGCATTGTGATCGCAGAGGATGGCGGCCTGTTCTACATGATCCACGGCGATATTTCCTACACGGATGAGGCAATCTATGCCGACAAGCTGTCCGCCGTGTACGATGATATTCATCTGGCGAGAAGCACGCAGAATACGATCCGTGAGTTCATTCGCAACCACCCGACCGTTTACTGCAGCACGCATACGCCGCTGGGGTATGAGAACCTGGAAGCGAAGCGGGTGATGGATCTTGACAACCCGCCGGCGACAATCTGGCCTTCGGAGGACTATTTTGTCGTAAATGAGGGAACCGGAAAGTATATCTGCTCGATCTGCGGATACGTCTACGATCTGGCAGAGCATGACGGCGTCGCGTTCGAGGACCTTCCGGACGACTGGAAATGTCCGCGCTGCAAGAAGTCCAAGGACAAATTCAATAAAGCATAAATGATGGGGAGCCGGCTGCAGGGTGCAGCCGGCTCTTTGTGTCAGGGGGACGTATCCGCTGACACATTTGGGAAGTCACGGTTTGTGTCAGCGGATACGTCCCCGTGACACATAGCTGATATAATATAGAGGACTGCGAATACAGTTGAATAAACTTTGAGCAAGGAGTACATCATGAGAAAGAATCTGAAGCGATTTATGACCACGGCGATCATTCTCGCACTTCTCACCGGCTGTGCGGGTTCAAATGCAAGTGACGCGGGAAAGACGGGCAATGCGGCGCAAGCGGATGGGGCGGACAATATTTTGACCCATGAGGAGGCGGCTGAAAATATGGAGGAATCCGGAAGCGAGCCTTTGAGCGGGACGGACGCGGCAGGAAACAGCCAGGCTTCGAGTGGGGAGGCCGGCAGCGGGACGGACGCGTCCGCGGGCGCGGATGCGAAGAAGCCGGAAGAACTGCTCGGAACAAAGTTTCCGGACTTTACGATGAAGACGGTGGATGGCGGCACTTTTACGCTTTCGGAAGCGCTGAAGGAGAAGCAGGTCGTTCTGATCAATATGTTTGCGACCTGGTGCGGGCCCTGCAAGATGGAGTTTCCGGAGATGATCAGGTCCTACGAGGAGCGCAAGGACTATGTGGATGTCTTTGCTTTTTCGCATGATCACGAAAACGGAGACTCAGAGGAAAAGTTGAAAAAATTCGCAGAGGATTTCAAACTGCCTTTCCATGTCGCCTACGATGATGATCTGGCGATCGATACATTCAGCGCCTTTAGAGGGATCCCGGCCACGATCGTTGTAGACCGGTTCGGGACGATCTGTTTCGTTCAGAGCGGATGCTTTTTTAACAAAGGGCAGATCGACCGCGTCCTGGACACATTTATCGGATATGATTACACGGAGAGCAAGATTCTCACGGATGTCCCCAAAGAAGTGGTCAAAGTAGAGTATCCCGACAACGCATCGCTTTCCGCCGCGTTGAATGCGGAAGGCGGAACGCTCGTATTTGAGAGCGATCCGGACAAAGAGGGACTTCCTTTTATTCCGACAGAGATGGATGGGCGGACGGCCGCTGTGGCGTCCGGCGGCAAAGCACTCGGAAAGGACGCTCTTGTGCGCACGAAGATTCAGGTGACGGAAGATGGCAGTGTTCTGGCTTTTGACCTGAAGTCGGCGGTCAATATCGGGTACTATAATTTGCTGATTTTTGACAACGATAAACCGGTGAAGGCATATTCCGGCACTCATGACTGGGATACGTGTGCGGTGGAACTCGCGAAGGGAGAGCATGAGATCTGGTTTGCGGCCTATCGAATGGAGATCCCGGGCGATGATAAGATCGAGGACCTGATCGCGGTGGATGAGGTGAGACTTCTGACGGGCGACGAGGCAGCGCAGGTGCTGGCGGCGCAGCCGGTCTATCCGTCTGCGGACGAGGCGTCGCTTCGCCTGGAAGGGGAGAATGTTCGTGAGGTGAAAGTCTTTAAGGACGGATCGGAATATCCTTTTCCTTTCTTCATTGGAACCGGCGAGCTGACGGTTCATTTCCAACTTCCGGCGGGCGCTCCCGTGGAGACGTACATCGTGTATACGGGTCTGAGTGAGACGCCTATTTCCGCGACGGAGTGCGTGAGTGATGACAGATCGGAGTTTGTCTTCAAGACGGACTTAAACTGGGAGCAGGCCACAAAGCCTAATGCGATGGTAGAAATCTTTACTTATTACCAGGATGGGGCTGCGATGAATGCTATGATCTACCCGAATGAAGAGGTTCTGGACAGGGAGTTGAAGGATAAAGGACTTACTTGGGAGTATGCTGAGTGATTCTGTGTCGGGTGTGTCAGGGGGACGTATCAACTGACACATTTTAAAAAGTCACGGGTTGTGTCAGGGGGACGTATCAGCTGACACATTTAAAAAAAATTCCCTGGTTGTGTCGCGGGGACGTATCAACTGACACATTTTGGTACAAAATGTGTCAGTTGATACGTCCCCGTGACACACCTGTGACAAAATGTGTCAGCAGATACGTCCCCGTGACACACCGTGACAAAAAATGTGTCAGGAGATACGTCCCCGTGACACACTTCCGTGACACACTTTCACTGGTCCATGAGGCCGTCCTCGCAGATTTCGCGCATGTTGGCGGAAATGAGGTCGAGGCAGTAATACATATTTTCGCGCATTTCGTCGGTGATGCCCTGGCTGGCCAGGTCGAGGGCGACCGCGGCGCGCTCGCGGATCTGGGCGGCGATCGTGCGGCCGAGAGGCGTGAGCTTGGGAGTGATTCTATACCTGGAGCCGTTATACGGCTCCAGGATTTCTTTTTTCTGGAAGTCGGCGAGCGCGCGGGAGACATCCGCCTTGTCTCGCTGGCAAAGGTCCGCAAGCTTGGCGGCTGTGATCTCACCCTCATAGCGGTCGAGCAGCAGAAGGTACAGGGCGTGCGTGCCCCGCAGGCCGTACTTTTTCATTTCGTCGGTCGCTATTTTGTTCCAATATCTGGAGATGGTAAAAATATTCAAAGTAAAATGCTCGAATCGGTTATCCATGATGCGCTCCTTTCTGCGGGTGGCGCAGCGGCAGGGGAAGGCGGGTCGAAATTACCTGCTTTTACCTGCCCTTATGTCGAGGTGCGAGGTGCGCCTGGCCGCATGAGGGTCTGTGAACTCAGGGGGGCGGTCTCCCGCCTCTTTAGGCGGTGAGTTTTTGACAAACTTTACTCAGTGGCGGGAGATAAGCCTCCACTGAGTTCAACGATGCACACGCGTGCGGCAAGGTAGATGTTGCCTTACCGGCAACCCGCACGCGGCGCAGCGGCTCGCTTTGCGAGCCTTAACTGCTTTGAATAGCCTTATTTTACCGTATTTGATTTGAAATAAGCAACTGCAACGGCGCCGGGGCCGGCGTGCGTGCCGATGACGCTGCTCAGATGAACGCAGTCAAGCCGGGTGACGCGGCCTTCCCACAGGCAGCGGCTGTCCTCAATATAGCGGCGCAGTAAATCGTCTGAGAGGCCGGTGTAGCCGAGCAGAAGAGGCATGGAAAAATCGATGCCGTCCTTTCGGATCTGCTCGACGAGCAGGTTGTTGGCTTTTTTGGAGCCGCGGGCTTTGCCGAGAACAGCGAGCTCGCCTTCTCTGCATGTGACGACCGGCTTAATTCCGAGGAGGCCGCCGGCAAGCGCGGCGGCGGCGGAGATCCGGCCGCCCTTTTTCAGGTATTCGAGCGTGTCGACCATGGCGACAAGGCCGATTTCGTCTCTCTTTTTTGACAGGTGACGGGCGAGCGCATCGAGCGTCATTCCGTCTTCCGCACACCTCAGAGCGTACAGCGCGAGAACTCCGGAGGCGATGGAGACGTTCCGGCTGTCCACGACGCGGATATTTTCGAAATCTTCTGCGGCGAGGCAGGCGCTCTGCCAGGTGCCGGAGAGGCAGGAAGAGACGGTGATCACCACACCTTCGTCGCCCTGGTCGCGAAGCTGCCGGAATACTTTCGCAAAGGCTTCCGGCGTCGCCTGGCTGGTCTTGGGAAGCTCGGGTGAGGAAATCAATTTCTGATAAAACTCCTGCTTATTAATGGTAACGCCGTCTATGTAATCGTCCTCGCCAAACGAAACAGTGAGCGGGACAACGATAAAACGGGACATGTATGAATCTGCAATATCAACGGTGGAATCAGTGATTATCCGAATTGCCATTTGTTTGTTCCTCCTTCATCAGCGGCTCTGTCGATGGCTCGCGGAGCGGCCGTCAATCAATAGTTCGGAAAGATGTTGATTTGTCAACGAACAGAAGGATAGCATCGGATTGTTGATATGTCAACAAGCTTTTCGGGGGATTTTCGCTGACTGATGGAGAGAGGTGCGCGCGGATCCGGGCGCTAATCGTCCGTCCCGGGCAAAATAGAGAGAAATTTAAGGCTGCGACAGCCCGGCCGGGGGCAGTACCGCGCTCGCCCGGCCCGGGGCAGTAC
>JAFUFL010000013.1 GCA_017469935.1 Lachnospiraceae bacterium
ACTCGGTTCTCGCCTTCGCCGTAGAACTTGACCTGATCTTCTACTTCAAGAATCATTTGCCACTCCCGTCTGTATTGCTGCCGGGCTTAATGCCGTTTTCAGCTGGTTAGTCATATCTATCCCTTGAATTATAGCGCTATGCGCTCTTCCAAACAACAAAAAACCTTTCGCATTGAGCGAAAGGTTCTGCCGGCGCATGGGTGCTGCCGGCGCATGGGTGCTGCCGGAGCATGGGTGCTGCCGGCGCATGGGTGCTGCCGGAGCATGGGTGCTGCCGGCGCATGGGTGCTGCCGGCGCATGGGTGCTGCCGGCGCATGGGTGCTGCCGGCGCATGGGTGCTGCCGGCGCGTAATTAGGCATGATTACAGTTTTTCACAAATTCATCTCCCAATCAGCACCTTGAAACTCACGCCGATGTCTGAGATTGGGAGATGTTTTTTCCATAAAGCGCTCGTGTGCCTAGAATTATGGAAAAAGTCTTCCTGATTCAATCAGAAATTCAGTTTTTCCAGAGCCTTTTGGGAGCTATTTTCACAAATATGGCTGGTTTTGCCTAAAACCGGCCAATCGACCTCCGGGGTACCGTGCTCCGCCCAGGCGCCAATCGACCTCTGGGGTACCGTGCTCCGCTCACGCAACAAGCCATTTGTACTTCTCTACGCTGTAGAGCGGAATAAAAGGAATCATTATAGGTGTAGTCTTTACATATTTCTGATATTCGGGATCACTTCCATATGTCCGGTTCTGTCTCATCTCCAGCCTTCTGGCGCCTCCGAACATGACGTAGATAATTCCGATGTAGCCTGCCAGCGCCGCGATCCATTGAAGTACCCCGTGCAAGGCGGTGATTCCTCCGACGAAGACCCCCGTCCAGAAGAGCATCTCGCCGAAATAGTTAGGGCACCGCACAATCTTGTAGAGGCCGGTGTCCACAAAGCGGCGGGGATTCACCTTCTTGGCGGCGTTCTTCTGCAGATCCGCGCAGGTCTCAATGATAAGTCCCGCCACGCTGATCAATATTCCAATGATCAACAGAGTATCCGTTCCCTTCCCGTTGGAAATCCTGAAAATCACAGGGGACGTCTCGCACACGTATAAAAGCGCCGCGCTGATCCAGATCGTGCATTTGGCGCCGAAGCTCATCCCGTCTCCCGAACTGATCTCCGTCTTCATCTTGTTATTATAACTTGCACTCTTAAGTTCCCTGTAGGCAAGGTACCCGCCGAGGCGCAGGCCGTACAGGATAAACAGGATCGAGGCGCAGATCGTGCCCGCCGACAGACCGGTCCCTCCGAGAATCAGAAGGCCCGCTCCGATCGCCGCCACGGAAAAGCCGTAGCCGATGGAAATAAACCAGACGTATTTCTTAAATCCTACGCTGCTGAAAATGAGTGCTATTATAGCCATGCTCCAAAACAAACTCATGCTGTCTCCTCCTTACGTGTAGCTTTGGATTACTTCCGCAAACCTGGGCAATGTCAGTTCCAGGAACCCATGTCCGGAAGATACTAACAGTCCTTTCTTAATCAGACGTTCTCTGTATTGCGAGAACGACGAGGATTTGACATCCTCCCACAGTTAAAACCGTGGGATTCCAATAGCAGGAAAAAAGCATCGCTTATTCCTGCGAAGAGCATCACCTTCGGTCGCTTCCGGTCTGCGTCTTATGCCACAGCCATGGCCCTTGGGATATAGCGCCTCCTCTGTTACGGGCATCAGCTCTGGTGGATCCTGCAGCTTCGCCGCAGGGCACTTTCGCTTTTCCGTCGGACGGATGTCTGCGTCCGGTCTTGTTATGTTTCCGTTTATTCTGTTTCAAAATCCAAAGCAGGCGGGATATCCTGCCCCGGATGTTCTTATATCGTTTATACACTGTTTCTGCGACTGCAGGAAGGCTTCAAATCCTGAATTGCAGCCGGCCCTGTCTATGGTCCGGTTGTCCTTTGAAACATGCTTCAGTAAGAATCCGCTGTACAGGTCCCTCTGCACCCTGTGCCCGCCGACCGTTTTCATACGGCAGCTCAGCGGGACTTTCTTATAACTGTCCGTCACGTGGTCGTACTGGGATGCCTTCACTGCCTTTGTATCTGCTGTGATGACATCTCCTCCCTGGAGCAGGCATTTACGCTTCAGGATCGCCAGGAACATGGCCGGCGCCCTATCCCTTATGGAAGAACCGAAGCGTTTCTTCTTTTTGAACTTTCGGACAGACTGCCGTGTCCCATCTTTCTTTACGATGACGGATGTACTGTCCTGTCGTTCGGGAGGCCTTTTTGACCTCTTTTGGAGTGCCCGGAAGTCCATTTCCTCCGTGATGAACACGTTGGCCCTCTCCACGAGGCGGTCTGCGAGTTCCTCATGAGACTGCTTTGTATAGGCAGCCTTTTGGCGGAAGACTGTCTTCAACAGGCGTTTCCGCCTCCGGCAGGTGCCGGTGATCTTCCACCTGTGACGCCCTTTCTTGACCCTGCCGTCTTCATCATAATTATCAGGGTTGTACATTCTTACGGAACGCTCGATCTGTCTGGAAAGACGGGTGATCTTCCGGTTGTATCCTTTACAATCCGGCGCCAGTTCTTCCAAGATACAGGCTTCCTCAAAGACAGCCGCCACAGTGGAGACGCCGGGGTCAAGCCCTGCCACGGCATCGGTGGAAGTATGCCTGACGGGGGCATCCCCTTCCAGGTACAGTACCACGTAGTACCTCCAGCCTGACGGGAACATCTTCCTCTCGATCTGCGCGTAGCGGACCGGATGGTCCAGGGACTCCATCACATAAGGGTCGTTCCAGTTGATAACTACACGGAAGTGTGTGTTCAGGTAAAAGATTTCCTCCGGATAGACCGGGCGGACAGATTTCTTATAATACCCTGTGTGCAGAGGGTCATAATACTGCAGGCCGTTCCAGCTCTTGGAAGCGATCGTCAGGATATCCTGAGCTTTTTTGAAATGGACATCCTTCCCCTTCCCGTACAGGACCTTCTCCACGCCGGCATAGACCCTGGAGGCTTCTTCCTGTGCCTGGTGTGAGGAGACAAGATGCCTGTTCCTGGCCTGCCACGGGCGGATGAACGCATGGAGGCTGTTCTCCGTAAGGCCGTAGGACTTTACCAGGGCGTTCATGGCAGCGCCGGCCTCCCTGCGGGAAGCACCATCCGTTTTGGCGTATGCTTTCTTAAGGGCCCGGTATCCCGGGTCCCGACTGAGCATCCGTAGGCGCTTCTTGCACTCCTTTACGACGACATTATGAAGTTTTCCCATGGCAGTGAACCCTTTTGAAAGGACCTTTTCTTTTTGCCTGCCGGTCTTAAGGGGGAAACGCAGAGTATGCATGGATATCCTCAGGGCCTCGTTTTCTGTGTCTCTACATAACGCTGAATGGTCGGTGCGCTCACGTCGCCCGCTGTGGATACAAAAAAGCTCCTGGTCCACAGGGACGGCATGGCGGAGAGGGCCGGGAATTCCTTTCTCAGGATCAGGGATGACGCGCCCTTGACGGTCTTCATGATATCGGAAGGACTCCATGTGGGACCGCAGGCGATGAAGAGATGGACATGGTCGATATGGCATTCCATGGCGAGGATCTCAAACCCGTTCTTTTCACAGATCTCCAGAGTCAGCTGTTTAAAGCGTTCCTCAACGCCGTCGATAAGGAAGATCTTTCTTCTGTACCGGGGGCAGAAAACGAAATGATACCGTATGAGCGAAACTGTTGTTTTTGTGTATAAATACTTGCTTTTCATGAATTTATTATAGCACAAAACCGTAGCTTATTAAATCATAAACATCTACAAAGAAAGAGCGGATTCATCCCACGGTTAAAACCGTGGGCTTTCTCCGAAATCTTTTGTAATTTGATGAATGCTGAGGGGCCCCAGCGAAATCTTAGGCGTCCTGAGAAGAAAAGTCAGAGCCGGATCATTCTGTATTTGATGAATGTTTTCATACAACCCGGTCATCAGCAAAAATACCGGATAGTTTTTTCGTAAAAAAATCTGGTATTCGCTGGCAAAGCGCCTCATATTCTCATCACCGAGAACTTCATCAATTGTGATCAGCACTTTCTTGGACTTTTTTTCTAGTGCTTCCAGCAGTTCTTCGATCAAACTTATATTGTCCCGCAGCGCATGCGTTCCGTTTATTCCAAGACCAACGCCCGCGATCGTAACATTAAAACCCACTTCCGGCAAATTGGGGAGTTTGCGACATGAGTCGGACAATCTAAGTGCCAGATCTTCAATGAGATCACGTGTTGAATTCAAATCTACCACGACCCAGTTGCTGTCTTGTCTCAGTGTACTCGCAATCGCTGTCATCAGTACGGTCTTTCCGCTTCCGCGAAGGCCTTCGATCATATAGGCCTGATTCACCGGATTAGCCGCCGTGAAAGTACTCAGAATCATGTCGGTAGCTTCATAACGCGCAATGCATTCATTAGGTTTTTTTCCAAATGTAAGTGTAAATGGATTGTTTGCTTTCATAATTCTTATATTCTTTCATAAATCGTCATAATTATATATAAATATAAAGAATTATATAAAAATCCTTATTATGACAAGAGGTATTCTCACACCGAAATCACTTCCAACGTTCTTTCAATCCCATGAACCTCATTCTGCTCATTTTCGATCAAAATTGACTCCTTTTCGTGATCATTTATCAACGCTCTCGCCGCCAGTTGTTTGGTTTTGCTCAAAATGATACCATGTTATCAGATAAAAGAAACATGCAAAATAACATTGTCCAACATACACAGAAAGGAAAAAGCCATGAAAGGAACGACAATTGACCTGGGCTCCTATATAGACAGAGATATTTGTTGCTCCTGCGGACACACCCACTTTTCGGGCGTCAAGCTGATCGATATCGATCAGGGCGCGCTGACGAGGCTCCCCGGACACATCCGTGATCTCGGATATCACAAGGTCTTCCTCGTGGCAGATATCAATACCTGAAAGGCCGCCGGCGAAGCGGTCTCCGATGCACTGGCAAAAGCGTCAATCCCCTGTGAGAGCGTGATCCTGAATGACGAGGAAGTGGTCCCCGACGAGAAAGCAATCGGTGAGATCATGACAGCCTATCCCATGGGCTATGACCTGGTTCTGGGCGTCGGATCCGGCACGCTCAATGACCTGTGCAAGTTCGTGAGCCACCGGCTGGGAATCGACTATATCATCTTCGCCACAGCGCCTTCCATGGACGGGTTTGTCTCCAGATGTCATTTTCTGCTATACTGGTGTCGAAAGAGAGGTCCCCGCCATGAAGATCACATTTCTGACCATATTCCCGCAGCTTTTCGACAGCTTTCTGGCTTCGCCGATCCCGCAGCGCGCCATAAAAAAAGGCGTCCTGGAGGTAGACGTCGTTGATATCAAGGACTATTCTCCCGGCAGCTTTCGGCACATCGACGACTCGCCCTTCGGCGGCGGGCCCGGCATGGTGATGCGCTGCCAGCCGGTACTGGATGCGCTGCGCGCTGTCAAAAAAGAGCAGCCGGCCGGTACATCTGTTACTGCCGCTCTCTCCCCCGCCGGCGCCGTCTTCACCCAGAAGGCCGCCCACCGCTACGCGGACCTCGATCACCTGATCCTGCTCTGCGGCCACTACGAGGGCATGGACGAGCGCATCTACCGCCATGTAGACGAAGAGGTTTCCCTCGGCGACTTCATCCTGACGGGCGGAGAGCTTGCCGCCATGGCTGTCGCAGACGCCGTAATAAGGCTCCTTCCCGGCGCCATCCGCTCGGAGAGCACCGGAGAGGAATCATTTGAAAACGGCCTGCTGGAGTACCCGCAGTACACCCAGCCGGCCGTCTATGATGGTGAATCCGTACCTGACGTTCTTCTGTCAGGCAATCATGAAAAAATAAGAAAGTGGAGGCTCAAGGAATCCCTGCGCAAAACGCTGCTGCGCAGGCCGGACCTGCTCGAAGGCAGAGATCTCTCCGAAGAGGAAAAACGGTTCCTCGAAGAGATCAAAGCTGAAAGTTCTGTCACTGACCGCTGAACTGCGTCACGACATAGCCACACTCGGGGCAGATGGAAGTCTCCCCGTTCACTGTTTTGACCTTTCTGCTGAGGTCGTGGATCGCCTCGACCTCTGACAGCGGATAGGCATATCCCTTGATGGGCAGGTTGTCGTAGGCGACGAAGTCACAGCCCTCGAGGCCGCTCAGCTTTCTCACTTCTTCACTCCAGTCGATCCAGCGTCCGTCCACAAAGCTCACAAAGTTCTCGCCCGGATTTACGATGCCGGTGCAGTAGCGCTCCAGTATATCTCCGGTGTCCGCATGTGCCTCGGCATATTTTTCTACCCCCTTCTCCCCGAGGCTGGACGTATTGACAAACACGTACCTGGTTCCCTCAGAGGTGTGAACTCTCTGAAGGACCACGATTCCGATGATTGATCCCTTGGGAAGCGAAATATTGTCTGCCAGCGCCATGCGATGATAGCCCGCATAGTCGAAGGAACCGTTAATCGTTTCCATGAGAACTCCGTCGGTGGGCTCTTTTGCTCCTTCATTCAGGAGGTAGATCGATGCCGTCACCTCTGTGCCAAGGTCCCCGGTCATCGCCGATACATACTGCAGGACGCTGTCTGTCTCCATCTCGTAGATGCCGGCTGTGTAGACCGGCTCCGCATAATAGGTCGCGCTGACAAACTCCGAGGGCATGTAGTCGTGCTCCAGGATCTCCAGCGACTGCGGCTCTTTCTCCTCGGGCTTTACATACTCAAAAGTCTGCGGCCAGCACAATGTTTTGTCATAATAGGAAAGGTAGAAATATCCATCGGTCCCCCAATCGGTCCCCCAGCTGTTCTTGACAATCCACGCACCGGGACCCGGCGGCTGGTGGTCCGCAAGGAATTTATCCGCAGGAATCGTATCATCCCAGCCTACAACGGTCACGCAATGATTCGGCTTTTCTTCATTATATGTGTACTGCGCATAAGTGGTACTTCCGTCCTCTTCTTTGACAAAGTTCATGTAGACGGGCTCCGGCTTCTTAGGATTCTGCGCATCCAGCTCTTCCTTCTTTACGACCTCCTCGTAGGGCAATCCCACATAGTTCGTGACGCCCAGCCTGTTGATCTGCTCCCTTGTCAGTGTATTGAAATCATAGATCATGGGCCGGCTGTTCAGAATGCAGCCGAGCTCGACGACTCTCTTTGCCTCCTCGTCCGTCAGTTCCTCCATTGTCTTGTACCCGTTCCGGACATCGAAGCGAAGCATCTTGTCCTCCTCGCTGATGTCTTTAAACTCCGCTACTCTCTGCATGAAGAGAGTGCGCTTCTCGTCGTACGACAGCTCAGGCCGTGATGCATCCGCATAAAAATTGATCCCGACCGCCTTTCCGGAGAGAAGCTCACTTTTGATCATCTCTGTCGCCGACTCGCGGTACGCATATCCCCCGTTTTCCTTATAATTGGCCGGCGCAGGCAAAATATTGGCGTCACAAAGTTCAAAGCTCTGCCCGAAGCGCTCTTCTTCCGGCAGGCTCCAGCTGCCGCCAAGATCCAAAGAACCTTCCGCATTCGTATAAGGGACCGCACTCTCTGTCACGACGCCCACTCCGGATGCCAGCATGGAGGTCGCAAGTGCGAAGTTCCCGCCGAAATTATAGAGAGCTTCCTCCGAGCTTTCCAGCGGATGCACCCCTTCGCCGGCCTGCGCGGGATCGTAGGGATACTTGCCTTGTTCATATTCATCCAAGGCGGGCAGTGCTTTGGTCGTAAACCAGGCGAGATGCTTTTCGGACAGGTCCATGTCACTTCCGTATTTCGCCTTATACTCCTCCGCCGTCATTCCCAAAGTATTTAAAAGGCTGGTCTCGCTGGCCGCCATGGTGCCGAAGCTCCAGCAGGTCCCCCAGGGGGACTGATCCTTTACCGGCGTGACTGTTCCGCGTTTTCTGAGATCAAACTTCTCGGGAAGTGCGTCTGCCTTGGATTTCCACTCGTAATCCCCATAGATATCATCCACATCCTCGCCGTAGCGAAGGAGGGAAGCCGCGTCGGCTGTCAGTTCCTCCTCCATATGCGTGAAAGCCTGCTTTTCCAGGTCAGAGAGCGCGCTGAGGCTCACCGGTTCGGCTGCTGGCTCCTGTGCGCTGCCGCCGTCGTTTTCTCCGCTTTCGGCCGCGCCGGCCTCAGCATCCGCGGCCGCTTCCTGATCCGGGCCTCCAGAGGCACTTTCCGCGCTGCTCTCCTGTGATGTGCCGCCGCCGGATGCGCCCGCAGGCGCCGTATCTCCCGGCGCTGCCGCTCCTGCGCAGGACGTCAGAGCCATGGAAATTGTTACCAGTAATGCAATAATATTCTGTCTTTTCATAGCCTGTTTTCTCGCTTTCCGTCAATCTTTGACCCGGATGGTCTGCAGAAGCGCTTCTACTTCCGGCCTGGTCGCAAGTTCCGTGGAGGCCGTACTGGCACTGCCGGCGGCCTGTCCGGTCAGGAAGGCCTTTTCAAAGTTTCCATCGGATTCCAGGTATCCGGCGAGAAAGCCCGCCACCATGGAGTCGCCTGCTCCCACCGTGTTGACCACCTCGATCTTCGGGGCATCGCCTTTGAAGACATGGCCCTCCTCCGTGACCAGGACGGCGCCGTGGCCGCCCATGGAGACGAGTACGTTGCGGGCTCCCATTTCCCGGAGCTTATTTGCGTAGGGAACAACGTCCTCCTGTGTTTTCAGCTGCACATCGAAGATCCATCCGAGCTCATGATGATTGGGCTTGATCAGGAAGGGGTGGTACTTAAGTACGTTGGTCAGAAGACTTCCCTCCGCATCGACCACAATCTCGATTCCCCTGCCGTCCAGCTTCTGCAGGATCCGCTCGTACATGTCCTCCGGAAGTGTGCCCGGGATACTGCCGGAGATGACCAGGATGTCGCCTTCCTGCAGCTTGTCGAGCTTTCTGTAGAGTTCTTCGATATCTTCCGCAGTGATCTTCGGTCCCTGCCCGTTGATGGCCGTCTCCTCATCGGAGATCATCTTGAGGTTGATGCGGGAAAATCCCTCTTTGACATAGATGAAATCGGTCATGCAGCCGAAGTCCTGCATCCTGTCCTCGATCTCTCTGCCTGTGAACCCTGCGAGAAATCCGAGCGCCACGCTCTTATGCCCGAGGCCCGCCAGGACGATGGAGACATTGAGACCCTTTCCTCCCGGAAGGACTTTTTCGGAGAAGGTGCGGTTGATCTCACCTGCCTGAAAGTGTTTCACACCGACGATATAATCAACAGACGGATTGAAAGTAAGTGTATAAATCATTTTCTGCTCCTTTTACTCTGCCAGCCGCCGGATGCGGGGCGCTGAATAATTACTGCATTTTTTCAGGCACTCAGATGCCGACTTCCACGCCGAAATGCTCAAAGATCATTCGCTCCGCCTCGGGATTCCAGAGACCCTTGTGCGCCTTGCAGCACTCATCCAGCTTCTTGAAGAAAGGATCCGTCTCGCCGAGCTTGCCGAAGTCCTCGATGGCCGTCAGGGGCATTTCGAACTGGGTGTAAGCGAGCTTCTTGCCGCCCTTGATGTTAGGAAGATTGCAGGTCGCCTCGGCGATGCAGTCGATGCCGCCGACGTGAGTGACCATGATGGTGGGATCGATGATGCCCTTTGCCACCAGTTCGTTGGCCTCAATCAGGTCCTCATTTGTGCCGCCGGTCGTTCCCATAATGTGGGTCGAATTGTAATGGCAGTCGTAAAGATTGATTTTAGCCGTGAAATTGTGGTCGCTGGGACCGGAGAAGAAGCTCATGCAGCCGTCGAATGCCATGACCTGGTTGCCCAGTTCCGCAACAGCGGGGATCGGGACGTAGATCAGGACGTCGTCATAGCCGTGTCCCTCGGTCAGGTCGATCAGGCTCTGCCTGGGATCTTCCATCTTGGCGGTATTAGCATAGATGAGCTCGATGCCGTGCTGAGCGGCATACTCGGGACTGATGACTTCTTTCGCCCGCGCTATTTTGGCGTCGTCGACATCGGTCACAACGATCCTCTTCGGATGATATTCACAGACGATGCCGTAGGCCACAGCGCCAAGGCCCATGGGGCCGCAGCCGCCCATGATGATCAGGTTTCCGCCGCGCTTGAGACCCATCTCGTGGACATAGTTCTTGCGGTTGGTGTGATACTGGGCGTGGAAAGCGCCGATGGAGCAGCTCAGGGGCTCACCGAGGGATGCCTTGTAGAAGCTGTCGCCGTCGAAAGGCATCAGGGCACCGACTTCCATGGCCTCGTGAGGGAAGATGCAGTAGGTGCAGTCTCCGCCGAAGTATTCGTAGGAATATCCGGGAGAGTCCATGCTTCCCTTGTAGTTCAGGGCCGGCTGCTGGGCAAACCGCATGCCGGGTTTGAACTGGTCTTTCCATTTCTCGCCGACCTTTACGATGATGCCGGCAAACTCGTGTCCGGTCAGAACCGGATTGGTCTCGATATTCTGAGGGCAGCGCTTGTGGTTCTTGCCCTGCTTCGCAAGCTTATAGGTGGACATGCAGAGGCTGTCACTGTAGATTTTGGCCAGAATCTCATCGTCCTTGATCTCGGGCAGTTCAAACTCTTCCAACCGAAGATCCATCTCTCCATACATTCTTACGCCTCTTACCTTCATTCTTCCTTCCTTTGTCATCAATTCCAAACCCCATAACCCGCCGGAAGCTCATTCCAGCTCGATGGTTCCCGGCGGCTTGCTCGTGAGGTCGTAGAGCACGCGGTTGACGCCCTTCACTTCATTGATGATGCGCGTCATGCAGATCTGCAGCACACTCCATGGAATCTCGGCGGCTTCCGCTGTCATGAAATCGCTGGTCAGAACGCCCCGCAGCGCCACTGCGTAGTCGTACGTCCGCCCGTCTCCCATGACGCCTACCGACCGCATATTGGTGAGCGCGGCAAAAAATTGTCCTTTTCCGGTATCGATCCCGCCCTTCTCCAGCTCTTCCCTGAAGATGGCGTCCGCCTCCTGCACGATCCTGACCTTCTCCGCAGTGACATCGCCGACAATTCTGACGCCCAGTCCCGGTCCCGGGAAAGGCTGGCGGTATACCAGGTGTCTCGGCAGGCCCAGCTCCAGACCGGTCTGTCTCACCTCGTCCTTGAACAGCATCCGAAGCGGCTCCACGATCTCCTTGAAATCGACATGCTCCGGCAGTCCTCCGACATTGTGGTGGGACTTGATCACGGCGCCGCCGCTCCCGGTTCCGCTCTCCACCACATCGGGATAAATGGTCCCCTGGGCCAGGAAGTCAACCTGCCCGATCTTTTTGGCCTCTTCCTCGAAGACGCTGATAAATTCCGCTCCGATGATCTTCCTCTTCATCTCGGGATCCGTGATGCCGGCCAGTTTGATATAGAAGCGCTCCTGCGCGTTCACGCGCACAAAATTCAGTTCAAAGGGACCCTCGGGTCCAAACACCGCTTCTACCTCGTCTCCTTCATTCTTGCGAAGAAGTCCGTGGTCCACAAAGACACAGGTCAGCTGCTTTCCGACCGCCTTGGCGAGCAGAGCCGCCGCCACAGAGGAATCCACGCCCCCGGAGAGTCCCAGCAGGACTTTTCCGTCCCCGATCTTCTCCCGCAGCTCTTTCACTGTCGTGTCCACATAAGAAGACATCTTCCAGCTGCCGGTGCACCCGCAGATCTCCATGACAAAGTTTTTCAAAAGCTGCGTTCCGAAGGGTGTGTGCACCACTTCCGGATGGAACTGCACAGCATAGAGCCTGCTTCCCGGATCCTCCATGGCCGCCACCGGGCAGTTGTCCGTGTGCGCGGTGATCTTAAAGCCTCTCGGGGGCTGCGCGATGTAGTCGGTATGGCTCATCCAGCAGGTAGAAGTCTCCGGAGCACCAGCCGCCATTCCCTTGAACAGCTTGGAACCGGACTGAATTCCATCCGGCTCTATTTTGGTGTGGCCGTACTCACTGACGGGGGCCGTCTTCACCTTGCCGCCCAGTTTATGCGCCATGAGCTGCGATCCGTAGCAGATGCCCAGCACAGGGATCCCCAGCCCGAACAGGGCCTTGTCGCAGGTCGGCGAATCGTCTGCATAGACGCTGTTGGGCCCTCCTGTCAGGATGATTCCCTTCGGGTGCATGGCCAGGATTTCACCCGGCGTCTTCGTATAAGGGTGGATCTCGCAATAAACGTTGCATTCTCTGACTCTTCTCGCGATCAGCTGCTTGTACTGTCCGCCAAAGTCCAGGACTACGATCAATTCTCTGTCCATCGGTCCGCTCCTTTCATTATGTGTCAGGTGTGTCAGGGGGACGTATCCGGTGACACAAAATGTGTCACCGGATACGTCCCCCTGACACATTTTTGATACAACAAAAGGCCGCCACAGAGTGACAGCCTTTCTGAATCTCTTACAGTTCGCAGTTACCCACAGTTCTGGGGAAAGGCAGCACGTCTCTGATGTTGCCCATGCCGGTCAGGTACATGACGCAGCGCTCGAAGCCAAGGCCGTAGCCTGCGTGGCGCACGCTGCCGTACTTGCGCAGGTCAAGGTAGAACTGGTAGGTCTCCTTCTCCATTCCCAGCTCATCCATGCGCTTCTCCAGCTTCTCCAGGTCGTCCTCACGCTGGCTGCCGCCGATGATCTCGCCGATGCCGGGCACCAGGCAGTCCATGGCCGCGACAGTCTTGCCGTCCGGATTCTGCTTCATATAAAATGCCTTGATCTCCTTGGGATAATCGGTCACGAAGACAGGGCGCTTGAATACTTCCTCTGTGAGGTATCTCTCGTGCTCGGTCTGCAGATCGCATCCCCAGTAGACCTTGAAGTCGAAGTTCTTGTTGTTCTTCTCAAGGATCTCGATGGCCTCCGTGTAGGTCACATGGCCGAATTCGGAGTTTACTACATGCTCAAGGCGCTCAATCAGGCCCTTGTCCACGAACTGGTTGAAGAACTTCATCTCCTCGGGCGCGTTCGCCAGGACATAGCGGATGACATATTTGAGCATGGCTTCCGCGTTCTCCATGTCGTCCTGCAGGTCCGCGAAGGCCATCTCGGGCTCGATCATCCAGAACTCCGCCGCGTGGCGGGTCGTGTTGGACTTCTCGGCGCGGAATGTGGGGCCGAAGGTGTACACATCTCTGAAGGCAAACGCAAATGTCTCGACGTCCAGCTGTCCGCTGACTGTCAGGTTTGTAGGTTTGCCGAAAAAGTCCTGTGAATAATCGACTTTTCCGTCCTCTGTGCGAGGGAGATCATCCAGAGGAAGCGTGGTCACCTGGAACATCTCTCCCGCGCCTTCTGCGTCACTTCCCGTGATGATGGGGGAGTGCACATAGACAAAGCCTCTCTCCATGAAGAAAGAGTGGATCGCATAAGCGATCAGGGAGCGCACGCGGTATGTCGCCGCAAAAGTGTTGGTGCGGGGACGAAGATGCGGGATCGTTCTGAGATACTCGAAGCTGTGGCGCTTCTTCTGAAGCGGATAGTCGGAGGTGGAAGCTCCTTCCAGTTCAATCTTTTCCACCTGCATCTCCAGGGGCTGCTTCGCACCGGGGGTCAGCACTATTTTGCCCGTCGCAAGGATCGCCGTTCCGACGTTCATCTTCGCGATCTCCGCAAAATTTTCCAGTTCACTGCTGTAAACCAACTGCAGGTTCTGGAAGCACGAGCCGTCCGCGAGCGCGATAAAACCGATCGCCTTGGAATCGCGGTTGTTGCGGATCCAGCCGCCCACCGTCACCGTCTTGTCTGCATAACTCTCTTTCCTGTCAAATAGCCCGCGTACCGTCACGAGCTGATAATCCTGTCTCATTTCCCCACTCCTTTGTTTCTGTTATGTATGTACTGTTCAGCGTCCCGAATGCTCCGCGCTTATCACTGTGCAGCCTCTGCCGCGGGCGCTGCGGTATCGCCTGTTGATCCTTCCTCCGCTGCGGGCGCGACTACGGTAGTCTTGCTCTTGAGGAAGTCCATGATCTTTCTCTTGTCGAGGATCTCTCTGTAGGCCTCGACATCTTCTCTGGCCACTTCTTCCACAGATGTGAATCCGCTGTTGCTGACGGCAACTTCCAGCTCTGTCTGGAACTCGTCATCCGACATGGTGAGGCCTTCCTTGTCGCCGATCGCCTTGAGCATGATGCTCTTCTTGACATTCTCGACGGCCATGTCGTTAATGTCCTGCATGTAGCTCTCTTCCGTGGATCCGTAAGCGATCTGCATGAGAGTCTTAAGATCGATGCCGTACTGCGTCGCGTAAGTTGTGAGCTCATTCACGATGGCTTGACTGTTTCTCTCCACCATGGCCGGCGGTACATCTTTCTTAAACGTGGTCTTCTCGCTGAGAGCATTTCTGATCGCCTCTTCCAGTCTCTGTGTGTACTGGCTCTCATTTTCCTCGACCAGATAATTTCTGACGTATGTGCGAAGTTCGTCCGCAGTGCTCACCGGATTCCCGAACTCATCCGTGATTCCCAGGTCTGTCACGAACTGGTCTGTGAGCTCCGGCACTACATACTCCTGAATGGAGTTGATGGTTACTTCAAATTCCGCGGCTACGCCTGCCTTTGTGCTGTCGCCGTAGTCTTCGGGGAAGGTCAGTTCCAGTGTCACCGTATCGCCGACCTTCTGGCCGACCAGTCCGCTCTCAAACCCCTCGATAAAAGAGTTGGATCCGATCTCAAGATTGTAACCCTCTGCGCTTCCGCCGTCAAACTCTTCGCCGTCGATCCTGCCGACGTAGTCGATGTTGACGACGTCGCCTTCCTGCACGGTTGTCCTCCTTGTCACTTCCTTGAGTTCTCTCTTCGCCTGTCTCTGGCTGTCGATCATCGCTTCGACTTCTTCATCCGTAACTTCGGCTGCGGGCGCGACTTCAACGGTGAGTGACGCATAGTCAGCCGGAAGGTCCACATAGTCGGAAGCCGTGATGCCGGACAGATAGGCGGTGGGATCATTCATCCACTCTTCTTCCGCCGCCACTTCCGTCGCCGCTTCTACTGTCGTCGCCGCTGTCGCGGACTCTGTCGTCTGGGCGCCGGAACTGCCGCATCCGGTCATCGCTGTTACGATTACAGCAGCAAGAACTGCCGCTACTGCTCTTTTTTTCATAAATTAATCTGCCTTTCTAGAATCTTCCCGCAAGATAACCAGTATAGTTTAGCATAATAGTCCGATTCTTAAAAGGTTTTTGTATTACACAAATATGAACTTACAGTGAAATTTTCGAAAAATATTCCTGCCTCCGCACTGAATTCGCTTGTTGCCTTGCCCCCCATTCAATGTTAAAATGCTAAGTAGCGTATCGTTAGGAGGGCATGGAATTGAGTAAAGTTTCAATTATTTTATTAGTGATCCTGGTCATTTTGATTGGCGTTCTCGTATTTCTCTACTTTATGGGAAGACGCCTGCAGAAGCAGCAGGAAGAGCAGAACGAGCGTCTCGAAGCCAACAAGCAGCCCGTAGTCATCATGGCAGTGGACAAGAAGCGGCTCAAACTCAAGGAGTCGGGACTTCCCGAGGAAGTGATCGCACAGACACCTTGGTATGCCCGCCGCTCTAAGGTACCGGTTGTCAAGGCCAAGGTCGGCGCGAGATTCATGAACCTGATCGCAGACGAGAAGGTGTTCGATCTGATCCCGATCAACCAGCAGGTCAAGGCTATGGTCAGCGGAATCTACATCATGGATGTCAAGGGCATGCGCGGCAAGAAGCTCACGCCTGACACCACTGTCAAGAAGAGCTGGTGGCGCAAGCAGATGGACAAGCTGCAGGAGAAAGCGGGCGCCAAGCCTGTCAAGTAACAGAATTCATTACAGCAGGAAACCGGTGGAAGCAATTGCTCCACCGGTTTTTTTCGTTCTCAAACTCGCGGTCTGCGGGTTCCTCACAAGGGCTCAGCCTTGACTGTCACCGCGCACTCGATCGGCTCTCCCCCTTGCAGATGCAGCGTGTAGGACACCCTCGCGTGGAAGTTGTCCCCGACCTGCCTCATGGCGAGGCGCTTTGTGTATATTTTCATCAAAATAGTGCCAAACCCGGTCTCGTACTCGCTCTCGAGCTCCTCCAGAGGCCTGAAGTACATGCTCGTGCGCACCGCGCCGCTTCTGGTGATCCTGCAGAAGGAATCCGCAAATTCCATCCTGGACTGTGTGACCGCGCCGGTCTCGGGATCGATGTCCTTATAAGTGAATCTATGAATCCCGTCTTCGATCTCATAGAGCGCCCGGCAGGCGGTCGTGTTTCTGTCGCTGCGCCCATCCGCATCCGTCTGGTCACCCGTCACTGTCAGCCATACATCCCTGCGCACGATCATTCTCCTGCGTCTTCCTGAAGATGTTCCCTGATATAGCTCCACTGTCTGGCGATATGGCTGCGCGCCGATTTCTCCGCCACTTCCCGGTTTCCCGAGATGACAGCCTCGTAGAGCTCTTTATGCTCCCGGATCAGGTCTTCGTAGTGTCCGTCCTCCCGGATGAATTCATACCGATAGCGGTAAATGTTGTCCGCAAGTCCGTCCAGAATCTTTCCGAGTTTCTGATTTTTGGCCGCTTTCAGGATCAGGTTGTGGAAGTGGACGTCGGCATCCGCGATCATGATGCTGTCCTCGGACTGCGTGCTCCTTACAAAAGCATTGTAGGCCTCGTAAAGTTCCGCTTTCTCCTGCTCCGTGATCCGCTCGCAGGCAAGCCCTGCGCTGAGCTGTTCCAGCGCGCTTCTGACCTCCATCACGTCCTGCAGGTCAGAGACCGTCATCCTGGACACTCTGGCCCCGCTCCCGGGAATGATCGTGACAAGGTTTTCCTGCTCCAGGAGGCGGATCGCCTCCCGGATCGGCGTGCGGCTGGTTCCGAGGATCTTGCCGAGTTTCACCTCCGTGAGTCTCTCGCCCGGCTTGATCTTTCCGGTCAGGATCGCTTTTCGCAGCGACATGAACACTGCATCGCGAAGCGGCATAGCTTGCTGTTCTTCTGTCATGGACATTCCTGCGGTCAGTAAATTATTGTCTCCCATCAACATCCTCCATAATCCGGTAAACAAAACTGCAGACTATCACTTTACAGTCCTTCTCCTCAAACGCCTGCGCTGCCCGATCTGCCTGCTGCATATCGGAAAAGACGGCAAAGACAGTAGGCCCGCTGCCCGACATCTTCGATGTGAGCGCCCCCTGTCCGGTAAAGAACCTCTCGATCTCACCGATCCTCGGATACATGGCACCGGTCACTTCCTCCAGGACATTGCCGCACGCGCCGGCCATCCCTTCGAGGTCTCCTCTCCGGATCGCCTCGATCTGCGCGTCGATGTCGGGGTGCCTTACCTGCTGCAGGCTGTCATATCTCTGATAGACCTCTGCGGTGGACACTCCCACCGGCGGTTTACAGATCACAAGGGCGCACTGCGGCGCGTCGGGAAGGACGGTCAGTACCTCTCCGATTCCTTCCGAGAGCTGCGTTCCGCCCGTCACGCAGTAAGGAATATCAGCGCCCAGCGTCACGCCGATCTTCTGGAGTTCCTCGTCGCTGACATGGGGCACGAACAGGTCTCTCACGGCCCGCAGCGCGGCTGCGGCGTCCGTACTTCCGCCGGCCATGCCTGCAGCCACCGGGATCCTTTTGTGCAGCGTGATTCTGAGATCCTTGCGGATCCCGTATTTATATTCCATGCGGCGCACGGCCCGCACGATCAGATTGTCTTCTCCGACCGGGATCTCCCCGCTGTCAGACGCGAGTGTGATCTCCATGGAAGGACATTCCCTGTCCTGCGTCTCGAAGATCAGCTCATCAAAGAGGTCGATCGTCTGCATGACCATCTTCACTATGTGATAGCCGTTTTCCAGCCTGCCCAGAATGTCAAGACTCAGGTTGATCTTGGCATATGCCTTTTGTTTTACTTTTCTCATAGAACAGCTCCTGTGATTTCCCTTGCTGCCGAAATATTATGTCTGACCAAATACTGTTCCATCCCGTCCACGACTTTCTGTGTCAGGCATGGATCATGAAAATTCATCGCGCCCACGGCAACGGCCGACGCTCCTGCGAGCATAAACTCCACTGCGTCCTCGGCGCTCGCGATGCCGCCCATACCGATGACCGGAATCTTTACGGCGTTTGCCGCCTGCCACACCATCCTGACGGCAACGGGCTTGATGGCAGGTCCCGACAGTCCTCCCGTCTTATTGGCGAGCACGAACTGCCTCTTTTCAATATCGATTTTCATTCCCGTGATCGTGTTGATCAGCGAGATGGCGTCCGCTCCACCCGCTTCCGCCGCCCTGGCCATCACCGAGATGTCGGTCACATTGGGCGTGAGCTTCATGATCACGGGCTGCTTCGCCAATCTTTTGATCTTTGCGGTGATCTCCTCGAGACACTTCGGGTCCTGTCCGAACTGGATCGCCCCCTGCTTTACATTGGGGCAGGAGACGTTGATCTCGAGCATATCCACCGGCTGGTCCGCCAGGCGCTCCACAACGTCCAGATATTCCTCTTCCGTGTGTCCGCACACGTTCACGATCACTTTCGTATCGAACTGCTTCAAAAAAGCGAGATCCCTCTCGATAAAGACATCGATTCCGGGATTCTGCAGTCCGATCGCGTTGAGCATGCCGCCGTACACTTCCGCGACGCGCGGCGTGGGGTTTCCCTCCCACGGCACACTGGCTACGCCCTTGGTCACAACGGCGCCAAGGTGATCCAGATTTACAAACTCCGAGTATTCCATACCGGATCCGAATGTCCCGGAAGCGGTCATGACCGGATTCTTAAGTTCCACGCCGGCAATGTTCACGGACATATCCGGCCTGTTGCTGCTCTTCTCCATCAGATCGCCACCTCCTGCGCGTTAAAAACAGGTCCTTCCGTGCAGATCCTGGCATTGCGGACATGAGAGTGACTGTCGACCCCGACGGTTTTCGTCACACATCCCAGGCAGGCGCCCACACCGCAGGCCATCCTCTCCTCAAGGGAGATATAAGCGGGAATGCCCTTCTCCTGCGCGAACTTCTTGACCGCGCGCAGCATGGGCATAGGGCCGCAGGCGCACACCGCATCCGGCTCCACTGCATTTTCTCTGACCGCGTCCAGCACATTTCCTTTCGTGCCGACGCTTCCGTCCTCCGTGGCGATCAGAAGCTTTCCGTAAGACGACAGCTCCTGCGTCAGAAACAGATCGCTGTTTCTGTACCCCATGGCCGCTGTCACATCCGTCCCCGGGATCTGCGAGAGCGCCGCCGCCAGTTCGACCATGGGCGGAATGCCGATTCCGCCTCCCAAAAGCAGCACCTTTTTCCCCGCCAGCTTCTCCAGGTCGTAGCCGTTGCCGAGAATTCCCAGCATGTCCACCTTGTCGCCGATCTTCTGCGCGGCAAGCGACGCCGTGCCCGCGCCGGCCGTCCGGAATACGAAGCGCAGCTCCCTGTTTTCCGCGTCCCATCTGCATATGCTGATGGGCCTGGGCAGGAGCCTGGACGCGTCATTGGGGTAGAGTCCCGCGAACTGGCCGGGCTTTACCTGCTCCGGCATATCTTCTTTCCGGTACTGCAGAGTCATGCTGAAGATCCCTTCGGCGATACTTCTGATATCCGTCACCGTCATTGTTGTCTTTTTTTTCATATAGATCTGCCCCGTGTCCTGTCCCTTGTCATTCCTTCGCGATCAGCGCGCTGTTTCTGTGATAAGTCTCCATCATCAGGTCTCTCACCTTATCGGGAAGCTCCTTCTGGGCGTTCCTGTCCAAATCCGCTGTCTCGATCGGCTCGCCGAACTCGATCACGACGGGCGCCCTCTTCAGACGCGGATAGTGGTCTTCGAAAATATCGCCCATACCCACCAGCGTGACCGGCACGACGGGAACCTTGGTCTTGGTCGCTATTTTGAAGCTCCCCGCGTGGAAGGGAAGAAACTCACCCTCCACCTTGCTTCTCGTCCCCTCGGGGAAGATGAACATGGAAATGCCGCTCTTTACATTCTCAATGGCTGCCAGGATCGTCTTGAGGCCCTGCCTGGGGTCCTCGCGGTCCAGGAACAGGCAGTGGATCTCCTCCATGATCAGAGTGATCGGGCTTCCCTGGAGCTCTTTTTTGGCGACAAAGCCGCAGGGATACGTGATCAGGGAACCCGCCAGGATGATATCGAAGATGCTGCGGTGGTTGCCCACAAAGAGCACCGGCTTATCTGTCGGGACTCTCTCGAGGCCGATCACCGTGGCCTTTCCGCCCGCCAGAAACCAGATCCCCTTCATGGCAAATCTCGCATAAGCGTGGCGAAAGTTTGTGCAGGAGCCCGGACTGACCTTTTCAATCAGCCAGGTGATCAAGTGCAGCGGCAGGTCGATCAGGATGACCAGAGCCGCGAACAAAAGCGCCAAAAGCGCGCGTATAACCCACATATTCTGTTAATTCCTTTCTATAACTGCATACTATATCAAAGTAATTATACCAGAAAATACAATTTCTGCCACCATACCGAAAGCGTCATACATGGTATACTGGTATTAATAATGCAAGAACTGTCTGTATACGTTTCACGGTCTGAAAAGGTGCGGAGATCCCCGCCTTTCCCGGACACAGAAGGGAGAACTTATATGCTGATGATTCGCAACAGTTACCTGATCGATCCCGCTTCCGGCACGGAAGGAAAGCGCGACATTCTCATCGACAACGGCCGCGTCGTCAAAATAGAGCGGAATCTTCTTCCTCCTGCCGGCGCCTCGGTCATCGATGCCGGCGGCATGATCGTCTGCCCCGGTCTCATAGACACACACTCCCATTTCCGGGATCCCGGCTTCACTTACAAAGAAGACCTGACCACAGGTGCGGAGTCGGCCGTCAAGGGCGGATACACCACGATCATCCTTATGGCCAATACCAAGCCTCCCGTGGACAGCGTTCCCGTACTGCAGGACATCCTCGAGAGAGGACGCAGCCTTCCCGTCCGTCTTTACAGCTGCGCCAATGTGACAAAGGGCATGGCCGGAAAAGAGCTGGCTGACCTTGCCTCTCTGGCGGACAGCGGAGCGGCGGGCTTTACGGACGACGGACTTCCCATCATGGACAGCGCTGTCCTGCGGTCGGCCCTGGAGATTGCCAAAGCCTTGGGCCTCCCCGTCAGCCTCCACGAAGAGGACAAGAGCCTGATCTCCGAGAACGGCGTCAACGGCGGCGGAAAAGCCGCCGCGTTCCTGGGTCTTGCGGGATCGCCCCGCGAAGCCGAATACACCCTGATTGCCAGAGATGTGCAGATCGCCGCCGAGCTTGACGCGCCGCTCTGCGTCCAGCACATCAGCACCGCGGAAGGTGTCGACTATGTGCGCCGCGCGCGCAGAAGCCACCCCTGCATCCACGCGGAGGCCACGCCCCACCACTTCTCCCTCACGGAAGACGCGGTCATCGCGCGGGGCACCCTGGCCAAGGTAAATCCTCCCCTTCGCACCGAAGAGGACCGGATGGCCATCATCCGCGGCCTGCAGGACGGCACCATCGACATCATCGCCACGGACCACGCCCCGCATGCGGCGGCGGAGAAAGAAAAACCTTTCGTCCAGGCGCCCAGCGGCATGATCGGCCTCGAGACGGCCCTCTCTCTCGCTGTCAAGAATCTCGTTCAGCCGGGACATCTCACCATGATGCAGATGCTGGCCTGCCTCACCTGCAATCCGGCCGATTTCTATCACCTCGAGGCCGGGCGGCTCGAGCCGGGCGCGCCGGCGGACCTCACGATCTTCGATCCCGACGAGGAATGGATCGTTCCTTCGGAATTTGCTTCCAGATCCTGCAACTCGCCTTTTATAGGCGATAAGCTTCCCGGCGTGGTCCACTACACGATCGTCGGCGGGGAGGTCGTATACCGCAGATAGTGCCCGGTACACCTGAAAGGGCTGTCGCAACTGCGACAGCCCCTACTATTGTCTGATATCTTAAAAGCTTCAGGAGATCCTGTCTCTCACAAACGCGCACAGTTCCTCAAGCGCCATTCCCCTGGAAGCCTTGAACAGAAATGCCGTATTCGGCCCGACCAGCTCCTCGAGGACTTTCCTGGCCTCTTCCTTGTCCGCGCAGGGCCGCACGTCCTCCATGTCGCACTCGAGCGCCGCCTCCGCCAGCCACCCGGCGCGCGTCCCGACCGTCACGAGCGTGTCGATCGGCAGCTCCGCCGCGTATACGCCCACCTCCCGGTGCAGCCTCTCCGCGAAAGGCTCCAGCTCCAGCATGTCGCCCACCACGGCCACTTTGCGCTCCGCCGGCGCGTTCGCCAGGATCCCCAGCGCCGCTTTCATGGACTGCGGGTTGGCGTTGTACGTATCATTATAGAGAAGAATCCCCTTTCCGGGCTTCTCGACGTCCATGCGCATGCGGGTCGCCTTGAAGTCGCGGATTCCCGCCGCGATCTCCTCCTCAGACAGGCCAAAATATTGCCCGACCGCAGCCGCCGTCATGGCCGGATAAATCATGTGCCGGCCAAGGCTCGGGATCTCGACCGCGAAGGTGCCGGAAGGCGTCTGCGCCTCGCACCGGACCTCGTCCGGAAGCGTATCTTCTATATTCACGGCTCTGTAATCACAGCCTTCGGATTCCCCGGCCCAGTGGAAGGTAAAACCGCCGGCGTCGATTCCCGCGTACATCTCCGCAAAAGGACGGCCCTCGTCGCCGTCAGCATCCATAACCCTTTCCGCGCCGGGGCGCAGCGTCGCAAGAAGCGCGTCATCCCCGTTCAGGACGGCCGTCCCGCCTTTTTTCAGCCCGCGGAAGATCTCACATTTGGCGCGCAGGATGTTTTCCCGGCTGCCCAGATTGCCGATGTGGGCGTCTCCCACATTCGTGATCACCGCCACGTCGGGCTGCGCGATGCGGACCAGATAGTCGATCTCGCCCAGGTGATTCATCCCCATCTCCAGGACCGCGATCTCGTCCTCCTTGCTCAGGCAAAAAACTGTCATAGGGAGCCCCACATGATTGTTCAGGTTACCGGCGGTCTTGAGGGTTCGATATTTTGACGAAAGGACGGACGCCACCATGTCCTTCGTGGTCGTCTTGCCGACGCTTCCCGTGACCGCCACGACGGGAATTCCCAGTTTGCGGCGGTAATAAGCCGCAAGGTCACCCATCGCCTTTGTCGTATCCGGCACCAAAATACAGAACTTTCCTTCCGGTACCGCCTCGGGCGCTTTGCTGACGAGACACCCTTCCGCGCCTTTTTCCATAGCGCCGGGCACAAAGCGGTGCGCATCCAGGCGTTCGCCTATGATCGCGACAAAGAGGTCGCCCGCCGCCGCTTCGCGGCTGTCCGTCTGCACATTTACTATGAATGTGCTTTCCGCGTCAACATTTCCCAGAAGCTGTCCGCCGACCGCCTCAAGAATTTCCTTTACACTGATCTTTTCCATTCTTTCCCTCTCAGTTCCGGTTCGATTCGCGCGCCGCCGCGTAAGCCGCCCCTTACCTGTTAAGTCCGTCCTTCACAATGATCTCGCACAGCTCCTCGTAGGAGATTCCGACAGCTGCCGCCTCCTGGGGCACCAGGCTTGTGGGCGTCATGCCGGGCAGCGTGTTGACCTCGAGGAACCACGCGTTGTCATATTTATCCACAATGAAGTCACTGCGGGAGTAAGTGCGCAGGCCGAGCACTTCGTGCACGCGAAGGGCCATGTCGCCCATCTGCTTCTCCACCTCGGGCGTGCAGCGCCCTGGGCAGATCTCCTCGGTGGCGCCGGCCTTGTACTTGTTCTCATAATTGTAAAAATCCACCTTGGGAACGATCTCGACCGAGGGGAGCGCTCTGTCGCCCAGGACGGCGCAAGTGAATTCCCTTCCTTCGATCAGCTGCTCCACGAGAATATCCGGGCCGAACCTGAGACATTTCTCCACTGCGGGGCGCACCGCGTCCTGGTTCGTGACGATATAGACGCCTACCGAAGAGCCTCCGGTGGGTGTCTTGATCACGCAAGGCGCCTCGATCTTCGCCGCGATCGCTTCCGCGGACTTTGCCGCGTCCTCCTCGCTTGTGATCGCGCCGGCATGGAAGGTCTTCCAGGCGGGTGTGCGCACGCCCTTATCCTTGACCATCTCCTTGGTCAGCATCTTGTCCATGGCGATGGCGGCGCCCAGATACCCGGATCCGGTGTAAGGAATGCCCAGCATGTCGAAGGTCGCCTGCACGCGTCCGTCCTCTCCGTTCATTCCGTGAAGCGCCACAAAAACGATATCCGCCAGGCGGCAGATCTCCAGCACGCCTTTTCCGAACAGCGAGGGGCTCTTCCACTTTCTTGACTCTCTGACTTCCCTCAGGTCCGGTGCCGTCCCGTCAAAAGACAGCGCCTTGAGCTCCGGCAGATTCTCAAAGAGGGTCTCCGGCTCCTCCGTCACATCCTCAAGTCCCATAAACAGGTCGACAAGCACCGCCTGGTGCCCCCTGCTTCTGAGTGCCCTGCATACCTTTGTTCCCGACAGAAACGATATATTTCTCTCTGTGCTCAGTCCTCCGCACAGAACTACGATCTTCATATTGACCTCCTGTTACCGGCTGGTGTCTTCTATTTGCATCATGATTATAGCATACTGCCTGAGTGTTGCCTATAAACTGTATTGGCGGGCTCTCCAAAGTAGGTAAGGCCTGCATTAAGGCCGGTCATATCCCCTTCGCCCGACTCAACCCTCGATATTAGCACCGAGCCTCTCCCGAATGGGTAAGGCCTGCATTAAGGCCGGTCATATCCCCTTCGGACGACTCAGTCTCGAAGTAGCGTGGAGCTCCGAAGGGGATATGACCGGCCTATATTACCCAGCCTTAACTATTCACTCTTATGCGTTTTTCGGCCTTCTCCCCCTCCTCGCGGGAATAAAGACCTTCTCAAGATGCCAGATCTCCTGCGCGTACTCCTCGATCGTTCTGTCAGAGGAGAACTTGCCGACGTTGGCCACGTTCATCATAGCCATGCGCGCCCATCTCTTGGGATCGTTGTAAGCGGTCTCGACAGCTCTCTGCGCCGCTGCGTAGGACTCGAAGTCCGCGAGGATGAAGTATCTGTCCGCGCGGTCGGTTCCGCGTCTGCTGAGCAGGGAATCGTACAGAGGACGGAACAGATCCGGATCCTCAGGGGAATAAGTGCCGTCGATCAGCTGTACGAGCACTCTGCGGACATTCTGGTCCTCATTGAAGATCCTCTTGGGATCATAGCCGCCGAAGTTCTCGTAGCGGATGACCTCCTCGGAGGTCAGGCCGAAGATAAACGCGTTCTCCTCGCCTACTTCCTCTACGATCTCGACGTTTGCGCCGTCCATGGTTCCCAGCGTCACCGCTCCGTTCAGCATGAACTTCATGTTGCCGGTACCGGAGGCTTCCTTGGAAGCCGTGGAGATCTGCTCGGAGACGTCTGCCGCCGCGATGATGATCTCCGCGTTGGATACTCTGTAGTTCTCGATAAATACGACCTTGATCTTGTCATCGATGGTGGGATCGTTGTTGATCACATCCGCGACGGAGTTGATCAGCTTGATGGTCAGCTTGGCTGTCTTGTAGCCGGCTGCCGCCTTGGCGCCGAAGATGAAGGTTCTCTTCTTGAACTCCATGTCCGGGTTGTCTTTAAGCTGATTGTAAAGGTACATGACATGCAGGATGTTCAGGAGCTGTCTCTTGTACTCGTGCAGTCTCTTGACCTGTACGTCGAAAATAGAGCGGGGATCGACTTCGATTCCGTTGTGCTCGAGGATATATTTTGCCAGGCGGACTTTGTTCTTGTACTTGATGTTCATGAACTCTTTCTGCGCCTTGGCGTCGTCCACGTAGACTTCCAGTTCCTTCATCTGGGACAGATCCGTGATCCACTCGTCGCCGATCTTGTCGGTGACCCACTTGGCCAGGTTCTGGTTGCCGTGAAGAAGGAATCTTCTCTGCGTGATGCCGTTGGTCTTGTTGTTGAACTTCTCGGGGAACATCTCGTAGAAGTCCCTGAGCTCCTCGGTCATGAGGATCGCTGTGTGCAGCTCCGCAACGCCGTTTACGGAGAAGCCCGCGACGATTGCGAGGTTGGCCATGCGAACCTGCCCGTCATAGATGATGCCCATCTTGTAGATCTTGTGGCCGACATCTACGCCCGTGTTGTCATAGCGGTTATGGATCTCTCTCTCAAATCTTCTGTTGATCTCCTCCACGATGGAGTAGATGCGGGGAAGGAGTCTGGAGAAGAGCTCGATGGGCCACTTCTCAAGAGCTTCCGCCATGATGGTGTGGTTGGTGTACGCGCAGCTCTTTGTGACGACATTCCATGCCTCGTCCCATGTCAGAGCGTACTCATCCATGAGGATGCGCATGAGCTCGGGAATCGCCAGCGTGGGGTGTGTGTCGTTGAGCTGGAAGACATACTTCTCATGAAGCTTTCTGATGTCGTCGTGTGTCTTCATGTACTTCTGGATCGCGCACTGAAGTGTGGCGGACACGAAGAAGTACTGCTGTTTGAGACGCAGCTCCTTGCCCTGGATGTGGTCATCGCAGGGATAGAGGACGTTGCAGATCGTGCGGGCCAGGTTTTCCTGTTCCACGGATTTCTGGTACTCACCTCTGTCAAAAGAGTCCAGCTTGAAGCTCACTACCGGCTCCGCGTCCCAGATTCTCAGCGTATCTACAAAACCGTTGCCGTAACCGATGACCGGAAGGTCATAGGGAACAGCCTTGACAGCGCTGTAGCCTTCCTGCTTGTACATGGTGCGGCCGTTTCTGTCCAGATAAGAGGTGACATAGCCTCCGAAGTGTACTTCCTGTGTGTACTCAGGTCTTCTGAGCTCCAGCGGGTTGCCGTTGTCCAGCCAGTTGTCCGGAACTTCCACCTGGTAGCCGTCTCTGATCTCCTGCTTGAACATACCGTACTGGTAGCGGATGCCCGCGCCGTAGGCGGGATAGTTCAGAGTTGCAAGGGAATCCAGGAAACAGGCTGCCAGTCTTCCGAGACCGCCGTTACCCAGCGCCGCGTCGGGCTCCTGGTCCTCGATCGCGTCAAGCTTGAAGCCGAGTTCCTTGAGTGCCTGCTTGATGGGCTCGTAAGCCATCAGGTTGATGGCGTCGTTGCCGAAGGCGCGGCCCATGAGGAACTCCATGGACAGGTAAACGACCTGCTTGGGGTCCTTCTCGTCGAAAACCTTCTGGGTCCTCATCCAGCAGTCAATGATCTGATCCTTCAGGGCCATGGCGGAAGCCTGGAAGACCTGCTGGTCCGTAGCTTCCTTCATGGTGCGTCTGTACATGGTACGGACGTTGTACTCGACACTTCTCTTGAAGAGATCCTTATCGAAATTAAACGTGGGTCTTTTTACCATTCTTTATTTCTCCTCCGTGACCCGCGGCGCGAACCGCTCCGATTCCATACCGGTTCGATGCCCGCGCCGCAGGCGCTGATATTCAAGGCTCGCAGAGCGAGCCGCTGTGGTCGCCGTTGTCAGATCTTCTGAACGCCGATCGTGACCTTCTCGCCGTTGATATCCCAGGCCTTCTCGTTTGCCAGGGGCTCATCCTGCTCGATCTTATCCGCCAGGACTTTGCCCGCGATCGCCGCCTCGTTGGCCGCCGCCACTGCGGACAGCTTTTTGTTGCCGCCGAGGGAGACGCGGATGCGGTCCATGACCTCGAACCCGGACTCTTTTCTCATGGTCTGGATCTTGCTGATCAGCTCGAATACATAGCCTTCCTCGATCAGCTCAGGCGTCAGGTTCGTGTCCAGAACAACGGTAATCGCGCCGTCTTCCTGGCTCACATAGCCTTCCTTGCGGGCCGTCTCGATGAGAAGATCTTCCTCAAGGAGTTCTACGGCGACGCCGTTCACATCCAGGCGAAGCGCCCCCTCGCTCCTGAGTGTATCCATGGCGCTGTTTCCGTCCAGTTCTGCCAGGAACTTTCTGATTCCGCCCAGCTGTTTGCCGTACTTGGGGCCCACTGTGCGCAGCTGCGGCTTGAAAGTATAACTCGTGAATTCCCGGACATCGTCCGTGAAGATCACTTTTTTGACATTGAGCTCATTCCCAATGATGTCCTGGAAGAAGGCGTTGAGATCCTTCTGTGCCTTTACGAACATCTGCGCGATGGGCTGTCTGTTCTTGATATTGGAAGCATTCCGGCAGGCGCGGCCCATGACGACGATCTTAAGGACCTCGTCCATGCTCTCCTCGAGCTCCTTGTCGATGTGTGCCTCATCCGCCTCGGGGAACAGGCACAGGTGGATGCTCTCGGGAGCCGTCTCGTCGACGCTTCTGACGATGTTCTGGTAGATCTCCTCGGTCATGAAGGGGATCATGGGAGCGGCGCACTTGCACACGTTCACAAGAGCCGTGTACAGAGTCATATACGCATTGATCTTGTCCTGCTCCATGCCCTTTGCCCAGAAACGGTCGCGGCAGCGGCGGACATACCAGTTGGACATCTCATCCACGAATGTCTCCAGAGCGCCTGCCGCCTCGGGGATCCTGTACTTGTCCAGGTTCGCATCCGTGTTTCCAATCATCGTATTCATACGGGACAGGAGCCACTTGTCCATGACGCTGAGCTTCTCATAGTCCAGCGTGTACTTTGTGGGATCGAAGTTGTCGATATCCGCGTACAAAGTATAGAAAGCATAGGTGTTCCACAGCGTTCCGAGGAACTTGCGCTGGCCTTCCTTGACGGTCTTGTCGGAGAACTTGTTGGGCAGCCAGGGCGCGCTGTTGGTATAGAAATACCAGCGGATCGCGTCCGCGCCGTGCATCTTCAGAGCCGTGAAAGGATCTACCGCATTGCCCTTGCTCTTGGACATCTTGTTGCCGTCCTCATCCAGGACAAGGCCCAGCACGATGACGTTCTCATAGCAGGGCTTGTCAAAGAGGAGCGTGGACTCCGCATGCAGGGAATAGAACCATCCGCGGGTCTGGTCCACCGCCTCGCTGATGAAGGCAGCGGGGAACCACTTCTCGAAGAGTTCCTTATTTTCAAATGGATAGTGGAGCTGCGCATAAGGCATGGCTCCGGAGTCGAACCAGCAGTCGATGACCTCGGGAACGCGGTGCATTTCTCCGCCGCACTCGGGGCACTTGATCGTATAGGCGTCCACGTAAGGTCTGTGGAGCTCGGTCTTAAGCGCTTCGGGGTTTCCGGAGAGCTCGGCCAGCTCTTTTTTGCTGCCTACGCTCAGCTGGTGGCCGCAGCCCTTGCACTCCCAGATGTTGAGGGGAGTTCCCCAGTATCTGTCGCGGGAGATGCCCCAGTCCTGGATGTTCTCCAGCCAGTTGCCAAAGCGACCCTCTCCGATGGTCGGAGGGATCCAGTTGATCTTCTTGTTGCCGCTCACCAGGTCATCGCGGACGGAAGTCATCTTGATGAACCAGGACTGGCGTGCGTAGTACAGAAGAGGCGTGCCGCAGCGCCAGCAGTGCGGATAGTCGTGCTCGAACTTGGGAGCAGAGAACAAAATACCGCGCGCGCTCAAGTCCCCCAGGACTTCAGGGTCAGCGCTGACCGCGCCCTTGTCCATCTCGGCCTGTGTGGGCTTGCAGCGCATGCCCGCGAAAGGAGTTCCCTCGACCAGGCAGCCCTGTGCGTCGACGAGCTGAACGAAAGGAGCGTCATACTTGCGGCCGACTCTCGCGTCGTCCTCACCGAAAGCAGGTGCGATGTGAACGATGCCGGTACCGTCTGTCATGGTTACATAGTCGTCGCAGTAGACGAAGAAAGCCTTCTTGTGCTGCTGCGCCGTTCTTCTGGCGGCTTCCTCATAGAGGGGCTCGTAGGACTTGTACTCGAGGTCCGTGCCCTTCATGGTCGCAAGGATCTCATAAGCCTTGCCGTCCGCCGTCGCGTCAAACTTGTCCTTAAGAGGCTCCAGGACCTGGTCCAGCAGAGCCTGCGCCATATAATAGGTATATCCGTCGATGGCCTTTACCTTGGCGTACATGTCCTCCGGGTTCACGCAGAGCGCGATATTGGAAGGCAGCGTCCAGGGCGTGGTTGTCCATGCCAGGAAATAGGCGTCCTCATCCGTCAGCTTGAAGCGCACGATCGCGGAGCGCTCCTTGAGGGTCTTGTAGCCCTGCGCCACTTCGTGGGAGGACAGAGGGGTTCCGCAGCTGGGGCAGTAAGGGACGACCTTGAAGCCCTTGTAGAGAAGGCCCTTCTCCCAGATCGTCTTCAGAGCCCACCATTCGGACTCGATGAAATCATCGTAATAGGTGACATAGGGGTTGTCCATGTCCGCCCAGAAGCCGACCGTGTCGGAGAAATCCTCCCACATCGATTTGTACTTCCAGACACTTTCCTTACACTTCTCGACAAAGGGAGCGATCCCGTACTCTTCGATCTGCTCCTTGCCCTCGATACCGATCTCTTTCTCGACTTCCAGCTCTACGGGAAGTCCGTGGGTGTCCCAGCCGGCTTTTCTGGGGACCTGATATCCCTTCATCGTGCGGTAGCGCGGCACCATGTCTTTGATGACTCTTGTCAGAACATGGCCGATGTGCGGCTTTCCGTTAGCCGTGGGCGGGCCGTCATAAAACATATATGTAGGGCAGCCCTCACGCTCCTTCACGCTCTTTTCAAAGATCTTGTTTTCTTTCCAGAATTTCTGTGTGTTGTGCTCTCTCTCCACGAAATTCAGGTCGGGGTTTACTTTTTTGTACATCTTTCTCCTTCCGCCTTTCTCGTCAGCTTATTTAGGATGGAAGAAATACAGAATCCTGCACTTTCTCCACATTAACCATGAGATTATAACGTTTGCGGCAAAATACTGTCAAGGACTGTATCACAACTTGTCATAAAGTCGTAAAAACTTGTCGGTTTTCTCTATTTTGGCAGATTTGACATAAAAACTGCCCCGTTCTCTGTGCAGACAGGTAAGAATCTTCCTCCGCCAGGGTCCGATTCATCGGTCGTGCCGTCATTCTGCTCATGTTTCCGGGTTTCTTTTGACCAAAAAACAGCCAAATAAATTGCAGAACCCTGCTATTCGTAGTATCATCAATGAGATGGGTGTCTTGACACCACCACTCAGCTATCACTTAGGAGGAAAAAATGGACAGACAAAACCTGACACTGCTCACAGATCTTTATGAGCTGACAATGATGCAGGGCTACTTCAAGAATAAGGAAGAAAACAATACCGTCATTTTCGACGCCTTCTTCCGCAACAACCCTTTTGGCGGCGGATATTCGATCATGTGCGGCATCGAGCAGCTCGTCAAATACATCAAGGAGCTGCACTTCAGCAAGCAGGATATCGACTATCTGCGGAGCCTCGGCATCTTTGATGAAGAGTTTCTTTCATACCTGGCCGCTTTCCGCTTCACCGGAAGCATCTACGCGATTCCGGAAGGATCGCTCATGTTCCCCAGGGAACCCATGGTCAAGGTCATTGCTCCCATTATGCAGGCGCAGCTTGTGGAGACCGCGATTCTCAACATCATCAACCACCAGAGCCTGATCGCCACCAAGGCGGCCCGCATCTGCTATGCGGCCCGCGGTGACGGAATCATGGAATTCGGCCTTCGCCGCGCGCAGGGCCCCGACGCCGGAACCTACGGCGCCCGCGCCGCTGTCATCGCCGGCTGCGTCGGAACTTCCAACGTGCTGTGCGGACAGCTCTTCGACGTCCCCGTAAAGGGTACCCACGCCCACAGCTGGATCATGAGCTTCCCGGATGAACTGACCGCTTTCAAGACCTACGGCGATATGTATCCGAATGCCTGCATCCTTCTCGCAGACACCTATGACACACTCAAGTCCGGCGTTCCCAACGCCATCAAGACTTTCCAGTACCTGCGCGACAAGGGCATCCTGGGCAAAGGCTACGGCATCCGCCTCGACAGCGGCGACCTCGCCTACATCTCCAAGAAGGCACGCAAGATGCTCGACGACGCCGGTTTCCCGGACGCGATCATCTCCGCTTCCAACGACCTGGATGAGCACCTGATCGACTCCCTGAAGAACCAGGGTGCGACCATCACCTCCTGGGGCGTCGGCACGCACCTGATCACAGCCAAAGACAACCCGTCCTTCGGCGGCGTCTACAAGCTCGCCGCGATCCAGAATCCGGACGGCACCTTTGAGCCCAAGATCAAGCTCTCCGAGAACACCGAGAAGGTCACCAATCCCGGCAACAAGAAGATCTACCGCGTATACGAGAAGGCCAGCCACAAGATCATCGCCGACCTGATCTGCCTCGAGGAGGAAACTTTCACCACCGACCGCCCTCTGGTCCTCTTCGACCCGGTCGAGCCCTGGAAGAAGACCCGTCTGGAAGCAGACGAGTTCGAGCTCAGAGAGCTCCTGGTTCCTCTGTTCCTCAACGGCGAGTGCGTCTACACTTCCCCCAAGACCATGGACATCCGCAAGCAGTGCCTTGCCGAGCAGGATACTCTGTGGGAGGAATCCAGGCGTCTGGTCAACCCTCACCAGGTCTACGTCGACCTGTCCAGGAAGCTGTATGACACCAAGCTCCGCCTTCTCGACGAAGTCGGTGAGAAGCATCAGGGGATTCAGAGCTGATCGCGGAGCGACAATATTGAATTTTTATGGAATAATACCGGAACCGGGCTCTTTGAGCCCGGTTTTGTGTTGTTCTGAGATGTGTTATTCCTCCCGCTCCGCAATCTGGTCATATAAAAAATAATTTTCTGGCGCTATTAATATATTCAGATATGGCTATACTTTGGTTAAGTTAGAAAACAGACAGACAGGAGGTCATTATGAATAGTTTAGACACAGCCGCAGAGATCAGCAGCACGAAGGAAGAGCAGCTGAGAAAGATGGTTTTTGCCGGAATCTTCGCTGCGATTACATATGTAGTATTTACGTTCTTATCCATCCCGATTCCCACAATTGCCGGCGATAAGGTCACGGTGCACCTGGGCAACGCATTCTGCGTGCTGGGCGCCCTGATCCTCGGAAGCGCCTACGGCGGCGTCGGCGGAGCGCTCGGACTTACGATCGCGGACCTGATGGATCCCGTTTATATCGTTCAGGCGCCGATCACATTCGTGATTAAGTTTCTTATGGGTGTACTGGTAGGATTTATCGCGCACAGGATGGGGCACATCACGACAGAGAAGGATTTGACAAAGGTGCTGCGCTGGACAATAGCCGCTGTTGTCGCAGGTCTTTTGTTTAACGCCGTCTTCGATCCCACGATCCGCTACTTCTACAAGATTCTGATCCTGGGCAAGCCCGCCGCGGAAGTGTCCTTCGCGATCAATCTTGGGGTGACCGCCATCAATTCGGTGGTATCCGCTTTTATTACAACGGTACTGTACATGGCGCTGAGAGCGCCGCTCAAGAAAACAGGTCTGTTCTTCTATTTCTGAGAGATTGCTCTATGAGCATTGAATATGTAAGTAAAAAGTTGTCGCACAAACAAAGTGCCCCTTCCTGGTAAGCAAGCTAAACTTGTTGCCGGGAAGGGGGCCTTTTTGTTTTTAAGGTGTGTGTCACTTGATACGTCCCCCTGACACATTATATCAAGTATCTCCCCATGGCGATCAGGAGCTCCTCCACCGACGACAGCAGGATCTCTTCGTCCCGGACGGTCACGCCTACAGCCTTGTAGCGGTACAGGAATTCGGGCAGCCCGCGGCCGCTGAATCCTTTAACGTTGAAAGAGAGTGTCTTGCTGTAGTTACGCAGAAGGGAGGGGATGTTTTCCGCGCGGACGCGGGCGGCGGGATCCATGTAGAAATGGATCGTCCCGGCCGTGCCGACGAGCTCGATAATCCCGATCCGGGCGGCTACCGAGCGGATGAGCGCGATGCGCAGGAGGTTGCCGGCCGAGGCGGGGATCTCTCCGAAGCGGTCGATGAGCTCTTCTCTGACCTCGTCGTAGTCCTCGGTCGACTCGATCGCGGCGATCTTCTTGTAGATCTCCAGCTTCTGCTCCTCGTTTATGATGTAGCTCTCGGGCAGGAACGCATCCACACCCAGGTTCACGCGAACCGTGCGCTCTTCCTTTACCGGTTCGCCCTTGGCTTCTTTGACGGCCATGTTCAGGAGCTTGCAGTAGAGGTCGTAGCCGACCGCCTGCATGTGGCCGTGCTGGGCCCTGCCCAGGACGCTGCCGGCTCCGCGGATCTCCAGGTCTCTCATCGCTATTTTGAAGCCGCTTCCCAGGTCCGTGTATTCGCGGATGGCGCGCAGGCGCTTCTCGGCCACTTCCCGCAGCATGCGGTCCTTGCGGTACATGAGGAAGGCGTAAGCCGTCCGGCCGCTTCGGCCGACGCGGCCCCGCAGCTGGTACAGCTGGGAGAGTCCCATCTTGTCCGAGTCGTGGATGATGATCGTGTTGACGTTGGATATGTCCAGGCCGGTCTCGATGATGGTCGTCGAGACCAGGACATCGATCCCGCCGTCGATGAACTCGTACATGATCTTCTCCAGCTCCTGCTCCTTCATCTGGCCGTGCGCGTAGACGATCCTGGCCTCCGGCACGATCTGCTGCAGGCGCGCCGTGACCACGTCGATGTCATTGACCCGATTGTGGACATAGTAGACCTGCCCTTTGCGGGACAGCTCGCGGAGGATGGCTTCCCGGACCATCTCCTCGTCGTATTCCATAACATAAGTCTGGATCGGGACGCGTCCTTCCGGCGCCTCCTCGAGCACCGTCATATCGCGGATTCCCACGAGGCTCATGTGCAGGGTTCTCGGGATGGGCGTCGCGGAGAGGGTCAGAACGTCCACGTTCTCCTTCATCTTCTTGATCTTCTCCTTGTGCGTGACGCCGAAGCGCTGTTCTTCGTCCACTATGAGAAGGCCCAGATTTTTGAATTTGATGTCTTTGGAGAGGAGCCTGTGCGTGCCGATCACGATGTCGCAGAGGCCCTGCGAGACCTCTTTGATGGTCTGCTTCTGCTCCGCCGATGTCCGGAATCTCGACAGCATGCCGATCGTGACGGGATACCGGTGCATCCTCTCGCAGAAAGTGTTGTAGTGCTGCTGCGCCAGAATGGTCGTGGGCACAAGCACCGCCACCTGCATGCCTTCCTGCACGGCTTTGAAGGCGGCCCTTATGGCGATCTCTGTTTTGCCGTAGCCGACGTCGCCGCAGATCAGGCGGTCCATGATGCGGTCGCTCTCCATGTCCTTCTTGGTCTCTTCGATGGCGGTGAGCTGGTCCTCGGTCTCGTCGTAGGGGAAGAGCTCTTCAAATTCCTTCTGCCAGACCGTGTCCGGGCCGTACTGATGCCCTTTCTTCTCCCGCCTTGCGGCGTAGAGCTTCACGAGGTCCTCCGCCACTTCGTCCACAGCTTTCTTGACCTTCGACTTTGTGCCGGTCCATTCCTGGGTGCCCAGTTTGTTGAGCTTGGGCTTGGCCGATCCCGCGGACGCATACTTCTGCAGGACGGAGAGCTCCGTGGGCAGCACGTAGAGCGTACCGCCTCCGCCGTACTCTATTTTGATATAGTCCTTGGCGATGTGGTTGACCTCGATCTTCTCCACGCCCCGGTAGATGCCGATTCCGTGGTCCTCGTGCACCACGTAGTCGCCCGCCTTGAGCTCGGAGAAGGCCCGGATCTGCTCGCCTTCGTACTTCTTCTTTTTGGCTTTCTTTTTCTTCTCGGCGCCGAAGATGTCCGACTCCGCGATGACCGCGAACTTGATGTCGGGATACTCAAATCCCTGCGCGATCCGGCCGTAGTAAGTCATGATCTCGCCCGGCTGCAGTCTCCGCTCGGGGTTTTCACTGTAAAAGGCAGTGATCCCGTCGTTCATGAGGTCCTGCGCCAGCCTTCTGGCCCTGGTCCTGGACGGAGAGATCAAAATAGTCCTGTATCCCTTCTTCTTATAAGATTCCAGCTCTTTTTCGAGGGCCTCGAAGCTCTTATTGAAGGGCGACATGGACTTGGCGTTCATCGATACCGTCAGGTCCGGCTCCATGTAGCCGCAGCCGTTTGCAAGGCCCGCCACGCCGACGCACCGGTACTGCAGCATCTGCGCCGTCACGGCGTCCGCAGCCGTCAGGAGCTGCATCTGCCCGGGGGTGATATACCCCTTCTCCGCGCGGCTGGTCATGCTCATCCGGAACTCCTCTTCCACCGCGCCCGCGTGCTGGCTGACCCTGTAGGGTTCGTCTACAAAGATCATGGTCGCCTGCCTCGGGAAAAGGTTCAGGAAGTTCTCCGTCAGAGGATAAAAATAGTGAATATAGCTCTCAAGCTGTCCGTACTGCCGCCACTCCAGCGCCTCCTCTTCCATCTGCGCGATCGTCGTCTTCAGGCGATGGGCCTCCTCCGTGCGGTTCTCATCCCGGTAGAGCTTCTCGACCTTCTTTTCTTCTTCGCGAATCCGCTTAAACCCGTCTCTGAGCCTGGACTCGGACAGGATCATTTCCGTCGCGGGGTAGATCGACACCGATTCCAGCTGTGCGATGGATCTCTGGCTGAGCACGTCAAAAGAGCGGATGGACTCCACCTCATCTCCCCACAGCTCTATTCGGTAAGGGTTGTCTTCCGTCAGCTCGTAGATATCCAGAATATCGCCGCGGACCGCGAACTGCCCGGGCTTTTCCACCTGGTACTGTTTCTCGTAGCCCAGCGCGACAAGGCGCCCGGCGGTGTCGGAGAGGCTCAGCTCGCCCCTCTTTTCCACTTTTATGACGCTCTTTTTGAGGACTTCGAGCGGCACCTGGGGCGTCATCAGGGCAGCAAAAGTAGTGACCACCGTCGCCGGCCGTCCCTCCATGATCCTGCGCAGACACCGGATCCTCTCTTTGTCGAGCTCCCTGCCGCGAAGGTCCGCCTGATAGAAGATCAGGTCCTTGGCGGGAAACATCACCGTATTCCGGTCATAGAACCGGAACGCCTCCTGGATCTCCTTGGCCTTCTGGTCACTGTAAGTCACGATCAGACGGAATCTGGCCAATGCGGCCAGGGAGGATTCCCTGCTCAGCGCATGGATCAGATGGAGCTTCTGCGCCTCCGCGCATCCTTCCGCGAGGACGCAGGCCCCGTCGGCCTGCAGGGCGTCTGTTATTTTATTGTAATTCTCAGATTCCTTCAGCGGAGCTGTCAACGTCAGCATTACTCTCAGCCTCCGGCGCCGCCTGCGGGGCGTCCGCCATTTCCTTTTGTTTCTTCGCCTTCTTTTGCTTCCTGGTATTATAGAGATTCATCGCCCTGTCGGGGCCTTCCTCGATGGTGCAGACGCAGGCGTCCGCGGCCTTTACGAAGGCCTCCTGCACGATCTCTTTGTCTTCTCCTGTGAAATGACCGAGAACGTGATTTACCAGATCCGCCCCCGGTGCGGGCTTTCCTCCCACGCCGATCCGGATCCTTGTAAACTCGTCATCTCCCAGATGCTGAATGATGTTTTTAAGTCCGTTGTGGCCGCCGGCGCTTCCTTTTTTACGAATGCGCAGGTGTCCCACCGGCAGGTCGATATCATCCGAAATTACGATCAGATGATCATGATGATCCACTTTGTAGTAGCTGCAGATCTCTCTGACCGCCTCGCCGCTCAGATTCATATACGTCATCGGCTTTACCAGGATCACCTTTTCTCCCGCGATAAAGCCCTTTCCGATCATCGACTTGCCAAAGCGCACCGGTCTGTCGATCTTAAACCGGACGGCCAGTTCATCGATGACTTTAAAGCCGACATTATGCCTTGTTCCCTCGTATTTGCCGCCCGGATTTCCCAGGCCGACGATAATATAGTAAGAATCCATTTTCACTCCATGACCGGCCCGCTGCGCGCGCCTTGAATAATCAGTATTTTGCCCTGTGCTTTTCCTTACATACCACAAATCTATGCCCAACGTCAAGAAAAGTATCGGCGCGGGTCTGTGACCAGGCACGCGGCGATACTTTTCATAGATTCGATATTCAGCTATTAGATAGATGTCCGTGCGATGCTATGCTGTCGTACCTGTAGATGAGTTATCTTCCTGCAATGCACTTCTTTCATACTCTTCCAGGATAATGCTCTCAAGCATCGACCTGGTATCTGTATTGATGGGATGGGCTATGTCTCTATACTCGCCGTCTGCCGACTTCTTGCTCGGCATCGCAATAAAGAGTCCTTTTTCACCCTCGATGACCTTGATATCGTGTATAACGAAAACATGATCGATAGTAATAGAGACGACTGCCTTCATTTTGCCTTCTTTGGCAATTCTTCTAACTCTTACATCCGTCACCTGCATAGCGTTCTCCATTTCTAAATGGTATAACGTTCTCCTTTTTCCACAACGATCCTTATACCATTTTCACCTTTGTAACAGGAATTTGCCTGAATGGTGTCGCCGCTCTCCACGATGCAGTTCTCAATTATAGTATTGTCTCCGATGTAAACATCATTCAAAATGAGTGAATTCCTAATTACACAATTATTGCCAACATAGACCTGCTGGAACAATACAGAATTCTCTACCGTGCCGTTCACAATACATCCGCTTGACAGAAGGCTGTTTCTGATATGTACTCCCACGTTGTACTTGGCGGGAGGAAGGTCCGCGACCTTTGAATGAACGTCCGGATACTGTTTGAAGAAATAATCCTTGATCTCCGGATTAAGAAAATCCATGTTTGTCCTGTAATAATCCTCAACAGTCGCAATATTGCTCCAATAGTTGTGCAGCTTATACCCGTAGATTCTCTTCAGGCCTCTGTAACGAATTAGGATATCCTGAACCAGATCATATCGGTTCTCTTCCATGCTCTTCTCAAGAAGCTCTATCAGCAATCGCCTTCTGATCACATAGATTCCGCATGAAATCGTGTTGTACTGAGCGACAACGGGTTTCTCCACAAATTCCCGGATCCTCCCGTCCGCATCCATCTGCACCGTGCCATACCGTTCCACATTAAAGTTTTCCGACATTTCTTTGACCACGACGGTGATATCCGCCCTCTTCTCCACATGATATTCAAGGACTTCATTGTAGTCCATCTTGTAGACGCAGTCCCCGGATGCAATGACCACATACGGTTCGTGCGATGTCTTAAGAAAGCTGATATTCTGCGCGATCGCGTCAGCTGTTCCTCTGTACCACTGACTGCTGGCGTCCGCGAAGGAAGGGGTAAAAAGGAATAAGCCTCCCTGCTTGCGTCCGAAATCCCACCATTTGGACGATGCCAGGTGTTCATTCAGACTTCTGGAATTATACTGCGTCAGGACAGCCACCTTCTGGATTCTGGAATGTTCCATGTTGCTCAGTGCAAAATCAATGCTGCGATAACTGCCTGCGACGGGCATTGCGCACACTGCTCTCTTTTTTGACAATTCCTTCATCCGCTTGCTGTTTCCGCCGGCTAAGATAATTCCTACCGCCCTCATTCCGCGTCACCTTCTTTCACCAGAGTTTTGCCGCTCTCAAGCCTGCTGCCGGGGTAATCCTCTGCCGTTGTGACACCGGAAATCATCACGTTCTTTCCGATGCTGACACCGGCCGGAATCACCGTTTCTTCACCTAGTGTTACGATACCTTCTCTGTAAATATCAGGTCTTGTGTCATTGGGTATATCGTAACCCTCGCCAAGGACCGCTCCGTCTCCGATTGTGACATTCTCCGCCGCAATGACCTTGGTAAGCCTGCAGCCCTCTCCGACCCGGGTCCCGTTCATGAGGATAGAGTCCCTCACTTCCGCGCCCTTTCCGATCGTCACATCGCAACCGATCACAGAATTGTAGACCTTGCCGTAAACCTCAGTTCCTTCACCGATGATCGTCCGCTCTGCAGTACTCTCTGTGCCAAAATACTGAGGCACGTTAGACGTGCTCTTCGTGTAGATCTTCCAATACTCTTCGTACAGGTTGAACTCCGGAACAATGTCTATAAGCTCCATATTGGCTTCCCAATAGGAGGTCAGGGTCCCGACATCCTTCCAGTATCCGTTAAACTCATACGCATAGAGAGGAGATCCGTTATCACGACAATACGGAATAATATGTTTGCCGAAATCAAGATGGGGCTGATCTTTATTGCTCACCAGCGCATTCTTCAGCGTCTTCCAATTGAATATATAAATACCCATGGAAGCGAGATTGCTGCGGGGATGCGCCGGCTTCTCCTCAAAATCAACGATCTTCTTGTTTTCGTCAGTGATCATGATTCCGAAACGGCTTGCCTCATCCATAGGGACGGGCATGACAGCGATGGTGACGTCCGCGCTGTTCTCCTTGTGGAAGTCCAGCATGGCTTCGTAATCCATCTTGTAGATGTGATCACCCGACAGAATCAGCACATAATCCGGATTGAAGCTCTCCATGTACGCCAGATTCTGATAAATCGCGTTAGCTGTTCCCGTGTACCACTCCGTATGGCGCATCTGCTCATAAGGAGACAGTACCGAGACTCCGCCCACGTTCTTATCAAGATCCCACGGAATTCCGATCCCGACATGTGTGTTCAGTCTGAGGGGCATATACTGCGTCAGAACGCCGACCGTATCCACACCTGAATTGATACAGTTGCTCAGCGGGAAGTCGATGATTCTGTACTTTCCGCCAAAAGAAACCGCCGGTTTAGCCATATTCGATGTAAGAACTCCAAGTCTGCTCCCCTGGCCGCCTGCGAGCAGCATAGCGATCATTTCCTTTTTTACTGTCATGTTGCCACCTCTGGTATGGTTTTTGCAAAATCTTTTACAATATAACGTATACAATTTTGCAATGATATTATATCACACCGCTTACAGAATTGAAACTGTACATTATATTCGCCAAAATATTCATCTATATTCGGAATAGTGGGCAATTTCCAGAAAATTTTCCGTCCGCCGGGCATATTGGCGTACGCCTTTGACTTGAATGAGTTCTTATTGTATGATACAGGCGGCAGCAAAAAAACGGTTAATTGCGCGTGCGAAAATGAAACCGCCCCCTTACGAGCGGTCCGCACACGGCACGGCGGCCCGCGCCGCCGGACTTAGCCGAAATCATTAAAATAACAGCAGGAGGGCCTATGTATAAGCTCGATTTTAATAAACCGATCCACGTCTACTTCTCCGGAATCGGCGGGATTTCCATGAGCGGTCTGGCACAGATCCTGAGGAGCAGAGGCTTCAGGGTATCCGGTTCCGACCGCGCCGCCTCTTCCATCACGGATTCCCTGGCCGCAGACGGCATCCGCGTCATCATCGGCCAGAAAAAGGAGAACATCACTCCCGACATCGATCTTGTCGTCTTCACGGCGGCAATCCGCCCCGACAATCCGGAGTACATCGCCGTCATGGAAAACGACGTCCCGCACATCAACCGGTCCGCTCTCCTCGGGCAGATCATGCGGGGCTACAAAAATCCCGTGGCCATCAGCGGGACGCACGGAAAGACCACGACAACCTCCATGGTCTCCGAGATCATGATGGAGGCCGGAACCGATCCCACTCTCTCCATAGGCGGCATCCTGGACAGCATCGGCGGGAACGTCCGAATCGGGCACAGTGACTATTTTGCCGCGGAAGCCTGCGAGTACACAAACAGCTTCCTGGATATGTATCCCGGCATCGGCATCATCCTGGACATCGACGCGGACCACCTGGACTTCTTCAAGGACCTGGACGACATCCGCCGCTCCTTCCGCAAGTTCGCGCAGCTGATCCCCGAAGACGGCGCCCTGATCATCAACACGCAGATCCCCGATTACGAGGAGATCACGGATTCCCTGGCCTGCGACGTCATCCTCTACGGTCCCGATGCGTCCGCCGACTACTGGCCCGAGGACATCACTTACGACGAATACGCGCACGCCTCCTATACGCTCTGCTCCCGCGGCGAAGACGGGACAGTCCGCAGACAGGCCATTTCACTCAGTGTTCCCGGCGAGCACAACGTGTACAATTCCATGGTTGCAATTGCCGCCGCCGACCGCCTTGGCATTGACCGCGAGGCCGCTGCCGCCGCACTGAAAAAATACACGGGAACGGAAAGGCGCTTCCAGATTCTGGGGACCGTGAACGGGTTTACCGTCGTTGACGACTATGCCCACCACCCCACGGAGATCGAAGCCACTCTGCGGACCGCGAAGAATTTCCCGCACAGGGATCTGTGGTGCGTGTTCCAGTCCCACACCTACACCAGGACCAAGGCCCTGATGGACGATTTCGCGCAGGCCCTTACACTGGCGGACCACGTCATCCTCGCCAAAATATACCCGGCCAGGGAGACCGATACGCTGGGAATCAGTTCCCGCACGCTGGCGGAAAAGATTGAAGCGCTGGGACACCCCTGCCTGTGCCTGGACACTTTTGAAGAAATCGAAAATTATCTTTTGAAAAATTGCCAAAAGAATGATTTGGTGATAACCATGGGAGCCGGAAACATCAATGAAGTAGGACATTCTCTGGTTTCCCGCCGGTAAGGCGCCCGACTTTTCCACACCATCCCCAAATCTTCGGCTTATAACCTTTGTGGATATCCTCATCTCCCGAAAAGTCCAAGCTATGGGCATTTCGGGAGATGTTTCCCTGTTATCCCCATTATCCACATTTTGTATGGGCCGTCTTTCTCCCGCGTCCGCTCAAATATTTATGGACAAAATGACCATTTCACGTCCCGACGGCCTATGCTATACTTCATTTATCAAATTATGCAATCTCACCGCAGGCTGCAAAATGCGCCGGAGCGGTCTTACTATAATTATATCCGTGCAGATGTCAGCATGCTTGGGAGGGCCGTCACAGGCTTTTCATGCTGACTTTCTGACCTGTTTTTACGGGAGGTTTGTGAATTGTTCACAATATACAGCGAAAATGATCGGGGCTCCACTCTGGTCTCCAATCTTTTTATCGACCAATATATGAAAGACGCCAATGACGCGCAGCTGAAGGTCTATCTGTATCTTCTGCGTATGATGAACGCGGGCAGGACCACCAGCATTTCCGACATGGCCGACCGGTTCAATCACACGGAGAGAGAAGTCATTCGCTCGCTCCGCTTCTGGGAGCGCCGCGGTCTCATTGAGCTTGAATACAGTGCCGCCGGAGAACTGATGTCCCTTCGCATGCTCTCTCCCCGGCAGGACGGCAGACAGGCTTATCCCGTGCCCTTCCGCGGCACGGCGGCAGCCGGGAGCGCCGCGGATGAGAGGGATGATTACGAAGAGGATTCCCGCCCCGCGCCCGCGGTCCCGAGGCTCCAGGCCATGGCGATTCCTTCCCAGCATTCGGCCGCCGGTCAGGGCGCCGCTTCGCCGCAGTACTCTGTCCCCGCACAGGCCTCCGATCACGCGGATGACGCCTCCGAGAGGGAGGCGGCGGTTTCTTCCGGACGCGGGACCTCCTTCCGGCAGCCCGACGCGGCTTCCGTAGAGGCCTTCCGCAGCAGTGCCAAGCGGGCGCAGCTCCTGTTTGTCATTGAGCAGTATATCGGGAAACCCCTTGCGCCCAGTGAAGTGGAGTCTGTATACTATATTTCCGAACAGCTCCATTTCTCGGATGCACTGATCGATTATCTGCTTCAGTACTGCATCGACAGAGGCAAGAAAGATTTTCGCTACATTCAGAAAGTTGCCGTCAACTGGGCGGAGCACGGTATTACCACGCCCAAACAGGCAGAGCGCGCCGTCTCGAATTTCGGGAAGAACAAGCGCGGCGGTTCCGGCTCCGGCGTAAAGGCCTCCGCCAATCCGTTTAACCAGTTCGAACAGAATCAGTACGACTTTGACGAGCTTGAAAAGGAGATTCTGGGCAACTAACCCAAAGGAGAATTTGTGTCACTGACCAGAGAACAGTACGATGAGATCATGCGCGGCTATATGCAGAAGCAGAGCCGGAGGCACCAGCTCTCTCTTGCGCGCAGAGACGAGGTATACGAAAAGATTCCCGAATACCGCAAACTTTCGGAACAGGTTTCCGAAGTCGCCGTGGGATATCTGCATTCACGATTGGGAGGAAAAGGGAAGGAAACTTCCGCTTCTCCCATTTTGGTGCGCCCTGAACTATCCAGGATTGCCGAAAAGAAGAGACAGCTCCTCGTCTCCCACGGTTTTCCCGAAGACTATCTCACCGTCAGCCCCGACTGCCCTCTCTGCGGCGACACGGGTTTCATTGACGGAAACAAGTGCCGGTGCTTCAAACAGAAAGAAATCGAGATCCTCTACAGCAGCTCCCATCTGGGAGAACTTGTGAAAGAACATAACTTTGACAATCTCACCGAGAGCTATTATCATGGGGAAGACTTAAAGCGTTTTCGCATAGCCAGCGCCGCATGCCGGCGCATGGCCGGGCAGTTCGATCAGGTATACCGCAATATCTATTTATATGGTACAGTGGGTACCGGAAAGTCCTTCCTGTCGATCTGCATAGCGAAAGAACTGCTCGAGACGGGCCACTCGGTCCTCTACTTCAGCGCGGCCGCTCTTTTCGACAGGCTGTCCATGTACTCCTTCGATGTGCGGACCAAGGAGGAACTGCGCAAGTTTACCGATGACCTCTACGGCTGCGATCTTCTGATCATTGACGATCTCGGCACGGAGCTTACCAATCAGTTCATCTCAGCGCAGCTCTTTACCTGCCTGAATGAGCGCCATATCGGCCGCAAGCCGACCGTGATCTCCACGAATCTCTCCCTTGCGGAGATGCAGGCCCGCTACTCGGACCGCGTATTCTCAAGGATCACCAACGACTATGAACTCTACAAGCTGACCGGAAGCGACATTCGTGTCCTGAGGCGCAGGCAGAGAAACGCCACTCACCAATAACATAAACCGCAGCAGCCAAAATATTCACCACCAGTCAGAAAGCGAGGACGGCTAATGGAACCAATCAAACAACACGACAAGCGGCATCTGGATACCATGCCCGCCGGATCACTCGGGATCATTCCCATCACCGGGTGCGAGGAAATAGCTTCCGAGATTGATTTCTATCTCACCAGATGGAGAGAGGAACGTGAGAGCGAACACAAAGACTCTCTCGCTTATGTCGGCTACAATCGACCTTCCTATATCATCGACTGCAACCTCCCCCGCTTCGGGACGGGTGAGGGCAAGGGCGTGCTCGCCCAGTCCGTCCGCGGAATGGACCTCTATCTTCTCGCGGACGTCGTCAACTACAGCAAGACCTATAAGATGTTCGGGATCACCAATCACATGTCTCCCGATGATCACTATCAGAATCTCAAGAGAGTGATCGCCTCCATCGGCGGCAAGGCCCGCAGGATCACCGTGATCATGCCCTATCTCTACGAGAGCCGCCAGCACAAGCGCACTGCCAGGGAATCCCTTGACTGCGCGATCGCGCTTCAGGAACTGGTCCGCATGGGCGTTGACAACATCCTCACTTTTGACGCTAATGACCCCCGTGTCATGAACGCCATTCCGCTCAGCGGCTTTGACAACGTTCAGCCCGCCTACCAGTTTATTAAAGGCCTCCTGCGCAGCGTCAGCGACCTTCAGATCGACAGCGACCACATGCTCATCATCAGCCCTGACGAGGGCGGCATGAAGCGCGCGGTCTACTACGCAAACGTCCTGGGCCTGGACATGGGAATGTTCTACAAGCGCCGCGACTACACCCGCTTTGTAGACGGCGTAAACCCTGTAGTGGCACATGAATTCCTGGGCTCGAGCGTCGAAGGCAAGGACATGATCGTCATCGACGACATGCTCTCCTCCGGCGACAGCATCCTCGAAGTGGCGAGCGCCCTTAAAAAGCGCAAGGCCCGCAGAGTCTTCATCTGCGAGACCTTCGGCCTCTTTACGGACGGCATCGAGAAATTTGACAAGGCGTACGCGGAAGGCAAGTTCGACAAGATCATCACCACCAACCTGATCTACCAGAAGCCCGAGCTGCAGAGCCGCCCCTGGTACGTGTGCTGCGGCATGAGCAAGTATCTCGCCTACCTCATCGATACTCTCAACCACGACAGCTCGATCAGCGACCTGCTCGATCCCAGAGAAAAAATTCTCGGAATCGTCGAGCGCTACAACAAGGCCCGCGCAGAGGGCACAAAATTCCAGTAAAAAAATAAGAGGCATCCCACAGCGGATGCCTCTTATTTTGTAATTATTCAGCACCCCGGGTGCTGTTCATTCACATTTTTTGATAATATTCCATGCCCGTGCCTGCTTTTTACAGTTCCACTTCGACCTTTCTGCCGGTCCTCTGATACTGATAGTATCTCACGCCCGCCGCGTCAAACATTCTCTTGCTGGCGATCGTCGTATCCGACGTCGCATATTTGTCGCTGTCGTAGACGACCGTGCGGATCCCGCTCTGTATGATCGCTTTCGCGCACTCATTGCAGGGGAACAGTGACACATAGAGGGTGGAGCCCTCCAGGCTTCCGCCGCGGTAATTTAAGATCGCGTTGAGTTCACTGTGCGTGACAAAGGCATATTTGGTCTCCAGGGTATCTCCTTCTCTTGCCCAGGGAAAATCATCGTCCGAACAGCCGGAGGGAAATCCGTTGTATCCCATGGAGAGGATTTTGTGCGTGCTGCTCACGATGCAGGAGCCGACCTGCGTATTGGGATCCTTCGAACGAAGGGCTGACAGCTGCGCCACCCCCATAAAGTACTCATCCCATGTGATATAGTCATTTCTCTTTCCGTTCATTTTGACTGCCATAATTACTTCGTCCCGAAAATTCTGTCGCCGGCATCGCCCAGACCGGGAACGATATAGCCGTGGTCATTGAGATGATCATCCAGAGCGCCGATATAGAGGTCAACATCGGGATGTGCCTCCGTGAAAGCCTTGACGCCCTCGGGAGCTGCGATGATGCACAGGAAATGGAGCTTCTTGCATCCGTGCTGCTTGAGCAGTTCGACGGCCGCCAGCGCGGATCCGCCTGTCGCGAGCATGGGATCGACAACGAAGATTTCTCTCTCTGCGCTGTCAGCCGGAAGCTTGCAGTAATACTCTACGGGCGCCAGCGTCTCGGGATCTCTGTAGAGGCCGATATGTCCCACCTTGGCTGCCGGGATCATCGTCAGCATGCCGTCTACCATTCCCAGGCCCGCCCTGAGGATCGGAACAACCGCGAGCTTTTTGCCCTTGATCTCCTGTACGGTCGTCTTGCAGATAGGGGTCTCGATCTCAACGTTTTCAAGCTCCAGATCTCTGGTCGCCTCATAGCATTCGAGCATGGCGATCTCACCGATCGTCTCGCGGAACTCTTTCGTTCCGATCTCTTTGCGGCGAATCAAGCCGATCTTATGCTTGATCAACGGGTGGTCCATAATTACGATTTTAGCCATTTTAGTCCTCCATGCCTTCTAATAAGTGTTATTGCACTGCCGTCAAAGCGGCAGCTTTTCGCCGTCTCCCGGCCGGACTGTTCTATGTCCGGCTGCTTTCATAAGGCGGTTCATAATCGCCTGGCCGAGATTCCCTCCGCTGAAGGATTCCGCGTAGATCCGGTCGATCTGCTCGTCGTCAAATTCCCTCAGTATGCGGAACAGTGCTCTGGCAATACTGAGCTCGTCACTGCGGGTCCCCGCGCTCTTGACACTGTCTGCACGGTAAAGGTCCTTCGTCTCGTCGGTGCACAGCACGCCTGTCTTCATGCCGTGCTCCGCATTAAACGCGGCTGCCTTATTGATCTCTTCTATTACTTTATCACTTTCTCCCTCAAGAATCACTAATTCTCCTCTGGGAGCGTAATGTCTGTATTTCATTCCCGGCGCTTTGGGAGCAATTCCCGAATCCGGGGTGATCAGCGTGGCGTCCACTTCCACCTTTCCGAGGACTTCTTCCAGCATCTTCCGGCCGATATAGCCCGGCCTCAGGATGATCGGGCTTCCTTCCGTCAGGTCAATGATGGTGGACTCCAGTCCGATCCCCACTTCGCCCCCGTCGATGATCATTTCCACCCTGCCGTCCAGGTCTTCCCGGCAATATTTTGCCACGGTCGGACTGGGTCTTCCGGACCGGTTGGCGCTGGGCGCCGCGATAAAGCCCCCGGCCGCATCGATCAGCGCCTGCGCGATCCTGTTGCTCGGAAAGCGGACCGCCACCGTATCAAGTCCCCCCGTTGTCTCCTTCGGGACAAGATCGCTCTTCTTAAAGATCATCGTCAGAGGGCCCGGCCAGAAGGCTTCCGCCAGCTTCTGCGCCTGAGGCGGGATCTCGCTTACGATCAGTTCTATGTCCTCGAGCCTGCAGACATGCACGATCAGCGGATTGTCGGAAGGCCTCCCCTTCGCCGCGTATATCCTGCGCGAGGACTCCGGATTTAAGGCATCCCCTCCAAGGCCGTACACCGTCTCGGTAGGGAAGGCGACCAGTCCGCCCTCCTTTATGATCCGTCCCGCCCGCCCGATCACTTCGGGATCCGGGGACGCCTCATTCATTACTGCGTATTCTGTTATCATCACTTGCCGCGCCTCACTTCTCCATATAGGCGGCGATGACGTCCCAGACATCCGAGCTCTCCATTCCGAGGCACCACTGTGCGACGCCGGCGACGGAATGGGACTGCATCACCTCGAGCTTCTTCTCAATGGACTCCGCATCCTCGATCCAGATCTGATAGGTCGCGTCATCTTCCGACACCTCGGCGTAATTCTGCTCCGTCGCCGCATTCCACTCCACGTTCATCCCGTGGTTGGCGATGAAGGTCTGCACCTCGTTCATGCCGTAGGCCTGACTGCTCACGCCCTCCGCCGTCGTCTTCCAGACTCTCGTATAGAAAGGAATCCCGTTGATCAGTTTCTCCTTAGGCACATATTTGAGGGCTTCTTCGATTCCGTAAGTGACATAGCCTATGGAGGCAACGCTGCCCGGTTCCTGGCTTCCCGCATAGTGTTCATCGTAACCCATGATCACCACATAGTCGGCAAAGACGCCCTGTTCATCCAGGCGGTAGTAGTCATTAAAGTTGTAAGGGACGTAATTGTCCACGGACAGCACAATTCCTTCGCGGCGGCAGGCGATGGAGAATTCCCGGATAAACTCGATGAAATCTCTCCCGTATTTTTCGGAGATTCCCTCGATATCCACGTTGATCCCTTCGATTCCCATTTCGCCGGCCGTCTCAATGACCTTTGAAATGACGCTCGACCTCGCCTCATCGGAAGCAAGGAACTTCTGCTGCACACCCTCCGGGCCCGTGAAATTGTCGAGCACGGCCCAGACCGCCATGCCTCTCTCGTGCGCGGCATCTACATAGTCCTGCGTTGCGCGCACTTCCACCGAACCCGTGTCACCCAGGACAACGAACCATGTGGGGGCGACGACGTTGACGGATTTCGTCCTGTCAATACGCTCGTTAAAAGTTGTGTTTCCCGATGCCCCGGCTATATTGTGCCAGACCATGTTGACCTTGCCGTCCAGGGCCGTGCGCTTGTACTCCGGCTCCTGATAGTCCGTTACCGGAGTCATCGCTACCGTCTCGGGCTCGGTCATCTTCCGGTTCTCCATATAGCCGATCATAACGTCCTGCGTGACAACCTTGCTCCAGTTGTCCATTCTCTCGATCACGACGACTTTGCTTCCTTCGGTCACTTCCGAGACCACTTTGCTCTTGACGCCGCCCGACGCCCTGAGCTTGGTCGTCTTTGTCACAGTGGCTTCCTGGCGGTCTCCCCACTCCTTGTAAAGGCTGATGCGGTTGGGCTGTGTGAACGCCTCATAAGAGAAGTTGGTGTACTTGCGGACAAAATCCAGCGCGACGTAGATCTTATCGTCCGCCTCCGCGCAGATCACATAGTCCTCTTTCGTCTCCGCGCCGGAAGAATCCTTCCAGGCGCTCTCGCCGACCTTGGCCGTTATGCGCGTTTCGGGAAGGCAGTAGCAGAGCACCCCGTCTTCCGCTCCGTAATAGAACCTGTCGTTGAGAAGGCTGTATACGGTCTCAAAATCCAGATAGTAATGTTCTCCGATCTTTCTGGCATGATAGTCCGACCACTGATCTCCGAGCACTACCGGATAGTCGTCTTCTCCCGCTACTTCGTAATACAAATTGAGGTCTACCGTCTCTTCGCTGTAAGTGTACTTTACGAAATAATTCCTGTAGAATACCGTTCCCAGCACGCCGATCAATATCAGTATTACTAATGTAGGCAATACTTTCTTCATCTGTTGCTCTCCTTTCAAATATACCTGCCTATTATAACAGAGTATGGAGAATTTGGCATCCTTCCCCGGGCTAAAAACAGGCTGAAACCGGGCGCTTTCTCGGATACATGCACAAAATAAGAGACCGGCGCACATGACGGAACGCTTCGATACCGTCTGCCGCAAGCGGGTCCCGCAGCATTTTCCGATATACGAAGCGTTCCCAGAAATGGTCTTATATGACTTGAGATATGAAAAAAGACATAAGATCACGCGATCTTATTCTGAGTTGCAGGCAGACTGCAAGACCGGAAGGATAATGGTTTTCCGTGAGATTTATACCGCCGTATCCCGCATCCGCCCCCGGGAAGCACAGAAACTGTACCTTTAGATTAAGTAAACATTTTTTAAATCAGACGCAAATATAATCATGCTGAATTCTCTTTTTTGCCTGACCGGCAATAGATTTCAGATAATGGGAAAGTCCCATCTGTAAAGTGCTAATAGACATGAAAAAGTCTTGAATTGCTAGTGTGCTATCACCTCCCAGCCGGTACAGATTGTCTCATCTGCTTCCGAGACACATTCTAGTACAACCGTTTCCCGACTACAACACTCTCGGCCACCGAAAATCCGAAAACGGCCATTCTTGTGATTTTCGTACAAAAAGAGCACGTTCATTTTTGTGCGCTTACGCCGATAGTTTTCGGATTCCCGCAACTTCTCATTGACGTGGAATCCCTGCATGCGTCAAAATACTAATAAAGATGGATAACTATTACCATCAGGTCCTTCTCTGAAAAAACAGTAAAGGAGTACTCCATGAAGATAGAGAAAATAAGCAACAGCCAGATCCGGTGCATCCTCACCGGGGAGGACCTGGCCAGCCGGCAGCTCCGGCTCAGCGAGCTCGCGTACGGTTCCGAAAAAGCGCGCGCGCTGTTTCGCGACATGATGGAGCAGGCTGCCATTCAGTGCGGCTTCGATGCGGAAAATTATCCCCTGATGATCGAAGCCATTCCCCTGGGTGCCGACAGCATAGTGCTGATCGTCACCAAGGTGGATAATCCCGAAGAATTAGATACAAGGTTTTCCAATTTTGCTCCCTCCGTCCAGAAAGACGCCGCTCCGGCAAAGGAGCCCCCGTCTCCGCTCAGCCAGCTCCTCAAGTCGATGAAGGAGAACGCCGCCGACGATAGCGGTTCCGCAAAGGCCGGGCCGGTCAAAAAGAGCGCCGAGGAGATAATGAAAGAGCGGCGTGAGCAGCTTCTCACCACCCGCCTCTACTCTTTTGAATCGATGGCCGACGCGATCCTCGCAGCCAAGGTTCTCTCCTCCGCTTACACCGGAAGCAGTTCCCTCTACCGCGACGAGAAGAGCGGCAGGCTCTACCTGTTTCTCAGGATGAAAGGCCTCGAGGAAGTCGGCGCCATGCAGAGCACTCTCGCGGCCCTCTCCGAGTACGGACAGCTTGAAAAAGCCGGTTCCGCCAGGCAGCAGTATCTGCTCACGCACTGTACGCCGATCTGCACGGAAAACGCTCTCGAAACACTCGGACAGCTCTGAATAACGGTCATTTCAGCCGGCCGCCGCAAACTCTGCGGCGGCCGGCAATTATTAACTCCATTTAGCTACTTTATTCATTCTTTTGTCACTTCGTCTTCACAAATGCTGTGAAACTTTCACAATAGTTAGAAATAACTAACCAGAATTTTCGTTATTATTACTGGTTTTTTCGAAATACAATCTTAAATGAACATTGTATTTTACACTACCCGATGCTAGAATAAATATGCTAGATAAGCTGTGGGTTTTTACAACTTGGCGGTTTACCGCTGCAATATTAACAGGAGGAAAACAAATGGCAAGAAAGTTTCTCACCATGGATGGTAACGAGGCTGCTGCACACGCCGCGTATGCGTATACAGAGGTCGCTACCATCTATCCCATCACCCCTTCATCCGTAATGCCTGAGCATGTTGATGAGTGGGCTACAGCAGGACGCAAGAACATTTTCGGTCAGCCCGTTCAGGTTACCGAGATGCAGTCCGAGGCTGGTGCTGCAGGTGCTGTGCACGGCGCAGTCGCTGCCGGTGCGATGACATCCACCTTTACAGCTTCCCAGGGTCTTCTTCTGATGATCCCCAACCTTTACAAGATCGCCGGCGAAGGTCTTCCGGCAGTCATCAACGTCGCAGCTCGCTGCGTATGTACACACGCTCTGAACATCTTCGGCGATCACTCCGACGTATACGCCGCAAGACAGACAGGCTGCGCTATGCTCTGTGAGTCCAGCGTACAGGAAGTCATGGATCTGACTCCCGTCGCTTACTGCGCAGCAGTTAAGGGCAAACTTCCCTTCATCAACTTCTTCGACGGATTCCGTACATCTCACGAAATCCAGAAGATCCAGATCTGGGATTATGACGATCTCGATGAGCTGATCGACCACGAGGCAATCGCAGAGTTCCGTGCTAACTGCCTGAACCCTACACACCCTTGCCAGATGGGCTGCGCTCAGAACCCTGACCTGTTCTTCCAGACCCGTGAAGCCTGCAACCCCGCTTACAACGCAATGCCCGCAGTAGTCCAGGAGTACATGGACAAGGTCAATGCGAAGCTCGGCACAGATTACAAGCTGTTCAACTACTATGGCGCAGAAGACGCTGAGAAGGTCATCATCGCAATGGGCTCCGTCAACGAGACTATTGAAGAGACTGTTGATCACCTCAACGCTGCAGGCCAGAAGGTTGGCGTTATCAAGGTTCGTCTGTACAGACCTTTCTGCACAGAGGCTTTCCTTGCAGCTATCCCGAAGACTGTCAAGCAGATCTCTGTTCTTGACAGAACAAAAGAGCCCGGTTCCATCGGCGAGCCTCTGGCACTGGATGTCAAGGCTGCGATCGCAGGCACAGAGTTCAAGGATGTTCCCGTATTCTCCGGCCGTTACGGCCTTGGTTCCAAGGATACGACTCCTGCTCAGATCATCGCTGTTTTCAACAACACCGAGAAGAAAGAGTTCACCATCGGCATCACTGATGATGTAACAAACCTTTCCCTGGATCCCGGCAAGGAAATCGTTACCACTCCCGAGGGAACAATCTGCTGCAAGTTCTGGGGTCTTGGTGCTGACGGTACCGTCGGTGCTAACAAGAACTCCATCAAGATCATCGGCGACAACACCGACATGTATGCGCAGGCATATTTTGACTATGACTCCAAGAAGTCCGGTGGTGTTACCATGTCCCACCTGAGATTTGGTAAGAAGCCCATTAAGTCCACTTACCTCATCCACCAGGCGAACTTCGTTGCATGCCACAACCCGGCATACATCCGCAAGTTCAACATGTCCCAGGAGCTGGTAGACGGCGGCACATTCCTGCTGAACTGCTCTTGGAACGCAGAAGAGCTCGAGACACACATTCCTCCGCAGGTCAAGAAGTTCATCTATGACCACAAGATCAACTTCTACACCATCGACGGCGTTAAGATCGGTATCGAGACCGGCATGGGCCCGACACGTATCAACACCATCCTTCAGTCCGCATTCTTCAAGCTGGCTAACATCATCCCCGAAGAGGATGCTATTGCCTACATGAAGGCCGCTGCTGAGAAGACCTATGGCCGTAAGGGCCGCGACGTTGTCGAGAAGAACTGGGCAGCGATCGATGCAGGTGCCAAGAATGTTGTCAAGGTTGACGTTCCCGAGTCCTGGGGCCAGGCAGAAGGTGAAGAGTATGATCTCGTTCACGCTACCGGCGCAAGACAGGATGTTGTTGATTTCGTAAACAACATTCAGGTTAAGGTCAACGCTCAGGAAGGCAACACTGTTCCCGTTTCCGCAGCAGGCGTTTATGCAAATGGTGCTACACCTTCCGGCGCAGCTGCTTATGAGAAGCGCGGTATCGCAGTCAACGTTCCCGTATGGGCTTCCGAGAACTGCATCCAGTGTACTTTCTGCTCCTATGTATGCCCTCACGCTGCAATCCGTCCTATGGCTCTGACCGATGACGAGTGCGCGAAGCTCCCTGAAGGCACAGTTACGATCCCGCTTATGGGCATGCCCGGATACAAGTTCGCGATCGTTGTTTCCTCCCTCGACTGCACAGGCTGCGGCAGCTGCGCAAACGTCTGCCCCGGCAAGAAGGGCAACAAGGCTCTCAACATGATGAGACTCGAGGAAGGCATGAAGCAGCCTAACGAGCAGGATGCTTTCAACGTAGCAGTAACATTCGAGCCCAAGCAGGATGTTATCGACAAGTTCAAAGAGACCACAGTTAAGGGCTCCCAGTTCAAGCAGCCCCTGCTTGAATTCTCCGGCGCATGCGCAGGCTGCGGCGAGACTCCTTATGCTAAGCTGGTCACTCAGCTGTTCGGCGATCGTATGTACATCGCGAACGCAACAGGATGCTCCTCCATTTGGGGTAACTCCTCACCTTCCACTCCTTACACAGTAAACCACAAGGGTCACGGCCCTGCATGGTCCAACTCCCTGTTTGAGGATGCTGCTGAGTTCGGTTATGGTATGCTTCTTGCAAACCAGTCCCTGAGAGCAAACCTCAAGTCCAAGGTCGAGGCTATTGCCGAGACAGCAGGCGAGGATGTTAAGGCAGCAGCTCAGAAGTGGATCGACACCTTCGCTGTCGGCGCTGAGAACGGCGCAGCAACGGATGCTCTGGTAGCAGCTCTTGAGGCTGACGGCTCCGACGCAGCTAAGGAAATCCTTGAGCAGAAGCAGTTCCTGGCTAAGAAGTCCCAGTGGGTATTCGGTGGTGACGGATGGGCTTACGATATCGGCTACGGCGGTGTTGACCACATCCTTGCTTCCGGTAAGGACATCAACGTATTCTGCTTCAACACTGAAGTTTACTCCAACACAGGCGGACAGGCTTCCAAGGCTACTCCTGTCGGTGCGGTTGCTCAGTTCGCAGCAGGCGGTAAAGAGACCAAGCAGAAGGATCTCGCAGCTATGGCTATGAGCTATGGCTATGTATATGTCGCACAGATCTCCATGGGCGCTGACAGAAATCAGTGCATCAAGGCGATCAGTGAGGCTGAGGCATATCCCGGACCTTCCCTGATCATCGCATACGCTCCTTGCATCAACCACGGTATCCGCAAGGGTATGGCTAAGGTTCAGGATGAAGAGAAGCTCGCGGTTACGACCGGTTACTGGAATCTGTTCAGATTCAATCCTGCCGGCGGCGCCAAGAAGTTCTTCCTGGATTCCAAGCCCGCTACCGATCCTTACATGGACTTCCTCGGCGGAGAGGTTCGCTACACATCCCTGAAGCGCTCCAACCCTGCAAAGGCAGACGCTATGTATGCAGAGAACGAGGCAAATGCAAAGGCGAAATATGCATACCTCGAGAAACTGGGTGCTCTGTACAACGAGTGATTCAGTTCCGAACACGGAGGATCCGGCCTCTCAGAGCCGGTCTCCCGCCCTTGAAAAAGACCGCTCCAAAGAGACTGACATTTTGTGATTCTCTTGACGGCCATTCAAAAAAGGGATAAGATATGATTGTTTCAAGGCACAGATACGGCTGTATCTGTGCCTTGAATGCAAATTAGGCTATTTAGGCTTGTCTAACTTGAATAAGAAAGGAGACCACTATCATGGCACGTGTTATTAGTGATGCTTGCATCAGCTGCGGTTCCTGCGCTGCACAATGTCCCGTTGACGCAATCGCTCAGGGCGATTCCCAGTACGAGATCAATGCAGACGCTTGCATCGATTGCGGCGCTTGTGAAGCTCAGTGTCCTGTAGGCGCTATCTCTGAGGGTTGAGTTCCTCTTAGCCATTGAGAGAGCCTGCTGTACAACAGCTAAGCAGAGAATTAAGTAAAGAATGAAAGAGAGGGGCTGTCGCACTAAGAAATCTTAGGGCGGCGCCCCTTTTTTATGGACAGGGATGGATGGGCCGCCATTCATACCCATTGTTTCTCAGGGCGTCGTTTTACCCCCCCAAAAAAGACCAGGCTTCGAAAAGCCCGGTTTTTTCCGTTCATCAAAAAAACAGCCGTCAGGCTGTTTTTGAGTCGTGGCAGGGATCAACCTGAGCGTGTGCGTCATGTCCCTTCTAAACTGCTTTGAATGAGCAGCCGGATGAACCGGATCATTCCCGAGCGAAGGAGGG
>JAFUFL010000101.1 GCA_017469935.1 Lachnospiraceae bacterium
AGATGGCAGTCAATATCGCCAAGGCGGGCTACTTCTCCTCCGACAGAACGATCGACCAGTACAACAATGATATCTGGCATTTGGAGAAAGACTGCTGACCGCAGGGAACAGAATATCGTGCAGAGAAAACCCCCGGAGATCCGATTTCCGGGGGTTTTAACTTGCCCCATTAAGGCCTCTCTGCAATAATAAAAGTGGAGGATTATGTCAAAAGCGGGGCATTATTGCAGCGGAGATTTTACATCAGATGAGGAACAGAGAAAGAGAACGGCGCGCTTTCCATTGTTCCGAATTGCAGAAAATCCGTTGACAAACTACCCCCGGGGCGGTATTATTATGTTATATGGAAACGTTTACGGTAACGGTAACGGAAACGAACGGCACAGACAGCAAACCTGTGTCAAAACCAACGTCAAATCGGCGCCGGCGCCGCCGGGAAGGGCGGAGCATTCCTTGCCGCGGCAGCCTGACGGCTAATATCGTGAAGGCAGCATTATGACTACGATCAAAGATATTGCTCGGATATCCGGCTACAGTATTGGCACCGTTTCGAGAGTGATCAATAACAGGGCGGATGTCAGTGAAGAAGCAAGAGAAAAAATCAATGAGATCATACGCGAGTGCAATTACCAGCCAAACTCCAACGCCAGGAAGCTGAAACAGGTGACGTCGTCGGAGATTTCCATCATCGTCCGGGGCAATAAGAACCTGTTCTTCCAATCCATCCTGGAAGAGATACAGATACGGCTGAGGGGGTATGATGAGAACATCAATGTCCATTTCATCGGGGAAACGGACAATGAGGTTGAGACAGCTGTCCGGATCAGCGCTTACGTTAAGCCTAAAGGCATCATCTTTCTTGGCGGCTATACCGATACCATTCGCAAAGATTTTTTCCGGATCGCCCTGCCGAGCGTGCTTGTAACGGTCGGGGCGCAGGATATGGGCTTCGATAACCTGTCCAGCTTCACGACGGACTATCATGACGCCGGAAGATGCGCGGTCAGCAAGTTTGTGGCGAAGGGGCACACCCGGATCGGCATGATCGGCGGATATCTCTCAGGTTACAGCAAAGAGTTCAAGAACAGCAAAATAGTCGGTGCCGTCGAGGAACTGGCAAAGAATGGGATTTCATTTGATTTTGACAGGGATTACGAGCCGTGTTCCTATTCGGCGGAAAGCGGCTACAAGGCTGCCGAAAAGCTCATGAGCCGGTCGCCGGACCTGACTGCGATTTTTGCCTTAAGCGATTCGATCGCCTTCGGCGCGATCCGCGCGCTCAAAGACATCGGGCTGCGCGTTCCCGAAGAGGTCTCCGTGATCGGATTCGATGGCCTGACCATGGCAAAATACAGCGTCCCCCGCCTCTCCACCATTCAGCAGGACACTGCCATGCTCGCCAAAAAGAGCGTCGATGACCTTCTTATGAGAATAAGCTACGGAGGCCCCGCAGTCCACGAACTGATACCTTACGAATACATCGAAGGGGAGAGCGTCGGCCCGCCGCGAAAAATCTAAGCGGGAGCCGCTTTGCCGTTCCATTCATACTGTGATACGGATCCGGAAAGAGCACTGTTTTGGATCTGTAAATAAAGAACCAAATAAACACTACAGGAGGAAAAAAACATGAAAAAGCTTATGGCAACAATGATGGCAGTTGTGCTGAGCGTTTGCCTGCTCGCGGGATGCGGCGGCAGTTCAGGCGGATCGAGCGGCGGGAACTCGGGCAGCGGTGGCGGAGAAGCCGCGGCAGCCACGGATTCCAAAGAAACGGCAGATGTCACCGTAACCGTTTGGGGACCGCAGGAAGACCAGTCTGATGACAACGGCAAGTGGCTCCAGACCCAGTGTGAAGCTTTTGCGGCGGCGCATCCGGAATGGAAGATCACTTTCAAGTACGGCGTATGCTCTGAAGGCGATGCCAAGACCAATATCGGCACAGACCCCAGTGTCGGCGCGGATGTCTATATGTTCGCGAATGACCAGATCCCGGATCTGCTCAAGACCGGCGGTCTTGCCGAGCTCGGCGGAAGCAATGTCGAGACCATGAAAGCCAACAACTCTGAGACCACAGTGAATACAGTAACCTATGACGGTTCTGTCTACGGCTTCCCGTTCACCGGCAACACATGGTTCATGTACTATGATAAGTCCGTATTCTCGGACGAAGATATCAAATCACTTGATGCAATGCTCGAAAAGGGCAAGGTAGCTTTCCCGTTGGATAATTCCTGGTATATCGCCGCTTTCTATGTTGCAAACGGATGCACACTGTTCGGAGAGAACGGCGGTGACGCCGATGCAGGCTTTGACTTCAGCGGCGACAAGGCTGTAGCAGTTACCAATTATCTGGTAGATCTTATTGCCAATCCCAACTTCTCGAACGGCGATGTTGGAACAAATGCTGATGCCAAGGCATTCTTCTCCGGCACATGGGATTATCAGAAGGCAGTTGACGCATACGGCGATAATCTCGGCATCGCAGCTCCGCCTTCCATCAACATCGGCGGCGAGATGAAGCAGATGAAATCTTTCGCAGGATCCAAGGCGATCGGCGTGAACCCCGCTACCGCTCTTTACAAAGAGCATCCTGAAATTGCAGTTGCTCTTGCGGCATATCTTGGCGGCACCGATGCTCAGAAAGCCCACTATGAGCTCCGCAATATCATTCCTACTGACAATAATATCACTGTCGACGATCCGCTTGCCAAAGCACAGATGGATACAATGTCATTTGCATCTATCGTACAGCCTCTTCAGGCGAACATGGGCAATTACTGGACTCCGGCGGAATCCATGGGCAAAGAACTTGTGGCCGGCACTGTTACGCATGACAACGCAGCAGACAAGACCGAGGCCATGAACACCTCCATGAACACTTCCGCAGTTCAGTAAAGACCCCTAAAGGGGCCCCGGGTACTGTCCCTTCGGCCCTCAGGGTCTAAACACAGAATCGGACCAATTTCAACAGAGTGAACCAGGGGGCTGACCCCTTGGTTTACTTAGATAACCCTGTCAACGGAGGTATGTTATGATTGAGGATCGCATCACCGTGAAAAATGCATTGATCAACGGTGATTTGTTAACAAAACTATCCGCGGTGGTAATGGGAGCAGGAATCGCAGGGCATAAGCAGATCATAAAAGGCGCCGTGGTGCTTCTTCTGGAGATCGCTTTCTGGGTCTTTATGATCAGCCAGGGCTTCCACAACCTGAGCATGCTCCCGAGCCTCGGCACGGAAGTCCAGGGCAAAGTCTGGAATGAAGCCAAACAGATCTATGAATACGCGGCAGGCGACAACTCACAGCAGATCCTGCTGGCCGGTGTGATCACATGTTTTGTGGTCGCAGGATTCATAGGGCTCTGGGTCTTGCAGCTGCTGCATTCTTACAAGCTTCAGAAAGAGATGAAAAAAGGGGAAGCGATTCCGAACCTCAGACAGGATGTGAAGAACCTGCTCGACGGGAACCTTCATATTACGCTGATGACACTTCCCTGCATCGGCATTCTGGTCTTTAATATCGTCCCGCTGGTCTACATGATCACGATGGCGTTCACGACGTATTCCAAGGAGGACGAGCATCTGGTCCTGTTTGACTGGGACGGCGTGCACCAGTTTATGAGGGTGCTGAACATGAACGGCAATATCGGCCGGCAGTTCTGGCACGTACTCGCATGGACGATCGTGTGGGCGATCTTCGCGACGTTCCTGAACTACATCCTCGGCACGATCCTCGCGATGATCATCAATCGCAAGGACACCAGGTTCAAGGGATTCTGGAGATTCTGCTTCGTCCTCTCGATCGCGGTTCCCCAGTTCGTATCGCTGATGATCATGAACATCATGCTGCAGCCTTCCGGCGCGGTCAACGTGCTCCTTAAGAACCTCGGGCTCATCAGCGAATCGATCCCGTTCTGGACGAACGCGATGCTCGCGAGGGTCACGATCATCGTGATCAACCTGTGGGTCGGCATCCCGTATACGATGCTGCAGGTGACCGGTATTTTGCAGAATATTCCCGAGGACATCTATGAGGCCGCCAAAATGGACGGCGCAGGCCCCGCAACGATATTCTTCAAAATAACGCTGCCTTACATGCTGTTCGTTACGACGCCGTACCTGATCGCAAGCTTCGTAGGCAATATCAACAACTTTAATATCATCTACCTGCTGTCAGGCGGTGGTCCTACGTACGTGGGCGATACCGCAGGTCAGACGGATCTGTTGGTAACCTGGCTGTACAAGCTGACCATCGATCAGCAGTACTATAACCTCGGTGCTGTTATCGGTATCATGACCTTCGTCATACTGACGATCATCACGCTGACCACCTACAGGAACTCCAGTTCCTATAAAAACGAGGAGGCGTTCATGTAATGGAAAAGCAGTTAAAAGAAAACAAGCGGAGTCCCCGCAAGAGGATCGTAAATTTTCTCGTGCATGTCCTTTTGGCTGTACTGGCGCTGATCTGGGTGATGCCCATCGTGTGGATCGTCCTCACCAGTTTCCGCGCGGAGCCGGGCGCATACACGAACACATTCCTGCCCAAGGCATACACGCTGAACAATTATGTGAAGCTCCTTACGGACAGGAACGTCCTGAACTTCCCGCGGATGTTCAAAAACACGCTGATCATCGCCATCTGCAGCTGCTGCATCAGCACATCGTTCGTGCTG
>JAFUFL010000014.1 GCA_017469935.1 Lachnospiraceae bacterium
CTGGTTCAGCGTCTGCTCGCGCTCGTCGTTTCCGCCAAGGGCGGAGCCGTCGCGCTTCTTGCCGATCGCGTCGATCTCATCGATGAAGACGATTCAGGGAGCTTTTTCCTTGGCCTGCTTGAAGAGGTCGCGGACCTTGGAAGCACCCATACCTACGAACATCTCCACGAATTCCGAGCCGGACATGGAGAAGAAGGGGACGTTGGACTCGCCGGCGACTGCCTTGGCCAGCATGGTCTTGCCGGTTCCGGGAGGGCCCACGAGAAGGATGCCCTTGGGCATGGTCGCGCCGATCTCCTTATATTTGCCGGGATTGTGGAGATATTCCACGATCTCCTGCAGGTTCTCCTTGGCTTCTTCTTCGCCTGCCACGTCGGAGAAGTGGATCCCTTCCGTGGACTTGACATAGACCTTGGCGTTGCTCTTTCCCATGCCGAACATCATGGAGTTGGCGCCGCCCGCCTGGTTCATCATCTTCTTGCTCAGGAAGGACCACAGTCCCCAGAAAATGAAGATGGGCAGCACCCAGGAGATGAAAAAGGACAGCAGCGGGGACATGGGCTGCACGATGTCGCTGCCGAATTTTACGTTGTGCTCGTGAAGGCGGTTCGCCAGATCCAGATCCGTCACCGGCGCGGTCGCATACACCTTGCCGTCTTTGTCCGTGAACAGGATCTGGGAGGAAGAGATCTCCACCTCCGTGACCTGATCATTCTCCGTCATCGTGATGAAAGTGTTGTAGTCCGTCTCCGTAATCTGCGCGCGCTGCAGAGACGGCATCACGATGCTGTTGAGCAGGATCATCACGAAAGCCACAAGCAAGACATACGTGATCAATTGCTTTTTGGGCTGTTTGATTTCATTCATAATCAGCTTAACTCCTTTCCAGATAGTAACTCCGAATTTAGATATCTTATCACTATATCCGAAAAGATGTGGGAACAAATCCGAAAATCTGTCTTAAAAAAGGATAAACATTCCTAACTTACGGCGTACCGCCTATCTCTTGTCAAATTCTCTGGCGAGGACCCGGAAGAGCTCATCCGTATCGATCGGCTTCTTGAGGTAGCCGTCCATGCCCGCCTCGAAGCATTTCTGCTCCAGGTCGTCGTAGGCATCGGCCGTAAGCGCTATGATCGGGATCTCATGGGCATCCGCCGTGCTGCTCTCCCTGATGGCCCTGGCCGCCTCCTGGCCGTCCAGCTGCGGCATCATCAGATCCATGAGGATGGCCTGGTAGTGATAAGCTCCGTTGCTGCGGAACATCTCCACCGCCTCGCGGCCGTCCCTGGCCAGCTCGGAGTGAATACCGCGCCCTTCGAGGAGCTTCATGATCACTTCCGCGTTGATGTGATTGTCCTCGGCCACAAGGACATTCTTGCCGTACAGGACGCTGTCCTCATAAGTGGCCTTCTTTCTTCTCTGCAGCCGGATCTGCTCTTCCGACGCGAGGTCATATTCCAGAATGACGGTAAAGGTCGTTCCCTTGCCTTTGACGCTCTCGCAGTTGATGGTGCCCTGCATCAGGTCCACAAGGTTCTTGCAGATATAAAGGCCCAGCCCCTGGCCGTCCCTGAGTCCGATCTCGTCGCTGACCTCCCTCTCAAAGGGAAGGAACATCTTCTTGCTGAACTGCTCGCTGATTCCGATCCCGTTGTCCGTGATGGTATAGACATGACGGGACTTTCCGTTTTTGTAGGAGACCCTGGTGACAAAATCGACCGTGCCGCCGGGTTTGGAGAACTTGATCGCGTTGCTCAGAAGATTGATCAGGATCCTCTCCACATACTCCGTATCCATCATGACATACCGGTCTTCGCAGTCCTTGACCTTGGCGCGGTAGAGCAGTCCCGTCTCCGACGCTTTATGGCTGATGATCGAATTCACTTCCTCGATCACCTGCGTCTCCCGGGCCGCCGCGCTGACCGTCACGGCCTTGCCCGCGTTGATGCGGCTGGTCTCGAGGACCTCGTCGATCAGACTGAGCAGATATCTTCCGGAGGACTGTATTTTCTCCAGGTTTCCCCTGACCTCCGGGTCCAGGTCCTCTCTATGCAGCGTGAGCTGCACAAGGCTGGTAATAGCCGTCATGGGCGTGCGCATGTCGTGGCTCATATGGGACAGGAAAGTCTCCTTCTCTCTCCCGGATTTTACGGCCGCCCGCAGCGCCTTGGCCATCTCCTCGATCTGCTGCTGGTCGTTTACCTGCTTGGTCGTATCTACAAACGTGATGACCACGCCCCGCAGAGAACTCTCTTCTTCTTTCGAAGACACATCCCGGATGCGCGCGTCCGCGACATAATAATCTCTCTCCGCCTCCCTCTCGATTGCCTTATAAGGGGCGATCCTGACAAGATACGTCTTGCCGGTGACCGATGCGCAGTTCTTCTCGATGGGCTTCATCGTGGCGAGCACTTCCCGGCACAGCGCGATCAGATCGATGGTGGCAAAGTTGAAAGCTATATAGCGCAGGGACCTTCCCACGTCCTGGTCCGCCACATGAAATTCCGTGGAAATATATTCGGTAAACTTGCGAATATTCAGATTCCGGTCCGCCATGATGATTCCCACCAGGGTCGTGGCCAGGAAATTGGCCATATCGTCATTGACGGCCGCCAGTTCGTTGACTTTGGCCTGGTACTCGGAGTTTACGGTGTAGAGCTCCTCGTTGACGCTCTGCAGCTCCTCGTTGGAGCTCTGCAGTTCCTCGTTGGCCGTCAGGAGCTCTTCGTTGGCGGCCTGCAGCTCGGCGTTGACGCTCTCAAGCTCCGTCACGGTCTTCTTGAGGCTGTCCTGCGCCATGTGCAGGTCCTTCTCCAGGTCCGTGATTCTCTCGGAGGCAGCGATATCCACCTTGTACTGCTCCATCGAGATCGGCGCGGTCTGCCCGCTGGTGCGCAGGAAAGCGAGGACGGTCATTCCCGTCTCAGAACCCAGGCGGTCGCGAATCGGCTGCGCCACCAGCGAGATCAGCTCGCTCTTTCCCTCAATCTGGATCGGGATCCCCGCATAAGCGGCCCTCTCCTGCTTCTCTCTGGATTCCTTGAGCGCCTTGGAGACGGCGATCTTGAGCTCGGGGCGCACGAGGCTGAAAATATCGAGCGTGACGGCGCCCACCGGCAGCATGATAAACTCCTTGCAGTCGCCGTAGGAATGGACCAGTTTGTTCTTCTCGTCCACCAGGACACTGGCGGGCATCAGCATCTCCAGGATGCGCGTGTCCAGCTCTCCCGAACTGAAGGACAGATCAGGCTCCGGCATGCTGTGGATCATGCCTGTCGTGCCCATGTTGCTCTCCACGCCCTGCATCGAATAATTGATGTGCTCATGGGAGGGCGCCTTTCCGGAGGCGTTGTGCACGAAGATCTTCTCGTTGGCACACACGACGCGGAATACATCGTCGTAATCGATTACCGACTCGCTTCTGCCCAGGAACAGAAAGCCCCTGTCATTGAGCGCCACATGAAAGATCGCGAACAGATTTCTCTGCAGGATATTCTGGAAATAGATCAGCAGGTTTCGGCAGCTGATCAGGTCAAGCTTGCCGAAAGGCGGATCCTGAAAAACGTTGTGCTGGGCGAACACGATCATCTTGCGGATCTCGTGCTCGACAATATAGTGGTTGCCCTTGCGGCTGAAATAGCGGCTCAGGCGCGAGACGCTCACATCTTCGCTGATGTTGTCGCCGTAGATCCCTCTTCCCGCCACCGCGATCGACTCCGCATCCAGGTCCGTGGCAAAGATCTTGATGTCCCTGCGCACGCCCAGCTCCTCCATCACCTCCGCGAACAGGATGGCAATGGAGTAGGCTTCTTCACCAGTGGAGCAGCCCGCCACCCAGACGCGGATCTGCTGGGCCGGCTTCGCGTTTTTGACCAGGTCATAGATTACCCGGTCCTTGAGCACGTCAAAATAGTCCGGGTCGCGGAAGAAACTGGTCACGCCGATCAGCACTTCCTTGGCGAGGATTCTCGCCTCGTCCGGGTTATTGGACAGATATTTGACGTATTCCTGGAGATTGCGGTTGTGCGTGACCACAATGCGCCTCTCGATGCGGCGCAGGATCGTCGTCTGCTTGTAATAGGTATAGTTGACATTTGTGACGCTGCGAAGAATCGAGAAGACCTGCGCCATCAGATCTCCGTCACTGAGCTGGAGCTTATTGCCGGCGTCCACCATGGACGCGGCGATATGCCGCATTTCCCGCGCGATGCTGTCCGGATTGAGGACCAGGTCCACAAAGCCCGTCGCGATCGCGTTTCTGGGCATTCCGTCGAACTTGGCGCTCTCGGGAGACTGCACGATGATGACGCCGTTCTTGTCCTTGATGGAGCGGATGCCGTTTGTTCCGTCCGATCCGGTGCCCGACAGGATCACCGCGACCGCCCGGTTCTCATAGGCCTCTGCCAGAGAACGGAAGAAAATATCAATGGGATGATTGATATTCTTATGATTATAATTGCGGAGCCTTAATATGTCGGAGACGATCTCAAGGTTGTATTTGGGAGGGATCATATAGATGTGATTGCGCTCTACGCGCATTCCGTCCTGCGCCTCCACGACCGGCATGGAGGTTTCCTTTCCCAATATATCCGCCAGAAGGCTCTTGTGATCCGGAGAAAGGTGCTGGATGATGACAAAAGCCATGCCCGTATCTCCGGGGAGAAAGGTCAGGAACTGCTGCAGGGCCTCGAGGCCGCCTGCGGAAGCTCCGATGCCAACGACGCAGTTGGGCTGCGCCTCATGTACGATTTTCCTGTAATCACTGTTTTCACTCATAATTTGCACATCGCTTTCTTCACGCTTTTTTTAAGCATTCAACTTCGGTATACAGAAAAGTAAAAAGAATAATTATCGTCTTTCTCATTCTATCTCTTTTTTCTCAAAAATGATACTATGGACAAAGGAAAGGAATCAATATCATGCTTCTATCACTTATCGTACCATGCTACAACGAACAGGAAGCGCTTCCGCTGTTTTACCGCGAAGTCACCGGCGTACTCGCACAGATGCGCTGTGATTACGAGCTTCTTCTGATCAACGACGGCTCCTCCGACAGGACTCTCTCCATCATGAAGGAGCTGGCCGCATCGGACCCCCATGTGTTTTACTACTCCTTCTCGAGAAATTTCGGCAAGGAATCCGCCATGTACGCCGGCTTTTGCAATGCCCGCGGCGACTACATTGCCGTAATGGACGCCGATCTGCAGGATCCCCCGTCTCTTCTCCCCGAAATGGTGAAGATCCTCGAGAGCGGAGAATATGACAGCGTCGCGACAAGGCGCGTGGACAGAACCGGAGAGCCGCCCGTCCGCAGTTGGTTCGCCCGCGCTTTCTACCGCCTGATCAACCGGATCTCCGACGCGGATATCGTGGACGGAGCCAGAGATTTCCGCCTCATGACCGCGGATATGAAGGACGCCATCCTGTCCATGACCGAGTACAACCGCTTTTCCAAGGGCATTTTCGGCTGGGTCGGCTTCAAGACCTACTGGCTGCCCTTTGAAAATGTGGAGCGCGTCGCCGGAACGACCAAATGGAGCTTCTGGAAGCTCTTCAAATATGCTGTCGACGGCATCATCAACTTCTCCAATGCGCCCCTGCATATCGCGTCCTGGTTTGGAATCCTGATGACCGCTGTCTCCTTCCTGTTTCTGATCATAATCATCGTTCGCCGGCTGATCTGGGGCGATCCCGTCGCCGGATGGGCTTCCACGATCTGCGTGATCATCTTCATAGGGGGCCTTCAGCTCTTCTGTCTGGGCATTATCGGGCAGTATCTGGCCAAGACCTACATGGAGACCAAGAACCGACCCCATTACATCATCGCCGATACGAATGCGCCGCACGCAAGGAAGATCCGGTGACGGCCCGAAAACCCAACGACAAAGATTTGAATAAATAAAAGAATATAAATAAAAGAATATAAATAAAAGAAAAGCTGTGAAGCCGGGCGTGATCTCACTCCCGTCCTTCACAGCTTTTCGTTATTTAATCTTTTTTATGAATACGCCGTCGGTGCCGAACTTGTATACGTGCCCGCCAATCGTCTTGGTTCCGATGGCCATCACGCCGTTCGAATCGAAATAATACATCTTCCCGCTCTTGCTCATCCAGCCGGTCTTCATGACCGCATCCGCGGTGAAATAATATCTCTTCCCGGAGATCGTTCTCCACTGGCTTCTGACATAGTTTCCGCTGGCCAGTCTGTACTGCCATCCCTTGGCCGTTTTCACCCATTTGGCCTTCTCGTGCATGGTGGCCGCTCTGAGCATCTGGTGGAAAGCCGCGCCGTCCGTCTCTACGCCGGAGTTATAGCTGTACGCGCTTCCCTTGGCGTAATACTTCAGGATCTGGTCGAGTGTCGAAAACGTTCCGCACTCGTACTGCACATCGAGGGCGCGCAGTGTCTTCACCTTGCTCGCCGTCAGTCCCGTCTTGTCCCAGCACCACAGGAACACCTCATTTCGCGCTCCCTTCGCTTTTTTGATCTGGGCCACCGCCACATCGTTGACCGCAGAGGTGGTAAAGCCGATCCGGAGCGAAGGCGCCGCATTATGCACGCGCTGGGCTCTTGTATCGGAAGCGGAAGATACGCCGAAGATCATCGACGAATTGCCCATGACCTTATATTTGTTAAGGACGGCTGCCGTCTTTTTTATCTGCTCGGCGTTCATCGAATCCACTTTTACTTCTATATAGAGCTCCGTGTCCGAATGCTTCGCGATCCAGGCCGCCATCTGCTCCAGTGTCAGCACCTTGGTGCCTTTATACTGATTTCCCCATTTGATGCCGTAATCATAATTGTTCAGCTGGCTCAGCGTCGATTTGGATACGCTGGGACGGCTGCCGGGCTCGTCTCCGTTTTTATAGCGCGCATAGCCGACCAGATCGTCGTGGAAGCAGACCGGAACATTATCTTTTGTAAAGCGAAGATCCACCACCATGATCCTGTTTCCGTTTTTATAGGCGGCATCATAGGCGGCTATGCTCTGTTCAGGCGCAGAGCCGCTGCTGCCGATATAATAGCCGAGACGGTTGGACGTGTTTACGTTTCTGAGGTTGTTGTAGGTGATCCAGTCGCACCTGTGGCCGCCGGCATCCACATAGTACTGCTTCTTGTCGACCCAGGCACTCCTTTGCATGACGCCGTTGTCATCAAGCCAGTAAGTGCCGCTGGGGACGGTGATCCACCCTGTTCTGCGAGCTCCCAGTCCCGTCACCGGCGTACCCGTGTAATCAGCAAAATATCTCTTCCCGGCCACCGTAAAGAAACCGGTCTTAATGTTTCCGCCTTCGTCAAAATAGTACATCCTGTTAAAGATCGACGCCCAGGTATTCTTGAACTCGGGCTTGCCGTTAGTCCTCTTATAATGCCATCCCTTGGCCGTCTTGTAGAAGAACTTTGTCACAAAGGTCGACTTATCGGCCTTGTCGCCGTTCTTGTCCACATAGTATTTGTAACCGGCGACCCATTCGTCCCGGGCCATCTCGCCGTTTGACTTCAGGTATTTTTTGCCGATCCAGCAGTCGTGCGCCATGCGGCCGTCCGCATAGAAATAATACTTCTTTCCGCTGAAGCCGAACCACCCGGTCTGCTTTACCCCTGCTTCGTAGAAATACCACTCGCCGCCCTTCTGAAACCAGCCGTTTCTGCTCAGGGCTTCCCGGTAAGTCGTATCCAGATAGCGCATCCCGGGCGCGCTCGCGGCAGCTCCGTTTTTGAAGTGCACAGTGTCTTTGCTGATCGCCTGCACAGAGGCCTTGACCGAATAGGAGGCCCCGGTAAAGGATGCCTTGTAGTTCCGGATGAGTGCCACGATCTTGTCTTCCGCGTCGCAGGAGTTGGCGGAGGTCATAATGACGCCGGCATAGGATTTATTTCCCTCATAGACCGAGATTACGACCCTGTATTGTCCTGCATTTTTGACCTTATCCCAGGTCAGTACCGTAGTATCCCTCCAGTAAAGGTTTGCCGCCTGTCCAAGCTGTACGGGAACAGGGTTTACCTTGAGCTGCACACTGCGGCTCTCCTCCCCCGCTGCGGCAGTGACGCCGGCCGTGCCTTCCGCCACGCCCCTGACTGTCACGGTCTGTGTGACCGAGCCGCTGTAGACGACCGTCTCTTCTGAAGCCATTTCTTCTGAAGCCATTTTTTCCGAAACCGTCTCGTCCGGGGCCGCACCTTCTTCTGCCGCAGTCCCGCCGCCGCTCTCCTGCGCTCCGGTCCTGTTTTTTACAGTCTGCACCTCGGAGGCCTGTGTGATCGCCGCGGCGCCCGATGCATCGATCTGCCAGGACAGCGCGCCGGCTGCCGCCTCGGCAGTCATGTCAAAGGACTCCTCCGAAGGGGCCGTAAACGTGATCGTCGCCGTGACCGTTGCCGTCTGTCCCACCGTTACGGCGTCAGAAGACGAGCGCAGGTCCATCTCGTAAGCCTGTACGCCTTCTTTCGCGACATTAGCGGCATTACCATTCTCTGCAGTGAGCTCACCCTGTTCGTCGGTCAGCGGCGCCTCCTTTCCGCTCTTTGCGGCATCGGTCACGCTTTCCTCCGAAACGGATGTCTCTGCACTTAAAACAGGGAGAGTTTCCTCTCCCTCCGTCTCTGTTTCATCGGATTCTGTCTCATCCGGTTCTATTTCATCCGTCTCCGCGCTCTCTGTTTCCGGGCTGTTCTCCGCAGGATCCGCCTCTGCCTGCGTGTCCTGATCCTGAACCTGCTCCTGTGCCGCGATGCACTGCGCGGACTCTGCGGGCTTTTGTGTACTCACAGCTTCCGCATTTTCATTTCCCGCGTCCGCGTTCTCCTCTTCTCTCTCTTCCGCGCTGTGCTCTTCGGACGGCTTCCCTGCGGATTCCTCTTCCGCCTGCTGCTCCTCCGTAGTCTCTTCTGTATCGGTCGTACCTTCTTCACCGGTTTCCTGTGCGGCCTCCGCCGCAGACCGGATCTCTTCCGCCGCCATGGCCGGAAGCGCCACGCTGCCCGTCATGACAGAAATCGTCAAAACAGCTCCGAGCAGTCTCGCGATCCGAAATCTCGCCATATAGTTCTCCTGTTACAACTTTATTACGGTTTCACCTCTAAATTTATTATATTTGTAATCTCTTGTCAACAATCAGGTGTTACAGACGTTCCGTATCCAGAATCGTAACGCAGCCCAGCACAGGCAGCTCGTTTCTTCTGCAGATCGCGAGCAGGTCAAGAAAGTCCTTCTTATTCGATTCTCCCAGCACTTCCGCCATCACCACGAGACCCGACTCCAGAAGCTCCTTGCGGTCTTTTTCACTGTCCCTGGGATCTCCCGCAATAACTTTAATCCTTTCATCCGTGAGGGTTTCGGCGAGTGCCGCGATATTCTGACGCGCCTTTTTCTGCGCGCAGTCACAGGTCAGATATACCTGCCGGTTCTGGGCCCCGGCCATTTTCTTCTCCAGCTCGGCATAGAGAGGTGCGGCTCCATCCTTCGTGATCTTCGCGGCGCGGTCCATTCCCATACAGGAGAACCCGCATTTTCTGATCACATCCCATCCGGGAACCGCTCCGGTCCGGAACTTCTGCAGGACCGACAGCCCGTAATTGTTGAAAAGTTCCTCCCCTGTCCGGATCCTGCCGGAGAACACAAACAAAAGATAGATGCAGAGCGCTGCGATCACGAGCCCTGCTGCGCCGCCCGCGGCCGCGTACTTCACTGCAGCTCCCCGGCTGCTCTTATTGACACTGCCTGCCGCTGCCTTTTCCGGGGCCGGCGAGATCAGCAGGTTGTAATACGTTCTCTGCGCTCCCTGCAGGATATCGGTCGTGTTCTTGACAAAAAGGCTGTAATTGATCTGAAACGTCACAAGTCTGTCCAGGGCGCTCTGCTGCCTCTTCAAAAGCCAGCCGGAATCACCCCGGACGGTTCTTTCATCCACTTTTTTCATCTGCAGCACTGCGCCGCCCGCCTGCATCTTCCTGCACTTTTCCTCGACGGCGCTCTCTACGACCGCGCCTATGGACTGCGCCTGCTCTTCATTCCCGGCGGCGATCGAAACTGTCACGATCTTCCGGTCCGAGCCGTTCGATGCAGATGTGCCCCCTGCGGGAGCCGTTTCCTCACCGGTCTGTGCTGCGATCCCGGTGCCTTCCTCCTCGCCGCTGACCGCGATGAGCTCTTCCACTGACGCCGTGAGCGGATCGACGCCCAGGATCTCACTGATAGCCTGCAGATCACTGTCTCTGAGCAGTGCCTCGGAAAAGGCGTCTGCCACATTCCCGCTCTCGGAGACCAGGAGGTACTGGATGTCTTTTTTGACGTAGCTGCCCGGATCCATATTCTGCAGCACGGAGCTGTTCAGATAGGCCCCCCAGCGGCTCAGTTCACTGTTGTAGGCTTTATATTGCACACTGAGCTGTTCCGCGTACAGCGCTCCCCTTTCGGAGCAGGCGGCCCTTGCGTTTTGAAGCGTCTCCTCATAGCCGGCGGCCGCCGTGTTCTGCGTCTGAGCGCCCTTTCTGTTTCCATAGAAGGCGCCTATGAGCACACCTGCCAGCATCACAAAGGCGATGATCTTCCACTTCACCAGCAGATAGGCCAGTCCGCTTCGGATATCCACGACTTCATTCAGATCTCCACCCATAAAACTCCCTTCCGACAACTTGTGTAAGGCTCGCAGCGCGAGCCTCTGCGTTAACTGTTCTGTTCCAGAAACAGTTTTTCATACTCCTCCACGATATGGTCCCAGCTGTAATGCTCCCGGACCCTTTCCCTGGCCCTTCTTCCGTACTCCCGGATCTCCTCTTCGTCCATTCTGTCAGCCCTGCCGATCAGATTTCTGAGATCTCCCGTCTTCTTGGACCAGTACAATGCCGCATCTTCGGCCACTTCTTTGTTAAAGCCCACCTCCAGCAGGAGGTTGAGGTCCGTTGACCCGAGCGCTTCGAGAAGGCTGGGATTGGTTCCTCCCACCTCATGGCCATGGAAATAGGCGTATGCATTCTCGCGGATCTTCTTGAGAAGTTCCTGGTCATAGACGGTGCCCACGAATTTGATCCTGTCGTCCGCCTCAAACTGCAGCCGCTCCTGCAGCCTGTTGTAGAATTTTCCGTCGGTCGTTGTGATGATCGCGAGATCCCTCGCCGAGTCGGAGTGCATGAACTCCCGGATCATGGTCTCGAAATTGTTCTCGGGAACGAATCTGCCTACCACCAGATAGTAGTTTCCGGCGCGCAGGCCGTGCTCCGAGAGCCACTTTGTGAAGCCGGGATCGTCGTTCGAAAGCGCGGAGGGCTCCACCTCCGAGCCATAGGCGATAAATCTCGTCTCCGGGACATGCCTGCGATAAGTTATGCGGATGTACTTCTCAATATTTTTACTGTCACAGATCAGAATGTCGGCGCTTCGGACCATCAGCCCTTCCGACGCCTTCCAATATCTGCGGATCGGCGCACTCCACTTGGCGCGTTTCCATTCATGTCCGTCCGGGTTGACCATAAGGGTCCCGCCCAGCTCATGGATCTCCCGGCGGAAGCCGTCTATAAAAGGTCCGATCCTGCAGGCGAGTACATAAAAGACCGGCTTTATGATCTGCGGTCTCTCCTTGCAGTAATCGATGCATCTTCTGAGTGCCAGAAGGTCGCAGACGACCGCCCTTGCGGATCCGATATAAGGCACTTTGATGTCAAAACATTCCGCCCCGTTGTATTCAAACCGCATATCGTCTTCCGCCATTCTGGCGACATGGTAGCGGATGCGGTCGGATTTCCTGTACTGCGTCAACTTCTCGACGAAAGTCTCAAAACCGCCGTACTGGGCGGGAATGCCCTTGCTTCCGATGATAAAGACATGCTGTTTGTCTGCATCTTCCTTTATGAAATCCCGGTCGGCAGCGCCCAGTAGGCGCACCTTACGGCCTGCGATCACGGCATATTTTCCGGTCATTTCTTCCTCCCATTACTGCAGAGTCATTCATTTAACATATGTAATTATTCAGCACCCCGGAATGCGAAGCATTTGGGACGTGGGGTGCTGAATAGTTACTAACATATTATTATACCAAGAATTCGGCTTGTCTTGCAAGGCACGCCGCGCGCCGCGCGCGGGCTGCGTCACCGCTGCATCCTCTTCAGGATTCCCACGACGACGTCCTCGGCGTCCCCCTCTTCCTCGATCACCGTATCCGCGTACTTCTCGTAGAGAACGACTCTCTCCTCGAAAAGGTCGCGCAGCGTCTGCCCCTCTCTGAGCACAACGCCCCGCTGCCGGATATTCCCCAATCTCTTTCGAATGGTTTCATAGTCCGTTTTCAGGTACATGACGTGCCCGATCTTTTTCAGGTGCTTCATGGCTTTCTCGCTGTAGACCACGCTCCCTCCGGTCGCGATCACACAGTGGTCCGCTTCGACCGATGCGCAGACGCGCTCTTCCACTTTCAAAAATCCGTCTATGCCCGATTCCCGGATGATCTCCGACAGGCGCTTCTTCTCCGCTCTCTGGATCAGGATATCCGTATCAATAAAATCATAGCCGATCAGTTTGGCCAGTATGACGCCCACCGTGCTCTTTCCCGAGGCCGGCATACCGACCAGAACCAGGTTTGTTCTCTGCATTTTATGTCCTTTCATTTTAATGAGCGTAACTATTTAGTCAGTATATCATACACCCATGAAAGATGTGCACAAAAAGCAATTCTATTGTAGAATACATAAGAAGCCAAATCTGAAGCCTGTTCGCAGGCGGCGCAGAGGAAAGTCCCGCGCCGGAAAGGATCCCCGAATATGAAATCATTTGTCCGCACGATAACTGCCCTTATGTTAACCTTGTGCCTGGCCGCGCTGCCGTCGGCCCTTGTCCTGGCCGCAGGTTCCGATACGGGTTCCCCGCGCACTGCCTCCGAAAAAGAGCAGCCGTCGAAAGTGACTCCGGATCCCCGGGAAAGGATTTCGATGGCGGCAAACACCGGCGAGTGGAAGCAGAAAGAAGATAAGAAATGGTACTATTACGACGACGGCAAGCCCTGCATCGGCTGGCGGACCGTAAATGGCCACATGTACTATTTTGACCCCGCCCAGAACGGGGCCATGGCCACCGGCTTCAGGCAGATTGCCATTAACGGCGTCAGATATACCTTTTATTTTTCCGACGCCAACTATCTCAAATACACCTCCTCCAACGAGGGGCAGATGCTGACCGGCTTTCAGATCGTAAAACGAAAAGGCACCTACTACACGCACTATTTCTCCAGGACCAACACTTCGTCCGCATTTAAGGGACAGATGCTGTCCGGATTTAAGACCATCGACGGCGCCACCTATTTCCTGGCGGACAATCGGTACCCTTCACTGCCGACCGGTGTTATGGCAACAGGTTTTAAGACTATCAGCGGAAAAGACTTCTACTTTATCGACTCCCGCTGTAATAACGGCAAAGGCTTCGGGCAAATGCTCAAGGGCTTCGGTTTTATTAACGGCAAAGCATTCTACTTCAACAGCCGAACCGGCGTTCGTGAGACCGACTGGGCCTCCAAACATATCATCGTGATCGATCCCGGTCACTCCGCCGATCCCGCGGACGAGGATGTCCCGATCGGGCCCGGCTCCGACACTCTCAAGGAAGCGGACAACATCGGCGCCGAGAGTCCTTACACAGGTCTCATGGAATATGAGCTGAACCTGCAGATCTCCTTAAAGCTCAGGGATCTGCTCACAAAGCGCGGCTACAAAGTCGTCATGGTCCGCACGAAGAACAGCGGCTCCTACAGCTGCATCGACCGCGCGCAGGTCGCCAATAAGAACAACGCGGCGATCTTCCTCAGAGTCCACGCCAACGCCGCTCCCAAGGATCGCTCCAAGAACGGCGCCATGACCATCTGCATCACGAAGAACAACCCCTTCACCCCGGAGACGTACAAGCAGTCCCGTCAGCTCTCCGACATCATGCTGGCGCAGTATGTGAAGGCGACCGGCTGCTACAACGAAGGCGTCATGGAGACCGACACCATGATGGGCAACAACTGGAGCGAGGTTCCCACAACGCTCATTGAGCTCGGCTACATGACCAATAAGAAAGAAGACGCGCTCATGCAGACGGCCGCTTATCAGGAGAAGATGCTCGCCGGACTGGTTAACGGTATAGACGCCTACTTTAAAGCGACGGTAAAATAAAGCGGCGGACCGTTCGGAAATATAGTAACGCACAACAAAGCCCTGCCCACCGAAAGTGGACAGGGCCTTTTTGCATTCTTTAATTTTGCTTCACGGTTTCTTATACGCCTTGTAATAGTGATGCCCCACCCGGTCTTCCTCGGGCGGCAGCTGCATATAATCTCCGTATGTGTGCCGGAGAATCTTGTCATAGGCCGCCGGCACGCGGAACCTGTACTGCTCAAAGGGCATATAGGTATACGCGTCAAACCACTTTCTCAGATACATATCCTTCACTCCCCAGGAGAGCCAGATCACGCAGCCCACATACTTGCTCGAATCATAAGGCCGGACGCGGGCCAGCTTCTCCAGGGAGTCCTGGAACCTCTCTTTGCCGAGCCGGCGGCACAAGAGATAGACCGGATACTTGATCATTTTTCTCAGCGGCGAGGTCGTGGTCTCCATGGCAAAATGGTCCCGGCTCGCCTGATAGCAGAGCGAGGACAGGCGGTCCCCCTTCATGCCGAACCGGATCGCCTCCCGCTGCTCGTTCCCGAGCCCGTCGTAGGGATAAATATCGATAAAGACGCCCATTCCGAAGGGCTTTTCGTTCTCCATGCGGATCTCATAGCGGTCATCGCTGATGCGGGTGATCATGTAGGGATATTCCGGGCATGTCTCCCTGTTGAAGACCTGCAGATGGGGATACTCCCCGATATGGTCTTTCAGGTACTCCATCAGTTTGTCGTAGTCGGGACGCGGCATCATGATGTCCACGTCGTCGTCCCAAGGGATAAATCCGTGGTGCCTGACCGCGCCGATCAAAGTCCCGTAGACCAGATAATAGCGCAGGTTCCGCTCCTCGCAGATCTGTGCCACCGTGTGCAGGATCTCCAGCGCGATCTGCTGCGTATCCCGCATGGAAAGCGGCTCCGAAGCGCCTGCCTTCTTATTTTTCATTTCCGTAAATTCCGTCACCTGAAACCTCCTTTTACTTCCCGCCGCGCTTTTTGACAAAGGGAAGGTTTCTCTTAATAATCGCCAGCATCTCCAATGCGAAGGCATCGCGCAGCACAAGGACCGTCACCATGTAGATGAGACCGCCTCCGACGACCTGGATCAGTAAGCCTTTCCAGGAAACAGTGATCCACCTTCTGCTCAGTATAATGGCGCCGGCCATCACCAGAGCGGCGATCAGATCCCGCGCGGAAGCCTTGAGGATCCATCCGAGGCGCACATAGTCCCTCGAGAAATAGATGAACGCCAGCAGGATCGAGGTTTCCGCCGCGACAGAAGCCGTCACGGCGCCCATTGCGAAAAACTGCGGGATCATGAGCATGTTGAGGCCGAAATTGACGAAGGCTCCCAGAATCACGCTCATATTGTATTCCTTCTGCCTTCCCACGGGCATCAGCACCTGCTTTCCCACCGCGTTGTTGAGGCCGACGACGATGATCAGCAGACTGAAGATCTTGAGCAGCGCCGCACTCCTCTCAAAGCCGGGCCCCAGATAGAGCGGGACCAGGTAATCGGACACGGACATCATTCCCAGGCACATCGGCACCGCGACGAGCAGGATAAAGCGGATCGTCTGCTCCAGCCGGTTCCTGAGCCGGTCGACCTGGTTGAGATTGTACAGGTTGGCCATTCTCGGCATGGTCACGATACTCAGGGACGTGACGACCGTGACCGCCATCTGCTCGATCCTCTGGGCAAACTCATAATAGCCGTTTTCGACGGACGTCTCCGTAAACCACTTGATCATCTGCTTGTCCAGCGACAGGTAGAAGGTTGTCGCGATGGTGGGAATGAAGTAGATGATGCAGGAGCGAAGATGTCTCTTCAGGTCCAGCCTGCGAAGCGGGACGCGGTCCACCAGCGACGGCGTAAAGAGCCAGATCGACGCATTTCCGAGCAAGGTGGAACCGTTCATAATGAGCGCATAGATGTAGATATCGCTCTGTTTTTTGACAAAGGCGAAGATCAGGATGATGCTCACTATTTTGATAAGGGTATTGCGCAGGACGATCTTGCGAAACTCCTCAAATCCCTGCAGGAGCCAGGCGATATCGATGGCGCTGGCGAAGATCTGCACGATCAGCACCAGATACAGGATCTTGTACTCGGGCCGCGCCACAAAGCGGATGAACAGCAGGAAGACAGCCGCAGCACCCGTCATCAGGAGAAAGCGCAGTACGGCGAGCTCCCAGAAGATCTGCGAGACCACCTTGCGGTCATTTCTGAAGGCTGCGACCCGGAGCTGTCCGTAAGTGGCGATTCCAAGGTTTCCGACCAGGGCAAAATAGCCCGTAATGGCGGTGGTATAGCTGAAAGCGCCGACTTCTCCCGCACCCAGGACCCTGGCTATGTAGGGCTGGATCAGGATCGGTATGATCACCGACAGCATCTGATAGGCGAGATTATATATGTAATTTTTCTTAACGCTTGGTTTTTGCACGAAATTCCTTAATTGCCGTCGCGATCCATGAGCGCCAGAAAGGCCTTCACGGACTGCAGCATACATTTTATGGTAAATATAGATTTCCTGGACTGCTTGCGATACTCGAGATCCGTGGCGACGTCCTCGTGGTGATCCACCCGCAGCCGCGGGTCGTAGATCATCTTCTCGCCGTCTCTTCTGCACTGATAGCACAGAATCTCCGCTTCAAAGTACATAAAGGTCTCCGGATAGAAGCACTCCCGGGGATGCCTTTCCATAAAATCCCGGGAAAAGACATAGCAGGAACCATGCAGGAGCGGATCTTCCACTGCGTGATCCACATAGTTCTCGTCCCTCTTCTCCTGCGCGGGCTTTTTGTGCGCAAGGCTTAAAATCGCCCATTTCAGGGAGATCAGCGGCTGCAGCCGGTTCTTGATCTCCAGCTGCCGGCGGGTTCTCTCCAGGTCCTCCCTTGCGGGCATCTTTCTCGTCTGCGGGTTCTGGTGATACTTTTTCTTCGTGGAATAGATATCCGGTCCCATGACGGCAAAGCCATACTCTTTGTAGCTCTGCTCCATCTGACGAATGAAATCCTTCTGCCGGATCTCCATATCATTGTTCATGACGACGGTGAAATCCGGATCATATTTGCTTACCGCATAGTTATAGCCGAAATTGTTCCCTTTGGCAAACCCGAGATTCTTGTCCGTGCCGATCACATCCACCTCCGGAGCGCTCTCATAGCGCGCCTGCAGATCCGCCAGCGTCCCGTTGGGAGAGCAGTTGTCAACCACAATGATCTTTTTCTCCCCCTCAATATTGTTCAGGATCGACTCCACGCACTGGATCGTCTCATCCAGCGCCATGTAGTGCAGTATTACAAAACATACCATTACAATATCTCCAATAAAATATCTCCAAATAAAGATAAATGAAGAATATTAAGAGGCGTCTTTCTCCTTCCCCGCCGCGCCTTCCAGGAGGACTTTGTAGTAGGTCCCCGGAATCTGCGTTTTTTCCGGCTCGAATTTATAAGTGAGCTTATGGAAAGGCGTCATCGCCTTCACCGCCTCCCACACCTCTTCGCTGTAGGGCTCAAAGAGCCGGAGCAGAAGGATGTGCGGCGCGGCATTGCTGCAAGGGACTACTTTGCTCCACTCCTGCGGATAGGCGTCGATCGCCATCTCAAAGAAATCGTGGAAAATAAAGTAATCCTCTACCTCGTTGTTCTTTCTCCAGTACTCGTACAAGAGCGCTCGTGTCAGGCGCAGCATGGGGTGGTTCGTGCACGCGCTGATCATCCAGTTGGAGATGCGCTGGCAGTGTCCGTCCAGACCCGGTTTGAGGTCCTGGAAAAGGAACAGATCGCAGTCGGTCATATAGGAAGGCACATTCGACGATGTGCAAAATATTGTGGAATCCAGCCAGGTCCCGCCGTAGCGGATCAGCAGCTCCAGCCGCAGCAGATCCGACATGTGCGTCTTCGAGATCACTCCGCTGTCGATCTTCTCCTGTATGAAGGGAGGAAAAGTTACATAATCCCTGTAATTATCCTCTGTGAGAATATGGACTTTTTTGTCGGGAAAATGCTCCGTCACGGACCGCACGCACACCTTGACGACCTCGGGCGCGCTTTCGAGCCCGTCCAGCCACAGGATCCAGATATGATCCGTCCTCACGCGCTCTTTCGGCGCTTTCTGTCCTTCTCTTGTCAGATATTCCGCAATATAGGCCTTGTATTTTTTCCGCAGCTTTCCCAGAACCTTATTATTGACGCTCAGCCTTACGATCTCGAGGGATTTCTGCGACGTTCCCATAAGCGCCGCCTGGAGCATCGCGTAGCCCAGCACATGCGCTTTGGCATACTGCCTTAAGATCTGCACGCCCCCGGCCCGTTTGAACTTGTCTTTAAGATCTTCCATTTTCAGACCTTTCATCTTGCTTCCTTCTCGCCGGCACTCGTGAGAACCCGGCGGATCCTTCCGAAAATGCGCGACAGCTTCCTGCGGTTCTCTTCCTCCCTGCGGACCTCCAGAACGCGGAAATTCTCTTTATAGGCGTTGTTCAGTCTCTCATACTCACTAAGGAGCGCCGCAAGCGGCTCCTCCTCCAGCTCGTCAAATTCGCAGATATGCCTGTCCCTGGCTTTTATGGAGGAAAGGCAGTCCTCTTCGGAGATCTCGTTCAATACCACGATCCTCGCACTGCGAACGCCCCGCTCCGACGCCGTCACCATCTTGCGAAACGTCTCGTCGGAGAGCCGGAAATCCGCGCAGAATTTCACCAGTGTGTGGACCAGTCCCTCATCAAAGAGATAGAGCTTATGCGACCGGACCATCCTGTGGTACAGAAAGGAAAAAAGGGCCGCGCTGCGGATCGTATATTCTTCATCTTTATAGATCCCGGTACTGCTTCGAAGCGTCCCTTCCTCTGCAAGGATCTGCCGGAGCCTGCCGCGAAGCCACCGCGCGTCCGCGCTCAGATAAATCAGCGCGCGCGCTATTTTCCTCATAAGCTTCCAGGAAAACCTGTTCATGAGGCCCGCGGAGACATTGACATAGTCGACTTCTCTGCGCCCCAGTTCTTTCCCGACCAGTTCCATCAGATATGTCTTGCCGCTTCCCGGAAGTCCGATACATTCAATAACCATTATGCGCCTCCGGTCCGGCTGCCGCTGCTCTTTCGGGCCCGGCTGCGCTCACCGCGAAAGGCATCATTGTGACAAGGAATGTCAGCATGCACATCGAGTTATTTCCGGGGTAGTTGGACTGGATCGAAGAGACCAGTACATTGACCGCATAAAACAGCGTCGCCAGACGAATATAGTAATTTCCGCTTTTCCTCGCCCTTTTGTTCAGCCCGAGCAGGATTCCGAAGAGCAGCAGGACATAAGCGATCGTTCCGAACAGCCCCAGCTGCGCCAGGATCATGGGCCAGAACGTGTCATTCAGACATTTGGGGTCCTCCGGGGACATTCCTTCCACCGCGTCAAACCCCATGTCATAGTACAGCTGCGAGTAATATTTTGCCGCGCTGCCGGAACCGAAAGTTCCAAACCCGGTCCCGAAAGGAAAATACTCCTTAAACAGCTGTATCCCGCCCTCAAGAAAGAGCAGACGCGGCGCGTGGCCCGCGTTTACCGCGACTCCGTTGACAAAATATTTCTCGAACTGCGGGTATCCGATCACCCCCGCCGCCGCCAGGATCAGCGCGCCCCTGTAGAGCAGGCTGTGCTTTTTCTCTATGATCAGCGAGACATAGAGCGCTGCAAAGACCATGGCCAGAATGAGGGATCTCGATTTGATCACCAGAATCAGGAGCACTTCCGCCATCGCGAGCCAGATCCGGTTGCCTTTCCCCAGCTTAAGGGCACACTCCAGGAGCAGAAGCGTGATAATGAACAGCACTGTGTTGGTCACTATGCCCGGTGTTCCGAATATAAAGGAATAAACCCGAAGGCCGTAGCGGATCTCCGCGTGCATCCCTATGTCGGCGACCAGATTGAGCGCGCCGAAAGCAAACAGTACCGCCAGATAGGCCTTCGCCAGAAGGACAGGGAGCCTGATGGCACTGCGATAATCCACGCGGTTCACCCTGCAGAAGGCGCTGACGCCCAGAAACAGGCAGGCAAACTTGAGGTGGCTGACAATGTCGATCAGGATGGCGGCTTTAGACCCCTGGATCCCGAACCGGAAATTCCCGTACAGTCCCGCCGCGACCACGACCGCCGAAAAACAGCAGATCAGCAGGTCTTCCATCCTTATTTCCGCGCTCATTAACAGATCCAGGACAAAATAGCCCAAAAATAGCGCCGCAATCGCCTCGTCAATATAAGAAGCTTTATAAAAGAAGTTTTCGAGCAGCGTCTGAAACAGAAACACCGTCGTAATAAGGCCAAGCGCCCCCGAAGCTCCGAGCCCGGCTCCGGCCGCGCTTCGATCTCCCGCTCTCACGAAACTCTCCCGTCACATGAGTACGATGGATCCGATGACATCTCTGCCGAGGAGCGCGCAGGCGTCCAGTACATCTTCCGCGCCTTTATAAGTGGACTTCTCCGCCCTCGCCACGATGACCGCCGCGTCGCAGTTCACGATCGAGTCCACGCCGTCCGGCGTCTGCTCCATGCAGGGGATGGCATAATAAGAGGTCCTGAGCCCTGAGACGGCTCCGGATTTATTCATCTCCCCGGCAAGTTTGTCCAGGTATTCCATGGGGAGATCGCCTACCAGCGCGATCTGCGCGTCAGGGCGCACCGCCGCCCGGATTGCGGCATCCGCCACCTGCAGGCAGACGTTTCTCTGCGGATGAGTGTAATAGCCGCTGTCAATAGAGGCCGCCCATTTGTCGGGTCCCTTCAGGATCGTGAATTTCCTTCCGGGAACACACGCGATCTTCTTCATTCCGAAGTGGCGGTTGAACTCTCTGCCTGACAGGACCTTGCCGGAAGCCAGAAGGTGGACCGCGATCAGAATCATTGCCAGGACGATCCCCGCGAGCAGTCCCGCTGCGCCCAATTTGACCGCTGTCATCACGACATCTCTCTGACTGACCGCTGCCACATGCGCGCTTCCCGAAGAAGAGAGGTTGTTGCCCAGAGTCTTCTGGGAATTGATCAGCGCCATGATCTCGACGGCCCGGTTGTTTGCCCACTTATAGAGCTCCAGGTCCACTACGACTCCGGATGCCTCATTGGCGATGAGCAGATCGTGATCGCCGTACTCTCTCCGCGCCTCCTCGCGCGACGCCCTGACCTGGGTCAGGACTGCGTCCAGAATCTGCTTTGCTCCTTCGGGCGTGGGATAGATTACCGCGACGCTGATCTGCGCCGCGTCCCGTTCACCCGCCGTTGCCGTCACAAGCTCTCCCAGAAGCTCCGGTTCTTCGCCGAGCTCCGCTGCCACCTGCGTATAGTCGATCCTGTACAGAACGGTAGAGGCGTAGAAATTCGCGATGTTCTGCGGCTTTACGGCCGCCGCCTGTGCCGCCGTTCCTCCCGGGGCCGCCGCTGTCGCCGTATTTGCATCGGCGCTCACTATGATATCGGCCGTCGCCTTTCCTTCCTTGTGCGGATTGATCCGCCCAAGGATGGAATTTACATAGTACTCTTCCCGGTCGGTTTCCGCCACGCGCATGACGTTCAGGATCTTTCCCTTCTGCGACCCCGTCTCTTCCGCCGCGGTCTCCTGCTGCCCCTGACTGAGCTTATAGAGCTTATACCGGGAATAGCCCTTGACGCCCGCGAGCACTGCGCCGACCAGTACGCCGGCCAGAAGAAGAAGTCTCCATTTCTCCGCGATACATCGGATCAGGGCTTTTATATCTATGATTCTCTCTCTGTTTTGCATCTGCACACTCCAAATTATTCCTGACTCGCGCAGCGAGCCGTTGACTGTAAACAAAACCTGATATATCATCGTAATTCTACCGTATGCTCTCTTTTAAAGCAAGAAGGCAAAACAGCAATGCTTGTTTTGGACACGGTACACCGGTAAATCCGGCGCGCGCGCGCATATGCAAAAACTTGTAGGAAAATCCGATTTAAAATAGTATAATGACGGTAATGTAGTATGAGTAAGGAGCTGATCCTATGACAAAAATACCTTTTAATATTCCTCCGTTTATCGGAACGGAGCTTAAATATGTACAACAGGCCATCGATGCGCATAAGATCTGCGGCGACGGGCAGTTTACCCGGAAGTGCAATACCTGGATCGAGGATCGTTTCGGCGCCCCCGGCGCTCTTTTGACCACAAGCGGAACCACTGCTCTTGAGATGGCTGCGCTTCTGTGCGGACTCGAGAAGGGCGACGAGGTAATCCTTCCCAGCTTCACTTTTTCAAGTACCGCCACTTCCATCGTCCTGACCGGAGCGACGCCCGTATTTATTGATATCCGCCCGGATACCATGAACATAGATGAGAATAAGATCGAAGCCGCGATCACAGACAGGACCAAGGCGATCATGGCCGTCCACTACGCAGGCGTTGCCTGTGAGATGGACAAGATCATGGAGATTGCTCACAGACATGACCTGAAAGTAATCGAAGACGCGGCGCAGGGCGTAATGTCAACCTACAAGGGAAAGGCCCTGGGAACGATCGGCGATTTCGGCTGCTATTCCTTCCACGAGACCAAGAATTATTCCATGGGCGAGGGCGGCGCGCTGATCCTCAACCACAAGGAAGACATCGAACCTGCGGAGATCTTAAGAGAGAAAGGAACGAACAGAGCCCGCTTCTTCCGCGGACAGGTCGACAAATACACCTGGGTCGAGTACGGCAGCAGCTACCTTCCCAGCGACATGAACGCCGCCTATCTCTGGGCGCAGCTCCAGGAGGCAGACCGCATTAATGAAAATCGCCTGGCGACATGGAACGCTTACAATGTAGCCTTCGCGCCTCTTTCGGCACAGGGCCGGCTCGTACTTCCCACGATCCCCGAAGAGTGTGTGCACAACGCGCATATGTACTATGTAAAGCTGCGCGATCTGCGTGAGCGCACAGAGTTTATCGATTATCTTCACAGCTGCGATGTGGGATGCGTTTTCCACTACGTCCCCCTGCACTCCTCCCCTGCCGGCAGGCGCTTCGGGCGCTTTAACGGAGAAGACGTCTATACCACGGCCGAGAGCGACCGCCTGGCAAGGCTTCCTCTCTATTTTGGCATGACGGAAGAGGACCGCAGCAAGGTGATCGAGACGGTGCTCTCATTCTTTTCGGAACACTAAATGATAGGAGTTGTTTGTGAATATTGATGCAATTCATAAGAGCGGAAAGAAGCTGATCAGCTTCGTCATTCCGTGCTACCACAGCGAAGGGTCCGTAGGGCTCGTCATAGAGGAAATTCGTCAGGTCGTCTCACAACGGCCTGATTTTACTTATCAAATCATCGCAGTCAACGACTGCTCCCCCGACAATCTTCTCTCCGTGATCAAGAGAGAAGCGGAGAAGGACCCGCAGGTGATCGCCATTGACCTGGCCAAGAACGGCGGGCGCCACAACGCCCTGATCTGCGGCTGTCACTACGCGGACGGCGATTACATCGTCTTCATCGATGACGACCAGCAGTGTCCCACCGACAGGCTCTGGGATCTCATGGACCCGCTCCTTAATTCCGACGCCGACGTCGCCATCGCCAAATATCCGCACAAGACGCAGTCCGCCTTCAAGAATTTCGGCTCCAAAGTCAACGACACCGTTGCCACATGGCTCCTCGGCAAGGACAAAGAATTGAAATTCTCCAATTTCTCTGTCATGAAGCGCTTTGTCAAGGACGAGGTGATCAAGTACAAAAACCCGTATCCCTACCTGTCCGGACTCATGCTTCGCTCCACCAAGAATGTTGTGAACGTGGAGATGGAGGAAAGAGAGCGCACCATAGGCGTAGGGCATTACAGTTTCCGCAAATCCTTCGCGCTCTGGATGAACAGCTTTACCGCTTTTTCCGTAAAGCCCCTGCGTTTTGCCACCAGCTGCGGCATTGTCTGCGCTTTTCTGGGCATGATCATGGTCATCTACACAGTTGTCCACAAGCTGGTCAACCCGAACGTCGCCATCGGCTACAGTTCCCTCATGTCCATGCTCCTGTTCATCGGAGGCATGATCATGTTCATGCTGGGACTCATCGGCGAATATATCGGAAGGATCTACATCTCCCTGAACAATTCGCCCCAGTTCGTCATCCGCGAGATCTACAGGCGCTCCGACGAACCTGAAGAAAAACCGCAGGAAGAGCATCCATAAAGGAATCACATAATAAAGGAATCATACATGGAAAACATTCTTATTATCGGAGCGGGAGATTTTCAGCTTCCTCTGGTTCAGAGGGCTTCCCGCTCTTACAACGTTCTGCTCGCGGCGCCGGTCATATCCGACGCCTTTAAGCCTTATATCAAGGACTCCCTGCTCATCGATGTCAGGGACAAGGAGCGCATCCTGGAATTTGCCCGCGCGCACTCCGTCTGCGGCGTGATCACGGACCAGACCGACATCGCGGTTCGCTCCGTCGCCTATGTCGCCGAGAAGATGGGCCTGCCCGGCATCGGATACGAGACCGGCTGCCTTTTCACCGACAAGAGCCTTATGAGAGAGCGCATGGCGCAGCTGGGCATCAAGCTCCTGCCTCACCGCACGGTCTCTTCCCTCGATGAGGCCCTGGCCTACTACGAGGAGATTGGCGGCAGCGTCATCATCAAGCCTCTGGATACCCAGGGGAGCCGCGGCGTGCAGGTCTGCCGCAGTGCCGATGACCTTAAGGCAAAATATGCAGAGGCCGCCCGCTGGTCCTCAAACCGCAACGTTCTCATCGAGCGCTTCGCCACCGGACGCGAATTTCTGGTGGAAGGCCTGGCCGTGGACTACGAATTCCGCAATCTGTGTATCGGGGACACGCTCTATTTTGACCTTCCCGACGCCTTTGCCGCCAAGAGCCGCATCTTCCCTACTGTCGCGGACGATGCGCTGCGGCAGCGCGTCCTGGATCTGAACACCAGGATCATCACAGGGTTCGGCCTCAAACAGGGCATCACGCACAGCGAGTTCATCATGGACGGCGACGACATCTACCTGATCGAAACAGCCGCCAGAGGAGGCGGCGTCTTCATCTCCTCCGACCTGATCCATCTCTCCTGCGGCCTCGATACGGAAGGATTCCTTCTCGATATCGCCTCCGGAAAGCAGAAAGGTCTTCCCGAGATCCTGCCCCAGCAGTGCGTCTGCGGCTACCTGGCCTTCTATGTGCCCGACGGCAAAGTCCTGCGTGTAAGCGGTGTCAAGGAAGTGCAGGCGCTGCCTTACGTCCACCGCAACCAGCTCGACAAGCTCAAGGCCGGAACGGAGAACAAAGAAGGACACACCGACAAGACGTCCCGCATAGCCCTGATCATAAGCGCCCCGGACCGCGTCACTTTTGCGGAGCGGGCTGCCCGGGTTCGCGAAATGCTTCAGGTCGACACCGAGACGCCCGATGGCATTAAACCCCTTATATGGGAATGAGGTTGCGCCGTGTTAAATAAATTTCTTGAGAAACGAAGTAATATCATACTGCTGGCGATCATCGCCGTCTTCATGGAGAGCCTGACATCCCCCTGTCTCAAGCTGGGCGGGCGGTATCCTTTCCTCTCCGCCGGCTACATCGGCTGGTTCTGCCTGGCTGTGCTGATCCTTGGGTTTTACGCCGTCTGCTGGCAGCTGATCCTGGAGAAGCTCCCGCTGACCACCGCGTATCTGCGGCGGGGCTTCAGCTATATACTCATTTTCGTCTGGGCGCGTCTGATTTTCCATGAGACCATCACCTGGAAACAGATCCTGGGCATTATCGTCATTTCGATCGGAATGGTCGTCAGTATCAGCGACGAAAAAGCCAACTGAACAGGTTTACGGAGGTAATAATGAATTCGGAACTCTTCACACCTGCCTTTTGTTACGGAGCCGCCATAATAGCCGCTTTCGTCACAGCCCTCAGCCAGATCATACTCAAAAAGCAGGCCAACATCACAGAGGCCAAAAAGAGCGGGTTCTTCAGTAAATTCCTGAATCCACGCGTCATCATCTCCTATGGTCTCCTGTTTTCTACCCTGGTCATCAACCAGGTCGCCCTGATCCATGTCCCCGTATCGGTCATGCCCTGCATCACCGCGACCAGCTTTGTCTGGGTCTTTATTATGGGCGTCCTGATCCTGAAGGAGAAAGTCTCCCCCCGCAAAGCGCTGGGAGTCGCCATCATCATTTTGGGCGTCATTATCTCAAGGCTGTAATTTCGGCCGCTCTGCGGCCTTAAACAAACAAATCGTGTATCTTAAAAGACTCCTCAGGAACCCGGCAAACCGGTCCTGCGGAGTCTTTTTCAGGGTTATCTGTTATCTGTTCCCGTACATCTTCTCATAATAATTCCGATACTCCCCGGAGCGAATCGTCTCCCACCACTCCTGGTTGTCGAGATACCAGCGGATCGTCTTTTTGATGCCGTCCGCGAACATTGTCTCCGGAAGCCACCCCAGCTCGGCGTGAATCTTGGCCGGATCAATCGCGTAGCGCTGGTCATGCCCTTTACGGTCCGTCACATAAGTGATCAGGCTCTCCGGCTTTCCGAGCTCCGCGCAGATCAGTTTGACGATGTCTATATTTCTCATCTCGTTGTGCCCGCCGATATTGTAGACCTCTCCGACGCGTCCCCCGCGCAGGATCAGGTCGATCGCTTTGCAGTGATCCTCCACATAGAGCCAATCCCTGACGTTGAGTCCCTCGCCGTAAACCGGCAGAGGCTGGTCGTGCAGCGCATTGGCGATCATCAGAGGGATCAGCTTTTCCGGGAACTGGTAAGGTCCGTAGTTGTTTGAGCAGCGGCTGATCGTCACGGGCAGTCCGTATGTCCTGTGATAGGCCAGCACGAGAAGATCCGCCGAGGCTTTCGACGTGCTGTAAGGGCTGCTGGTGTGGATGGGAGTCTCCTCCGTGAAGAAGAGGTCCGGTCTGTCCAGCGGCAGATCGCCGTATACCTCATCCGTAGACACCTGATGGAATCTGACGATTCCGAGCTTTCTGCAGGCGTCCATGAGCACGGCCGTTCCCATGATGTTGGTCTCCAGGAAGATCCCCGGGTTCTCGATGGAGCGGTCGACGTGCGACTCAGCGGCAAAATTCACAACGATTTCCGGCTTCTCCTCTTCAAAGAGGCGGTCGATCCCTTCGCGGTCACGGATATCCAGCTTCACAAATCGGAAGTTCGGGTTGTCCATAACCGACTCCAGGGTGGACAGATTGCCCGCATAGGTGAGGCTGTCCACACAGATGATCCGGTCCTCCGGATGCTTATCCAGCATGTAAAAAACAAAATTCGATCCGATAAAACCGGCTCCGCCGGTCACGATAATATTCATAGTGCGTTCTCCTGTAACACAGTGTGTCTGAATAGTAAGCCTGAATGATAAGCAACAAGATATCCGGCACAAACTGTGCCGGATATCCAATCTTCACATCTTACTCTGTGAGTATTCTGTTATCAGTAAACAACAACCTTGGTTCCAAGCGGAACGTTATCCCAAATCCATTCCGCGTTCTGCGTCTCAAGTCTGACGCAGCCGTGAGAATAATCCTTCTTCAGAGCGGGATCCATAGGCTCTTCGCTATAAGGATTTGTATTGGGATAATACTCTCCGATGTATTTCTCATACAGGATGGAGTGGAAGTAGTTACCCGCTGAAATATGTGTCGCAAATGCAGCACTGGAGTAATCAAATACCGCCCAGCCGTACTTGGCGCTTCTCTTTGTCACATGATCATCGAGTCTCCATGTGCCGTTAGGTGTATTGCTTCCGCCGTGTGTGCAGTACCACTCCTTGACCTTAGCCCAGCCGTTCTTTCTTCCCTTGTAAATGCAGACCTTGTACTCGCCCTTATTGACAAGGATCAGATAATTCGTATCACTGGAATATCCCTGTGCCTTTCTGTCCATGGCAGTCATCTTGGATCTGCCCATGCTGTCGAGCTTAACTCCTTCAATGGTCGTATTGCGTGCGCATGTACCATTTGCATATGTGTAATAGGTATAAGCGCCTACGGTCTTCCAGCCCTTTGTGGTCGCTCTGCGTCCTTCAGAATCAAAGAACATGAGCTTTCCGCTCTCCATCAGAACCGACCCGGTAGCCATCTTGCCGCCCTGGGCAGGATTCAGATAGTAAAGGCTGTTACCGAGCTTAATCCATCCATATCTTGCCAGACCGTTCTCATAAGTATAATACCAGGAGCTGCCCTTCGCGTGCCATCCTTTCGCAGCGGCTCCGTTACTTGTATTATAGTATGCCACTCTGCCGTTATAGGTTGTCCAGCCCTTAATCTGCGCCGCATTGGAACCAAACAGGAAGTACTTATTACCGATCTTTACAAGTCCCTTTACAGGTGTTCCTCTTGTCTGACTCGGATATCTGGAATCGGCAAAGAAGAACGTCTTGCCCTTGATGGTCTTCCATCCGGAAAGCATGGATCCTTCGTGCTGTGCCGTATAATTCGAATCCGCAAAGTAGTACAGTTTGCCCGAAATTGTCTTCCAGCCTTCATAGGCTGCGCCTGTGGGCCAGCTTCCGCTGCCGGTTGCGAAGTAATAGGTCTTGTTGTTAATATACTGCCATCCGGTCAACTGCTTGCCTCTGGGCACGTTATGTGCCTTGGCATAGGAAGAATCAGCCATATAGAACCAATAATTGCCGATCTTCCTGAAACCGGTAAGCATTGCGCCGGCAGGAAGTGAGGGCCATCTGCTGTCTGCAAAATAGCAAACCGTCCCCTTGTTGTCGATGGTTACCCAGCCGGTCTTCTTAACTCCGTTTTTGTCAAAGAAGAAGGTGCGTGCTGTTCCGTTAAAAGTAAGAACCTGCAATCCGGTGACCTTCTTGCCGTTTTTGTAATACACGGTATTGTTCTGCTGCCAGCCGTCAGCGATCTTCTCGGTCTTCTTCTCCTCTACGACGGTGTTAGGATCAACTTTCACCGCAACAGGTTCCACTACCGGCGCTGCTTCCGCGCTTGTTGTGGCCGCTGCCGCTGCTTCCTCTTCGGGTGCGGCTTCCGTCTCTTCCGTCTCTTCCACAACTTCCTTTTCCTCTGTGGTTTCAACTTCTACTGCCGCTGTTTCCTCGGATGAAGCCGCTTCGCCGGAGGCTTCTTCGACAACTGCTGCCGCCTCGCTGCTTCCCGCAGCGGCAGCTTCTTCGTTCTCTGTGACTGTCTCAGTCTCTGCCTGCTCTAAAGTCTGCTCAACTGCTGCAGGTGTTTCTGTTTCAGCTGCACCGGCTCCGGCGACAGGAAAAGAAGCGAACGTGAGAGATAAAGCCAAAAGAAGAGCTAGTCTACGTTTCATCATTTCTCCTCCAAAGTCCCTTTGTAATATACTATTACAAATTCGTTACAAATATTACATTATTACTACTTTAATTAATATAGTACACCATGCGGATGAATAAATCTACTGCTAATTTCATTAAATTTTCGGTTTTGCAAAATTTAATTTGTGTAAAAAAGGTACTAAAAAAACTAATTTTCGTGCATGTGCCGTCAGCTCTTGCTGGCCTGAAGGAGCTTCTGCCTGAGCTGGGCCTCGATCCTGGCAAGATCCTTTTCCGCTGCCGCTCTCTTCTGTTTGCCCTCCGTCTGGATCTGAAGGACCTCGTCCATCGTGGAGATCAGCATCTCATTTGTGTGCTTGAGAGTCTCGATATCCACAATGCCTCTCTCCGCTTCTCTTGCTGTCTCGACCGTTGCCTGTTTGAGCTTCTCGGCGTTCTTTCTGAGAAGTGCATTTGTCATCTCGTTGACCTCTCTCTCGGCCTTGGCCGCCTGGTTGGCGTGCTCGATACCGATTGCAATGACCATCTGGTTCTTCCAAAGCGGGATCGTGTTGACGATCGTCGACTGAATCTTCTCCGCCATGACCTGATCGGCTGCCTGGATCATACGGATCTGAGGTCCCGTCTGCATCGCGACTGCTCTGGTGAGCTGCAGATCATGAAGCTTTTTCTCGAAGCGGTCGCACTGCTCGGCCAGGTCTCTTGCGGCCTGCGCATCCTCCGGAAGTCCCGAGAGCTCTGCCTTTTTCTGCAGTTCCGGGAGCTTCGTCGATCTGACTTCTTTCAGTTTCTTCTTGCCCGCCAGGATGTACATGGTGAGCTCTTTATAATAATTGAGGTTGAGCTCATACATGCGGTCGAGGAGCTCAATGTCCTTGAGCAGGGTCACCTGGTGTTTCTCAAGCTCGGCGGCAATAGCCTCCACATTTTTCTCCGCGCTCGCGTACTTGGTGCGCAGCTCCTGCACCTGGTTTCCTTTTTTCTTGAAGAACCCCATGAAGCCCTTTTCGTTTTCATCGATATCAAAGCTCCTGAGCTGTGTGACGAGACCGGAGATCATATCTCCCACTTCTCCCATATCCTTAGTCCTGACACTCTCCAGTGTCTTCTCGGAGAAATCCGCCATCTTCTTCTGCGTGCCGGAACCATATGTCAGGACAGACTTTGAGTCTGTGACATCGATCTTCTTGGAGAACTCTTCAACCATGCGAATCTCTTCAGGTGTGAGGATACTCTCATCCGGATCCGGAGCCTCTTCTTCCTGGACCTGAGCCTGCGCGGGCTGCGCCTGAGGCTCACTGCCGAACGTAAGTGTGGGTGCGCTCGCCGCCAGATCCGCAAAAGGATCGGCCTGCGCAGCTGCATTTCCGGGCTGCATCGAATCATTTTGTCCAAAATTCAGATCCATGTTATTGTCTGCCATAATCCTGCTTTCTCCTTCTCACTAAGGTTTTACTATAATTGTGATCTGTTTCCCTGACGCCCACAGAAGTGAGCCGTTTCGCCACTGCTTAATCGCCCTCCGGCTTCGTCTGAGCCTGGGCCTGGGCCTGCCCCTGGCTCGTCACCTCTTCATCTCCCCAGGAAAGTGTAGTCCCATATACCTGCTGTTCCATCTCCGGCACGCTCTGACCGCCCTGTGCCGTCATCTGTTCCCCGGTCAGTCCGTCCTGCGCGAACATGGTCTGCATGACGGAGATGTCCGAAGACACATCCCAGGCCATGCTCTGGAACAGGCTGTCCAGCAGTTTCTCGAATGCCTCGTTGATCGTATCAAGCGCGTCTTCGATCTCTTTTTTGGTCTTGTCTATATTTTCGCCGCCTACCGTCTGCTTGTCCAGTTCCTTATACGCTCCCAGCAGTTTCACCGTCGTGGGAAGATAATAACTCATCAGTTTGCGCAGCTCGGGGGCGGACCCGGGATTCTTCCGCACCTGCTCCACGATCCGGTTCATGGTGCTCTCGAGCCGGTAAAGCTTTTCGGACATCTCTACACCGGGGATCTCATCGTTCAGGTCGTGAATCGTCCGAATATACTCCGTGCCTTCCTTAATGATCTCCCTGGCGTTTTCGGGAAGCTCCTGATCCGACTCCTGCTCTGTCTGCGCCTGCCTTCTAAGCTCTTCGCTCTGCCTGCGAATCTCCTCATACTGGTCGTAGATCTCCTTTGTGAGCATGAGCGTCGTCTCCTGCTCGTCCAGCCAGGCCTGAGAGAACACATTCTTCTTCATCAGCAGCTTGATATCTGCCAGGACTTCTTCCTTGGTCCTTCCCGTCGCTCTCGCGAGCTTCTCGATATCGATATACTCTGCCGTTCCGATCACCTTTCCGTATTCGTAGTAGCGCGCCGCAAGTTCATTATCTTTTTTCCCCGATACGTATAAATACGCGCATGCTCCGACGATGATCGCCATGGCAAGTACTCCGAAGACCGTACCCGCGGTGATCCCGACCGCAATCATGTCGAACAGTCTGCCGAGCAGCATCGGTACGCTGATAAAAAGTCCGAAAATGCTTCCGACGATCTTGCCGAGACCGGGCTGTTTGCTCATCAGCTTCTGAAAGAAGGGTGTCTTCTGAGATGTATATCTTCTCGTAGGCTGCTCCCCCTGACCGCCCATTCTCTGCGCGCCTGCGGACGCCGAAGCGTTCGAGTATCTCCTGTAAGGATTGTCGCCGTAACGGTTCGGACCGCCCTGTCCCGCCCCGCTTCGGTAAGTGCGGCTCCTGACATCTTCCCTTTTGTTCTTCTCATTATACTCTCTGACATCCCGCGCAATTGTGTCAGAGACTTCCTTTACGGTCTTTCTGATGGTCGAACTGAGTGCTGAATAGTCATTTTTTCTGACGGCCTCATTGACCGCATCCATTATATCGCTCCCAGCCCCGTAGAAATCATTGATATTCATAATACTGCCGTCCGTAGCCCTCTGTTATTGTTCGCACCGCCGACTTATCTGCGGATCGTCTGTGTCCAATGATTTGCGCCGTACATATCCGTAAATCTGTACGTGACAAGTGCGGTTCCGCTGCCAAGCGCTGTGTCGCTGATCGTAAGATCATCTGCCGACTCCTCGATCCGAAGCGGGTTGCCCAGATAATAGGTGTCCTCGTAAGTCCCGTCATAATTGTAGAGATCGCAGAGGGGCTCAATGACATCGCCGGATACCAGCTCGGTAATTTCCTTGCCGACGACCTCGATCTCATCGTCCTTGCTGTAATCAGAGATCGCGCCCGACACATATCCGTTTTCATGTTCGCTGTCAAATACCAGGATCAGATTGCTTCTCTGGCCGTTGAGCATGCAGGGAACTCTTCCCGTGATCGTATATCTGGTTCCGTCATCCAGCGTGTCCATATGATAATAGGCCACCGGCTGACCGTTGATCGAGATCCAGTACTTTCCTTCATCCGCAATGAGGTTGCCCTGCTCGTCAAACTCATATACGTTGTCAAGACCCATATCCGCATAGCCCTTGCCGGTATCATAGAACGTGTTCAGTTCGAGGTCCGTGACCATGCTCCACTGCTTCTCGGAGAGTTTGATCTTCTCCTTGCCGTCCTCTTTTACCCATCCAAGCGCGTTTACGTCAAAGTGATTGTCCTGCAGATAGTGCAGCGTATCTTCCTCGGAGAGCGCTCTGTCCGAGAGGAAGGAAGAGCCCGAAGAGGTCATTCCTGATACGGAACCGTAATCTCCGCTTAAAAATCCCGTGAGCAGCGTGTTGATCAGGTCGTTCGTTCCCGTGCTGTCCAGGCCGCTGAATTGTCCGCCGTAATCGCCGAACAGTGCATCGTAAGGGCTTCCGGATCCCCCGCCGGCCGCCTGGCCGCTCACCTGAAGGCTCGCAAATTGTCTGATGCAAGTCGTATAGGCGTTGTCCAGGCCGATCTCATTGTATGTCTTGGACATGCTGTCCACGAACTTCGCACTGCTTCTGTAAGGGAAGTAGATGGAGAGCCCGTACGCGTTGGACATGTTTACGGAAGTCCTGTTGTACTTGACCGCTTTGCGTACCGCTTTGGCGAGCGCATCTCCTTCGCTCAGCCCTGTATTGATCGCCAGGTGGACCAGGTCGACCTGATCGATCCTGGTGCTGGCGGCAAATTCTCTGGACTGATTTCTCGCCTGCGCGATCTGCTGGTAATTGTTGCTCGTGATCTGGCTGCTGATCGCCTTGGAAAAGCTGTTAAAGAGAGTCGGGACCGTATTGGACAGCTCCGCGAGGTCAACCACGGAGAGCGTTGTCTTCTGCCCCCGGCATTTACTGTCGCAGGTCTCCACAAAAGAATCTACGATCTTTTTTCCGAGCTCCACGGTTGAAATCGAAGTATTGCCGCTAAGCGCATTAAGCCAGTCCGTATAATACCAGCCGACGCCGGGCTCCGTCTCTTCCGACGCGACAAGATAATCCGCGTAATTGCCCAGCATCAGCGCGGTCTCCGCCGTTGCCATGAGGCAGGCGTCAAATCCGACAAAGTCAAATTTCACTCCGCCTTTGTCCAGGGCCTTCCGAATTCCGGAGAGCGTCATGGAGCCGCTGCTCTTGTATTTCTCGTCATATCCGTAACCGCTCACGGATCCGCCGCCGTGATCCCACAGGATCAGTTCATAGCGGTTGGCCGGATAATTCTTCGCGCACCACTGAATGTAGCTGCCGAGGTTGTCGGGATCTGTCATGGGCGATGAGCCGGCGTCCTTGACAAGGCACTTGACGCCCCCGTTAAGGACCTGGTAGATCTGGTTAACCTTGCTGCTGACGATATTGTTGCGCCAGCTGCTGCATCCTCCCGTATAGACCAAAAGATTGACGTTGCTTCCGATATTGGCCGCCGCCATCTCCTGGAGATCCGAGGTTCCCATGCCGCTTCTGGATTCGAGGTCCGTTCCGCACAGATAGACCATGATCGTCACGACGTCCTGGCCGCCGCCCTTGATCTTTGTGTACTTCTCCCTCGATCCGGAGGCCACTTCGCTGTCGAGGCTCGTCTGCGTGGCGTTATCGCTGACCCAGCCCGTGGAGAGCGACCCGTTGCCGCCGTAGTTGCTCTGGTAGTAATTGATATTGCTGTTTCCGGAACTCGGCGTATAGTCCTCATCGACATTCCAGCTGTTGCCCGTGGAAGAATAGCTGCCGCCGCTGCTTCCGCCGCCCAGCAGTCCGCCCAGAGAGCCGCCGCCGCCCAGGAGGGCAATAATGATCAATACGATCAGCGGTAAGCCTCCCATGCCTCTGTTGCTGCTTCTCTTCTGTCCGCCTCCTCCCGAGGAACTGCCGCCGCCGGGCGCCTTCCCCGATCCTACCGGGCCTGTTCCGACGCCGTCGCCTCTGAGGTGTACGCCGGTTCCCTGTCCGGTCACATTTCTTTTCCTGCCGCGCGGTCTGTTATCTGCCATGTTTTTACCTCCCTGCATACAACATATGAGCTCCGCAGCGCCGCGGGCGCTTTTGCCCCGGCTGCCGCACGTCTGCGCGCTGAAGTAATTACAGTATATCATACAGCGAACAGAGGCGTGGAGAAATATCTCTCGGCGGTATCCGGAAGCACCGTGACAACCGTCTTTCCCTTGCCGAGCTTCCTGGCCAGTTTGAGCGCGGCGGCGACATTTGTGCCCGCACTGATTCCGACCATAAGGCCTTCTTCCTTTGCGAGACGCCTGGACGTCTCGAGCGCCTCCTCATCCGTCACCACATAGATGTCGTCGTAAATCTGCGTGTTGAGAATGTCGGGTATGATCCCGTCGCCGATTCCCATCTGCAGGTGCGTTCCCACTGTTCCTCCTGCGAGGATCGCCGCGTTTTCTGGCTCGACCGCCCAGATCTCGATCCCGGGATACTGGGCCCTTAGAACTTCGCCGATCCCCGTGATCGTCCCTCCGGTACCGATTCCGGCACAGAAACCGTCTATGGGCCCGGCGACCTGCGCCATGATCTCCAGCGCCGTGTATTTTTTATGGGTCAGCGTATTATTCGGGTTCTCAAACTGCTGCGGAACAAATACCTTGGGATTCTCATCCCTCATTCTCAGCGCCGTTTTCAGGCACTCGTCGATGCACGCGCCTATATCCCCGTCATCGTGGATCAGGATCACTTCCGCGCCGTACTGGCGCACGAGCTTTCTGCGCTCTTCGCTGACGGAATCCGGCATGATAATGATCGTCTTATATCCTTTCACCGCTCCTACAAGCGCCAGTCCGATCCCCTGATTTCCGCTGGTCGGCTCCACGATGATCGTGTCCTCTCCGATCAGCCCGTCCTTCTCGGCCTGCTCGATCATATTGAGCGCGGTCCGTGTCTTTATGGAGCCGCCCACGTTCAGGGCTTCCATCTTGACCAGCACCTGAGCGCTGCCTTCTTCCGGCATTCTGCTGAGCCTGATCATGGGCGTATTCCCTATCGCCTCAAGGATATTGTTGTAAACCATTTCTTTCCCGTCCTCCTTTATCTCTTCGAGACCTCTTCCGTATTCTCCTTTCGGGACCCGGCCATGAGTTCTTCCGGGCTGATTCCTCTTTTGAGGACATTGAGGTCAATGCACTGCTCTCCGCCAGCATATCCCTCCAGCCGCGCCGTATCGCAATACTGCCAGATCACCCAGTTGCTGCCCGCCTCAAAGGTCACGGGATAATAGATGCTCCTGACCCATCTCGGGTATTCTCCGAAATCTTCCGCAATATACTTTTCATAGATCTCTCCGGAACAGTAGATCAGCGGTTTTACCCCGTATTCTTTCTCGAGCACCGCGATAAAGGCTCCCAGCTCCCGGATCACGTCTTCCCTGGCAGGGGGATTCTCCTTTTTATCCGCGTAGTACTCCACATCGATCGCCGGGATCATTTTCCCCTCGAGGCTCCCGACCGTCGCTATATAGTTTTCTGCCTGCTGCTGCCCCGGGCTGTCAAAGGAAAAGAAGTGATAGGCCCCCGCAGGTATACCGCTCTCCTGCGCGTTCTTCCAGTTCTGCGCAAACCGCCCGTCCACGTGGCCGCTTCCTTCCGTTGCTTTCATATATATAAAGGTGACTCCCTGTTCCCGGAGCGTATCCATATCGACGTCTGCCTGGTATTCGGAAATATCAACGCCCACATAGTCCGTGTCGGAGACGATCCATCTGTTGATCTGAAGTCTCTTCGTCTTCACCGCAAAAAACAGAAGGACCAGAAGACCCGCCGCCGCTCCCAGAACGGCCGCTGTCTGTATGATTCTTTTACCCATTCCTACCTCATTCGTACATTTCTGGCTCCCGCGCGGAAAACTCTCTCAGCGCAGTTACTTTTCAGTATACACGAAGTCGGTAAAATATTAAGCGCTATTTTTTCCGCGTCTCATTTCCTTCGGAACCTCTTGCCGTTCTCGAAGCCGTCTCGTTTATGGTCATCATATCCTGCAGATTGATGTACTGCTTCATCTCCTGTCTCTTGGGCACGGAATAGTGCTCGAGGATGGGAATCAGGATCAGCGCCGCAAGGCCCGTTGTAAAACCGCCGTTGTAGAGCATCAGCCCGCCGTGAAGCGCCGAGGTCGCCGTACAGAGTGAGGCGCAGAGCATTCCCGCCGCGAGACCGGCGCGGACCCCGTAATGCCCCACGATGGGACATAGTCCCGTGGCGAAGGCAACGCTGTTCAGATAGGACTGGGAGGAGATGGTCCATGTACTGGTCCCTCCCACCAGCAGATTGTACCCGGAGGAAAACAACGAGAGCAGGGGAAAGCCCAGAAAGATCGGCCACACATTGGTGACATGCTGCCCCATGGAGGTAAAGGTCAGCGCCGCAAATATGACCCCGAAGGTCGGACCGGTGAACCCGGCGCCGTCCGTAAAAAGCATGGCCGCATTGACATAGATCAGAAACAGGATCCCGTACAGTCCCGTGTTCATCAGGCAGATCTGCATTCCGTATTTTGCCGCGAAATTGCTCTGGTAGCCGGTATCGCGAAAGAGCACGCCAAGTCCCTTGAAGCTCTTTTCGTTAAGAAACCATCCGGCGATGATACATGCGGCAAACAGCGCGGCAAAAAAGAGATTGCCGAACAGTCTGTAGGACCTGCCGAAGCGGTCATAGACGGCATTCGCGACGATCAGTTTCTGCGGAGCTTGTATTCCCATCGTCCTGTACATGAAATTGTAGAGCAAAAAGCCCAGAATGCCGTAGGCGAGGCCGCCGTTATAGAGGTTGTAGCCCTTGTGCCAGGCCTTGGCACCCGGCAGGATCGCCGGCGCGATAAAAGCGATGATCAGCAAGAAGATCAGGGTCAGAAATACGCCTTTCACGGTGAGCGAGGCCTTCCCGGCAATAAAATCGTGCCCCTGCGTATAGCGAAAGAGCAGCTCACTGACAAAGGGACTGAAACACGTGGCAAACATACAGACGTGCAGGTTTTTGTTGAGATCGAGCTTTCTCAGCCTCAGGTACAAAAACAGGGCCAGAAAGCAGGGCAGCATATTCAAAAGATTGAGCCCGTAGAATCCGTGCGCTATGACGAGAAAAAAGCCCGCCAGCGTGTTCACATGGGAATGCCCTCTCAGAAAGTGCATGAACAGAGCCATCGTGAGTCCGCACAGGCCGGCGTTCAGAAACGCCGCGGGCATGCTTCCGATCATAAAGTAGTCCGTGATCAGCGGACCCGGCGATGTCAGGATGCGGAAAAAGTCCCCCGGCAGGGATCGGAATGTATGCGTATAAGCGGCTCCCGCTATGCAGGCCATAAGGAGCGCGGCAGAAAAGCCGAACGCCATCCCGTCGATGATCCTGCTGTTTCGTTCCTCTGAGATCTGCATAACTTCCTCCGTTTTCGAGTTCGTTTTCTCTTATCCCAATTGTTTTTATCCGAATTTTTTCTTATCCGAATTTCTCTTATCTGAAGCGCCTTTTGTAAATGCTCTTCCTTATTCCGTGACTGACTGCGGCGAGCAGGACCGACGCGGCGTAGATCACTGCGGGCCGGACCAACTCATAGGCCCCTGTCACCGCGGCGGAGCCGGACAGTCCGACCGCCTTGCCGATGACCTTTATAAGGATCGGATGGACAATGTATATAAAGGTCGAGTACTCCCGCCCGATCCGGGCAGGCAGTCCCGTCCACGGCTGCTCCCATTCGCTGTCCATGAACAGGATAAAGATCATTACCGCAAGAAATGTCGTACTGATATAATGCTCTCTCCGTGTGCTGAGCCCTGCGCTCTCCAGCAGATACCGCTCCAAAAGCGTCGTCGCCGCAAACAGGCCGATCAGAAGAAGGTTCCATTCTCTGCGGACCTGATAGCTGTCTCTCTTTTCATACAGAAAGCATCCGATCGAAAAATACGGAATACCCACAAAGAGGAAATTTCTGACCAGGATATAGGGGAATTCGCGTCCTAAAATGACAAGGGAATACTTTCCCAGCACCAGATCCCCGGCCAGAAGGAGCGGCGTCAGGGCATACAATATTTTTCCGGAACTATGCGGAAAAAGTCGATCGAGGACCGCCCGGATCACCAGCACGTAGAGAAGCGCGCCCAGATACCACAGGTGACTGGAAAACAGCGCCTCATTGAACAGAGCGAAGCGCAACAGTTTGCGAAGTCCGAAGTTCTTGGCCAGAAAAGCGCCCGGCCCCTCGTCTGCCGCCGACGCGAGCAGTCCCCAGCCAAAATAGAGAAGGTTCGCGCTGACAAACAGCCGCAGCACTTTCGCGATCTGCGCTTTTTCACGCCCTCGCCTCTTAACATCGTCATAGTAGAAACCGGTGATCATGAAGAAGATCGGCACCGCCACTCTTGTCAGGCTCAGGAAATACCTGCCCGCTTCTCCCGGAAACGGCGCGTGAATGCACACGATCAGGAATGCGCAAATACATTTGAGGATATCCGGCCCTTTATGGCGTTCTCTATCAGGCCTCATTGACCAGTTTCCCCGTCATATGTTCCGGAACCAGGGCGAACATCAGGGTCCTGGGGCCGGAGTGTTTGATCTCGCGCTCAATGTACTCCTCGTCATTCGTAAACTTATGGCTGAGCCTGCGGGCGATGTCATATATCTTCTCCCTGTCCGAGATGATCTCGATGCGTCCGAAGACGATCACGCTGCGAATATTCAGGGCCCATTCTCCCTCTCTGCGGTAACCGCCGTCATAGACGCAGTAGGAGGCCTTGTCGCATCTTTCGATCGCGTCTACCTTGTGCCCCTTCATTCCGCTGTGAAAATAGAGCCTGCCGTCCTCTTCGTTGTAAAAGTGATTGATGGGCATCCCATAGGGATAGCCTTCGTCCCCGAGTACGGATAAGACTCCGCGCGGCTCCTCTTTCAGGATCTTTATGCATTCTTCCTCTGTGATCTGCTGCTTTTTGCGAAGCATTTCCCGAAACATGATTTCGTCTCCCTTATGATTTATGATTCTCAGTACAGCTGCGCGATGATCTCCGCGCACTTTTCGATTCCCAGCTCGCCGCTGTCCAGGCAGACATGGTAATTCCTCGCCTCGCCCCACTTCATATCCGTATAGAACTGATAGTAGGCGGCCCTGCGCTTGTCCTTATCTCTCACCCGCTTCTGCACGTTCTCTTCGCTCTCGCCATATTCCCTGACAGCGCGCTCAGCGCGCTTCTCCGGGTCGGCGTGGATAAAGACAGTGAGGCAGTCCGCCCTGGCCCGCAGAATGTAATCCGCGCAGCGGCCGACGATCACGCAGGACTCCTTGTCCGCGAGCTCCGAGATGACCTGGCTCTGGTAACTCCAGAGTTTATCCTGCTCTGTCTTTCCGATCGTCCGGTCGGCAAGAAAAGTGGTAAACCATCCGCCGACCGTATCTTCTCCGCCTTCCTTGACATAATCGGCTTTTAATCCGCTCTTTTCAACGATCCTCTGGATCAGGTCCGAATCGTAGCACACTATACCGAGCTTCTCCGCCACCATTCTTCCAATCTCGCGTCCTCCGCTGCCGAATTCCCTGCTGATCGTGATGATTCTGTTCTCCATAATTCCCTCCTTGTTGATTTGCCGCAAGCGGCTGTTCACTTACATCCTGTCGGATTCCCTATAGTAACAGGGGAACAAAACCCCGTTGAGGACCCATACGGAAGACAGGTCCGGCCTGCCGTCTTTCCCGGCCCGGCAGACGAGATAATCTCCGTCCCCATGCGCGGCGCCGGGCAGATTGGTGTGCAGTTCGTACTCTCCGCCGATTTTCACGGTGAGCACAATATTCCGAGGGACAAACATGGCATAATTCGTGCCCGAGGAGGGGATCGAGACTATGCGGATATAGACGTCTTTCTCTGCGAAGTCCTCCTCGCGCAGTGCCGTTCCGTCTTCCTTTGCGTAGATTCCCATGACTGTCCGGAGCTTTGATGTCCACATCTCTCCGAGAATCCCTCTGAGGACCACGGTCTCGCCGTCATCCGTTACCGTATAATCCGTTTCCTCCAGGCTGTTGTGAAAAGAAGTCTCTTTGGAGACCATCATGGCCTGGACCGTGTACTTTTTCTTGCCTGTCAGGAACCACTCCCGGCCGCTCCGTTCCAGATATTCTTCAACCGTCATTTCCGATTCTGCCCCTTGCCTGCGCTATTTTGTGTCAAAAAGTATTCCCCGCATACAGATCCTCTGTTCATCGCGGTCATAATCCCAGCTGTGGAAGGCACCCCCCGCGCAGTACTCCTGCGCCGTGCAGCTTCTGCAGGTCTCGCTCCGCCCCGAGAGAGGCTTTCGATACAGTTCAAACCCGTTCTCCCAAATGTCGATAAAATCATCTGCCGCAATATTGCCCTGGATCGTCTCCGGCCTGCGCTCAATGTCCAGGCAGGCACTGATATCCCCGTTGCTCAGGATCCCGGCCACATAGACGCCTGCGTTGCACAAAAAATACCAGTCGCGGACCTCCCGCTCCCATTCCAGCCCCAGATAGTGGGAACATCCGTAAGTCACCGGGAAATCGGCGATCCGTTTCTCCCGGATAAAGGTGAAGAGCCGGCGCTGGTCCTCGGGCGTCAGCAGAAGATCCGGATGCTCCAGCGCGCGTCCTATGGGTTCGAGGCCGATCACGCGCCAGGAGTCTATGTCCACGTCGGCAAAATAGTCAAAGAGCGCGTCCAGCTCCTCAATATTTTGATGGTTGATGACCGTCGTGACCTGTATGGCATGGAAGCCGCCCTCGTCAATGAGGTTCTGTATTCCTTCCATCGTCCTCTCAAAGCCCCCGGGCATCCCGCGGAGACGGTCATGTGTGTCCGGCAGGCCGTCCACGCTGATCGAGATCGTGCCCATTCCGGTCTCGCGGAGCCTGCGCGCCGTTTCCCGGCTGATCAGCGTTCCGTTGGACGTCATCCCCCACCGGAATCCCCTGTCGGAAATCGCCTGCGCCAGGTCAAAAAAGTCCTTGTAGAGCAAGGGCTCCCCGCCCGTCAGGCAGATCTGCGTCATCTTGTTTCCGTACCGCTCTTTTACCTGATCCAGAACTCTCACGTAATCCTGAACCGGCAGACCGTCCGGCGACTGGGGCGTACAGCGGCTCCCGCAGTGGAAGCAGGCCGCATTGCAGCGAAGCGTCAGCTCAAAAAAGAGCTGCCGCAGCTGCGGCGCCTTATACAGGCGGCTCCGATAATCCCTCAGCATATCCAGCTGCTTTTTCTTGATTGAAAGAATTTCTTCCCGGTTCACTGTCTGCTCCCTCTGTTTTGTCACAGCTGTGTGACGGACACATCGACATCCGGCGCGATCGAGATCTTGTAATCGGGATATGCCTTCTGCATCTCTTCATACAGGATGGCAAGCGCCTCTTTAGGCTGAATGTCGAAGCTCAATACGACGTCGAAGGTCATCTCCTTCGCTTCGACATCCACATAAAAGCCGTGTACCTGAACGGCCCAGTCGTGCGCCATCACTCTCTCATAGACGTCTTTCTGAATCCTTCCGGCTTCATTATCCCCGGTATTATAGGAGTACACGCCGACCGCGACCAAAACGATCCCGGTCTCCCTGTACACTTTCCTCTCCAGCTTTCTGGTCAGGCGGTCGACCTCCCTGACAGACATCGTGTCGGGCAGTTCAAGATGTACAGAGGCAAGATTCTTGTCCGGTCCGTAGTTGAACATGATCAGGTCATACGCGCCCCGCACTTCTTCTTCCTCGATCAGGAGCCGCTTGATATGATCCGTGGTCTCTTTGTCCGCCCTCTCTCCGAGAATTTCATTGAGCGTCTCGATCATCATTTCCACGCCGGATTTGATGATGATGACAGAGATGGCGACTCCGACAAACGCTTCCAGAGAGATGCCGGTCACCTTAAAGATGATCGCGCAGGCCAGCACCGACGCAGAGAGAATCGCGTCGAACATGGCGTCCGATCCGGACGCAATAAGCGAACCTGAATTGACCTCTTCTCCCTTAGCCTTGACGTAGCGCCCCAGCACGATCTTGACGGCGACCGCAACGGCTATGATCACCAGGGAGACAACACTGTAGTCCGGTTTCTCCGGATGAATGATCTTCTTAACCGATTCGACGGCGGAAGTGATACCGGCATAGAGAACGATACCTGATACGATCATGGCGCTGAGATACTCAATCCGCCCATAACCGAGAGGGTGCTTCTTGTCGGGAAGTTTTCCCGCCAGCTTTGTTCCGATGATCGTGATGATCGAAGAAAGCGCGTCAGACAGGTTATTGACCGCGTCCAGAACCACTGCGATCGAATTGGACGCAATTCCGACACCTGCTTTAAAAGCGGCCAGCAGAACATTGGCCAGGATGCCTATGATGCTGGTCCTGATGATGACTGTATCCCTGCTCAGTTCGGGCGTCTGCGTTGTCGACTGATTATTACTCATATTCTATTCTCCTTGCTCTATAAAATGTCTCTACTAATTGTAAATCCACAGGCGGCTCCTGTCGAATTCTAAATGCCTGTAACTGCTAAATTTCTTAAAAGGGATCCTGGGCCGGACAGCGCCTCTCATTTACCTATTGACATACTAGGTGATTAAAACGTAAAATGATTGCAATCATTCAAAGCGCCCAACGCGGGCCGCTGCGCAACGAAGTAATCGGGAGACATACTGACAATGTGTGAACTGTTTGGCCTGACCGGTCCTGATGAAATTGCCGTAAATGAATATCTGAAGTCTTTTGCCGGCCACAGCACCGCTCACCCGAACGGATGGGGCATCGCTGTTTTCGACAAAAACGAGGTCAACATCGAAAAAGAGCCGGAGGCTGCCTACCGCAGCCGCTATCTCAAAGCGCGCCTCAGGTCGCCGATCCGCGCCCGGAACATGATGGCACACATAAGATTTGCGACCCGAGGCCAGATCAAGTATGAGAACTGTCATCCCTTTGTCCGGCGCGATCATAGCGGAAGGTCCTGGACTTTCATGCATAACGGCACGATTTTCGACTACCCGCTGCTCGACAAATATATCCATACCCAGCGCGGACAGACAGACAGTGAGCGGATTCTTCTGTATTTGATCGATCAGGTCAATGCGGAGACGGCAAAAAAGCGTCGCGCCTTAACAGACAACGAGCGCTTTACCGTCATCGACCGCGCTGTGCAGGATATCACCGCGCACAACAAAGTCAACTTCCTGCTTTATGACGGCAGTCTGTTTTACGTCCATGAAAATCTGAAAGACAGCCTGTTCATAAGACGTCTCGGGCGGTCGCTGCTGTTTGCGACAGCTCCGCTCGACAGCAAAAAATGGGAACCTGTCGAGCCCTGCCGGCTCCGCGCTTACAGAGACGGCACCTGCGTACTGACGGGAACTCCTCATCACAATGAATACATCAATAATCCGGAAGATATGAGACTGCTCTTCCTGGATTATGCACTGCTTTGATCATTCAGGGAAAAAGAAGTATGAAATCTCCTCTTCGATACCAGGCAACGGAATATGACTGCGGACCGACTTCCATGACAAACGCGATCATCTATATGTTTGAACGTGAAGAGATTCCCCCCGATCTCATCCGTCATATCGGTCAGGGCACACTGGACAGCTTTGATGAAAACGGACATGCCGGCCGCTACGGAACCAGCGGTGCCGCGATCCGCTATTTCGGTTCCTGGCTGAACGAACTCAGATATGCAGGCCTTCTCCCTATTGAGAGCCGGTATGAGGAAAAAGAGGATGTGTTTTTCGGAAACGGGAGCAGACTCACGAAGGCGCTCGTCAACAATTCAGCAATTGTTCTCCATGTCTTCTTAAACGGCTATGGCCACTATATTCTGATAACAGGAAAAGAGGGTGACAGCTATAAAGTTTTTGATCCTTACTACACCCTTCCGAATCCTGTCGGCAATGGGATCATCAGCGTCGCGTCCCGGCCATTTTCCCATAACCTTATGGTCCCGGAAGTAATTCTGAACAGTGTGACGACGAATGACTACTCCATGGGCGCCGTCTCCACGCGGGAGGCTTTGATCATCTCAAGATACCATATGAACGACCTCTATATAATCTGACCAAAAAAAATCTGTTGAGCATACGCTTCAACAGACTTTACTAGTTTCGAATATAAGATCAAAGGTCAATACCTTCAAAACCGAACACCGAAGAGCTTTTTCGCTCTCTCCAAGAACTTAAGGATAAGCTTCGAACAGTGGGTCAACAGTGAACAGTGGGGTCAGACCCTGTCACAAATTTATTAAATTAGTTAACATTTCCGTATCAGGGTCAGACCCCTCTGTCCCTGCTGCGATGAGAATAACAATAAAAGCAGTCGGATTCGTAAAACAAATGTCTGTAGTGCATTTAAAGGTAGTATAATGCACATAGATATTATCGTGAAAGGAGTCCGTTTATGGTCAGCTATCAGTACCTTTATACATTTATAGCTCTGAATTTTATCCTCTTATTCGCTGTATTCCTGTCCGGCATATTATCAAAAAAGGCAGCAAGACTCAGGGATACTCTTACTGCTGTGATCTGGCTTATATTCTCCTGGTATTATAAGCTGCGCCTCTCCCACCATCTTCCTGCCGATATTCACTCCAGGCATCTCTTTCTGGATTGGTTTTTAGCCATCGTTTATGGGTTCGGCTGCGTTATCTCCATCATAATGACCGCTGCCTTTGTTTGGGGGTCAATCAAAGATCTATTTAATAAAATCTGATCTCAGCGCAGTAAAGGCCCGCTATGCGGGCCTTTACTTATGAATTCTAAAAAAAGGAGCTGCCGCTTCCTGCCGGATAGGCAACCCCTGTGCCAAGGCTAAGTCCTTCCTTTGCCATCAGGATGTACGTTGAAGTCCATCTGCGTGAGAACCGCGCCGATCCCCAGAAGGGGCAGTGTGATGAGCAGGCGGCTCCGTATCTTTTTTTCTGCTTGTTTCAGATGATTGTTTCAGATCTTGTATCCGATCAGTTTCAAATAGTTTTCCGCCACTTCTTCCGGCGGCATCTTCATCTTTTCTCCGATCCACCATTTCACCGCTTCCGCAAAGCTCCCCACGAGATGATTTAAGGCGAATTCCCTGGGAACATCCTTCCTCATGCTTTTCGGATACTGTTCAAACATCGTGATCAGATATTCCTTGAAATATCGCATGAACAGCTCTCCGCTTTCCCCGGACAGAACCCCCAGGACATTTCCTTTATTGTCCTTTAGATGATACAGCAGGTGCGTGATCTTTTCCTGCAGACCGTGGTCCGACAGGGAGAAATCATGAGAGGTTTCGGAATGCAGCTCGTGGGAGAAAATATGATTGAAAATATCCGTACACATCTCTCTGAGCAGCTCCTCCTTGGTCTCAAAATGAGAATAGAAGGTGCTTCTTCCGACATTTGCCTCATCCAGTATTTCCTGGACAGTAATGTTATTGAAATGCTTTTCTTCCAGAAGCTTGTTGAAAGCCCGGAAAATTGCCGTTCGTGTTTTCTTTTGTCTTCGATCCATGCAAGCCCTCCGAACAAATTGCCCGTTTTGTTCAGTAACGAACAACCGCACATATCTGGTTCTTGTTACCCGACAGGCTACCTTCTATGATAATATCAAACACTTTGTTCGTTATCAAATATTTTGTTTTGGAGCTGCTATATTGAAACCAAACATCAGACACGGAATATTCCTGGCCATACTCGCCGCCGGATTATATGCCTTAAACTCACCTTTTTCAAAACTTCTTCTGAAGTATATGCCGTCCACGCTCATGGCAGGCTTCCTCTATCTGGGCGCCGGCCTCGGAATGATCGTGATCTTACTTGTCCGAAGAATTGCCGATCGCCCGGAAAAGGAATCTTCTCTGACCGTAAAAGAACTGCCCTATACCATCGCAATGATCGTACTTGATATTGCGGCGCCCATCTGCCTGCTCTTTGGCCTGAGCAGGACAACGGCAGCAACCGTATCCCTGCTCAACAATTTCGAAATTGTTGCCACGGCTGTCATTGCGCTGGTAATCTTCAAAGAAGCGATTTCTCCGAGGCTGTGGCTGGGAATCCTGTTTGTAACGGCGTCCTGCGCACTTCTGTCCGTTGACGACCTCTCGAGCCTTCAGTTCAATTCCGGCTCGCTCTTTGTGCTGCTTGCCTGCATCTGCTGGGGAATTGAAAACAACTGCACCAGAGCGCTTTCCTCAAAAGATCCCCTTCAGATTGTCATGGTCAAGGGCATTTTTTCCGGAACAGGCTCCGTTGTCATCGGCCTGCTGTCCGGAGAACGGATCCGCCATCCCCTGGCGATCCCTGTCGTTCTTCTCCTCGGGTTTGTAGCATACGGGCTGAGCATCTATTACTATGTCCATGCACAGAGGATTCTCGGTGCCGCAAGGACAAGCGCTTATTATGCGGTCGCCCCGTTTATCGGAGTTTTCCTGTCCCTTTTGATCTTCCGCGAGGTTCCCGGCATTCTGTTTTTTGCCGCACTGTTCTTAATGATCATAGGTGCCTGGCTTTCCTCCTGAAGGGAACGGACAAAGTTTCTGATGATCCGGTTTACTTCTTTCGGTTTATCTGTATTGGAATTATGACCGGCATCTTTGATCCGGTAAATCGGAAGGCCTTCTCTTTTCGCCCACCTGCGGTTATAGCTTTTTGCGGATCCCGCCTGATCCTTCTCTCCGCAGATCAGGATCACGGGGCAATCGATCACATACGGAAGATCTGCTTCCATGGCCTCTGCCAGCAGTTTCATCCCATGACCGGCCAGTTTGCAGTACTCATCCTTTGTGTAGGAGTCAAGAAAACTGCGCATCAGCTTTCGCCCGTATTCACTGGTGGCGCAGCCGTCAGCGCCGATCTTTTTCAGAATGCTCCAAGGGAAAGCGCGGTACATAGGTTCCGTCCTCTTCAGAAGCCAGATCTCCGCTCCGGTCACATAGCTTCTCTTTAGAGGCGCTGAATCAATGGAGATAAAGCCGGCTGCCTCACCGGGATATTTCTGCATGAAACACTGGGAAACATAGCCGCCCATCGACTGCCCGATCAGGATTGGGCTAGAGATTCCCTCTTTCTGCAGGATCGCGTGCAGCCATGTCGCTTTGTCCATCAGTGAAAAATCAAGTCGGAAGGGACGGGAAGCCGCATGTCCCGGCGCATCCCACGTGAGCAGATTGTATTTCTTTTCAAATACCTCTATTTGCTTATCAAACAGACGATGATCCGCTGTAAGTCCCGGCAGAAAGACCAGCGTCTTTTTCTTCGGGCAGATATCATTCGCCCAGTAATGGATCGCACCAAAATCCGTTTCGAATTTCTTTTCTGTCATTGCGAATCTCCTGCTTTACTTTATGTATTTCTTGTCAGCAAACAGACCGTCTCGACGTCGTTCCGCGCGGACAACAATTATCATCAAGCAAAACTCTTTGCTTAAATAAACATCGTCATGTATATAGGTATATATAAAACCTCGTCCTCAAATGCCAGATCCTTTGTATATATAATGAAACGGTCATTCATTTTCAGTTGATATTTCTGTTTAAAATAATCGAAGGATTTATGACTTTTGTAACCTGAGGATTTCACTTCGATCGGTGACAGTCTCTTACCTCTGACAGTCAAAAAATCAACTTCATACTGTTTACTGGCTTTGTTCTCCTCCGGACAATATTCAAATTCATGAAAATATAACTCATGTCCGTTGGCGCGCAGCATTTGTGCTACCATATTTTCAAAGATCATGCCTTGATTGATGCCAAGATCGTCAATAATAAGGGATCGATACATTTTATCTGTGTCCCCACCGTTATTCAGAATATAGCTCACGAGCAGTCCCGTATCCCCCATGAACATCTTGAACTTTGTCCGGTCGGCATACATCTCCAAGGCAACTTCCGGTTTGGTCACATTGACACAATTGTTAACGATCATGGACTCATTTAAGAATTCGATTGCATTCCCGCAGTTTCTTGTCCTGGCGTTTTCATTAACAACTGACAGCCTGAATACAGAGTTGTGATTCATCAGCTGTTCCGGCAGCGATTTGAACACCACTTCAGCTCTGTCCCCGTCTTCGGTATCATGTTTTTTCAGATCATTTCTATATAGTCTGAGTATTCCTTTCTTTACTCTGTCGATTTGTCTATATGATTCACCGGCAACATACGCTTCAACTGCCTGCGGCATACCGCCTACTGCCATGTATACCCGAAATTCTCTCATGATCGCTCTGTGAATATCATTTCCAAGCGGTTTTCTTCCTTTTATCACATCTATCCAAAGCAATCAACCGAATTTACGATTTTTAATTTCTGCTTTTCGCACGATATTCCAATATGTTTTGTGCATTTTTTGCACCAAATTTACATTTTTACAATTTGCGCGCTTTCTTGTTTGGCAAAAGATAACTCCCCACGGCCTTAATTGGTTGTGGGGAGCTTTGTTCTGTCCTCGATTTATCTTTCGATGAACTTCTTGATTTCCGCAGCCATAATCTTCGGATGACCGATTATATCTCCGTGCCCCATTCCTTCAAAGGGCTTATCCTCTGCCGCCGGGAATGCTCTTCTCAGTTTCTCTAATGCCTTCTTCATATTCGGCTCTTTTGCTCCATGCCAGATACTGACCTTTGCATTCTGATCAGGCTCAAATTTATCAATCACTTCATAGAGCCTCAGCGCTTCATCTGTACAGTTTTGCAGTGTCCTGAGCGTTATATTATCCGGCATGGCATCAAACATTTTCAGCATATTTTCATCATCAGCCCGGGTGTATAACTTCAGCATGAGCGGCATTTTCCCGCTTTTACGTCCTGCCTTCACCTTTTGCGTTAGACCATATTGGTTTTTGGGAATGATCTTTTTTATCAGTTCAGTAAAAACACCAAGTTTCATATATTGCGGACCGCTCATTATGAGGGAACCGATGCTCACTTTCTGTCTGTGGAACAGCATTCCGGCCGTTGCCGAGCCAAAAGATTCACCGAAAACAAGATCAATGTGTGAATCCAGGTTATCAGCTATATATGTTTCAATGCTCTCTGCTGATTTCTCTGCTGTGGTAAATTCGGTCTTTTCATCATATCCGTCCGTACTGACTGCGATGACATGGAAATTCTTTTCCAGTATCGGAATAACATTTTTGAACTGACGCCAGCTCATCATATTGCCGGGAATCAATACGATCTTCCGTTCATGTTCTTTTCCAAATTCCTTTGCCTGCATTAACAGTACAGCCTCCCCCTAAATCCTGATTTACTTAATTCCATCACTCACTTGCTGCCTTTATTCATTCTTCAGCAGCCAGTCTGATAAATTGTGAATCTTGATGCCTTCATAGTCATATGTCTCATGCCTGGTATTGGCCAGGATCATTTTGGGATACGCATCCTTGATCTTCAGCAACGGATCATACTCCCGCTCAAAAGTTTCCGGTCGTGAGATATCATCGCTGACCTGGATATACATCTTTTCATCTCCGCGGACTGCCACAAAATCCACTTCCTTCTGATACAGCTTTCCAACGGAGACTTCATAGCCTCTTCTCATCAGTTCAATGCAGACAATATTCTCATACATCCGCCCATAATCAAGATTCCGTCTGCCAAGTCTGGCAAAGCGTATGCCGGTATCGCTCAGATAGTACTTCACGGAAGTCTTCAGGTATTTCTTTCCTCGAATATCATATCGACGTACGCCATAGAAAACATACGCATCGCATAGATACTTGATATAGTTTCCGACAGTTTTGTGATTGGTCACAACCACATTTGCCGTCAGCGTGTCGCTGATATTGTTGGGCGAAGTCAGATTGGATACGTTATCCATCATGAATTCTGCCAGATGCTCCAGCGTTGTCGTATCCGGCAGATGATACTTTGTAACCAGGTCCCTGTTGATGATCGTATCGTAAACATCTCTGATATAGTTTGTCCGATCCCTCTCCGTGCGGTATTCATAAGAGCCTGCCAGACCGCCTTTGATCACATAATCATCAAAGAGCTTTGCTGTATCCTGCTCATCTGCATAGTAACGGCAGAATTCCGCGAAGCTGAACGGGAAAACATGGATCTCAATGTAGCGCCCTGTAAACAGCGTTGTCAGATCGGAGCTTAGAAGGAATGCATTGGAACCGGTGATATAGAGATCATATTTCCGGGAATTATGCAGACTGTTGATTGCAAGTTCAAACTTCTCACAGAGCTGCACTTCATCTACAAACACATAGTTCTGTTTTCCGGCAGCATAATGGCTTTCAATGTAATCATACAGAGCATGGTATTCCTTTAATCCTTCATATTTCAGGTCGAAGAAATCCACATAAATAATGTTGGCATTCGGCTGAATCTCACTGATTCTGCGGATATAAGCTTTCATCAATTCAGATTTGCCGCTGCGGCGCACTCCGGTAATGATCTTGATATCCGGGGTTCCCATAAGATCAAGAAGCCGCTGCATATATTCTGGTCTTTCAATATACTTCATATCATCACTTCCGAAATCGAAAATTTTTTAAAGTTTCGCACCTGCGCTTGCAGTTTACTCTGAATTGCCCTGTTTGTCAATGTGAGAAGGCCTTTCTGCCTGTTTCATATGTATGGGGCAGCATTCGTTGCCGTCTTTTGCCGTGAAGGGTTCCACCGTTCCTTTCCCAAAATGCAGGGTGATCTCTTCGATCTGTTCATAGTTTCTGTTTTGTTCGCTCATTTTCCGCTTTTGCGGTAATCATAAATGTGCCCTTTCGCCGCATGTGCACCTGCAGAAAAATGGGCATGAAAAAGCCGGGGACTGATTTTGATTTCAGCCTCCGGCATGTATGTCTCTGTATTTGTTTTTAACTACATTTCATTTGCCGTTTATTTCTGTCAGCAGCGTACCAATATCTCCGTCTACGCAGATACTCCTGTCTTCGATCTCTCCCGGACAAAATGCCTCCCCATAGTTCAAACAGGCATAAACGGCTCTATCATTTGTCATTGTCATCTGCCAGAACGGATATTTGATAATAACCGGGGTATTTGCTCCTACTCCCAGTTCCAGATACAGCACATGAAGCCCTTCATGCCTTCTTATGAAGTCCGAATATGCCGCTGATGCCCTGTGCCATCCACCGTCTTCCACAAAGGAATCATCTGCCCTCAGATTCATGGCAACATCACTTCCATCATTCGGGCACTTCGGGATCAGTTCAGATGGTATTCTCATATTGATCTTTCCATCCTCCGGCAACTGAAATACGCCGGCTTCATCCAGAATAAATCCCTGAGCTTCCATCGCCTTCATAACCCACTCTTCATTATCATAGGTTTTTCTGATCGCGGGATTTACGCTCTGGAACAGGCCGTAATCTCCCTGCGTGTAAAACAGCCTCTTTTTATCAAACCCTGCCTTTTGGAACTGATGGTCGACATTCGTTGTGATCACAAAATAATCTTTTTCTTTGACAAGTTCCAGCAGCATTTCATACACCGGCTTCGGTGCTTTCATATAGCGGTTGATATAAATATTCCTCGCCCAGTACGCCCATGACGTTTCAGGATCTAACTGCATTACATAGAAGCCGCCCGAATACATGTCATGAAATCCATACTTGTCTTCAAAATCAGAAAAATATTTTCGGAAACGCTCTCCGCTGTATGTAAATCCGGCGGAGGTAGAAAGTCCTGCTCCTGCACCGATCACAATAGCATCCGCGTCTTTGATCTCCTTTTGAAGCCTGAGGATCTGTTCTTCCCGTGTACCTTTCCCATATGACATTTTCCGGTTAAAGTATCTCACTGCACTCATCCCCTTTTGTATAGTTTCAAGATAGCCGTTTGGCTGCTCACGATAAGAGGTCTTCATAAATGGCTCTGTCTTCTTCTTTAAAAACATTGAATATCACCCTTTCCATCTCTCCGGGATGTTCACTCATCCAGGATGTCACCGTCTCCACGGCGATTTCTGCCGCCCTCCTGTTGGGGAAGCGGAATACTCCTGTGGAAATACAGCAGAAGGCCACGCTTTTCAGACCATACTCTTTGCACATGTCCAGTGTATTCCGATAACAGTCTGCCAGATCCTTCTCAAGCGCCGGTGTCAGTTTATATTGGACGATCGGACCAACGATGTGAATGACCTTCTTTGCCGGAAGGTTGTACCCATCTGTCAGCATAGGAACCGCTGTCGGCTGTTCATAGTCCCTGCCATATCTGATCCGCAGCTGATTCATCTGTCTGCTGCACTCAGCCCTGAGCTGTACCCCAGCATAAGTATGGATGCAGTTATCAATACAGGTATGCATCGGCACAAAGCATCCAAGCATCTGAGAGTTCGCCGCATTTACGATAGCGTCCACGGCAAGCCTTGTGATATCTCCCTGCCAGATGGAAAGTCCGTTCCTGATTTCCGGTATATCTGACAATGTGACGATTCCTTTTTCTTCACTGCGTTCTTTCAGATATTCATCCTGAACCCGGAGCACATCAGACGAAATATTCCGCGGCATCCGGATGTTCATGAGTGATCTGAGAACTCTCCTTTTGCCTTCTGCATCCTTTGGCGTTTCAATATCCTTATATTCCCCGGAATCCGTCTTAAACTCTTCAACCAGATAATCCAGGCGTTCTTCCTGCGTTATATACTTCATGATGATCATCTCCTAACCACTGCTCCGACAGGACAAGCCGTCATACAATTCACGATCGTCCTGTGTATTTCATGAACATCATAGTTCAGATAGGCTTTCGTCTCCATCCTCTTCTCCTTCTCAAAAGGGACCCCGGCAGTTTACCGGAGTCCCTTCTCTTAAGCTTCCTTTGCCAGAAGCTCCTTCATCCCCGCCCGAAGATCCAGAAGTGTGTACTTCTTCATTTCTGCCTCCATCGCATTCTGGATTGCCTTCAGCTTATCATCCAGGAGCGCATGAATGTTCCTTCCCACCGGACAGTCCGGATTTGGTGCTTCATGAAATCGGAACAGGTCGCCGTCTTCCACAGGTTCAATCGCTTCATATACATCAAAGAAAGTTATCTCTGATAAATCTCTTGTAAGTTCGATTCCACCGGTTCCCCTGGCCACATTAATCAGTCCGGCATTCTTCAGCTGTGTGAGTATTTTGCGAATGATGACAGGATTGGTATTGATACTCGATGCCAGAAAATCACTGGTCACCTTATAGTCATCCTTGAATGTATCCACACAGGTGAAGATATGCAGCGCCACTGTAAATCTGCTTGAAATCTGCATCCTTCCACCTCCACGAAAAATCCCGTTGCCATTCTATCTCACGAGCGTTGTAATTTCAACAGTTACATTAAAACTTGCCGTTCTGATTCTGCCAGGTATCCTTTGCAGCGATGGTCTCCATGACATCCCAGTGCTCTGCTACTTTGCCATGCCAGATATGCAACACTTCCTACGAAAGCCTCAGCGCCTGTGCCATATGCCAGATTGTGCTGGATATATCCCGCTGCCAGAAGCTCCTTCGCTTTTTCTGTGTCGCCGGTTGCAAATGTGTTGATGAGTGCCAGTGCCTTTTCTTTGTTTGTCATTATCAGTTCCTCCTGATATACCTTAGATCAGCTCGATGTAACCGTTGTGGTTTCATCTCACAAACGCAATATATCAGGGTTCTGTTGTAATGTCAATGGTTACATCTAATTTTTATTTTCAAAAATTTTCTGATTTAGATAACGACATCAGCTTTGAAGCAAAAGGCTCCCCGCCGCCAATGATGGCAGTGTGGGAGCCTCGGTGTGTCTTAATCATTCTATTTTTGATCAACGTTCTGGGAAGTAATATCTGATAGTTCCAGTATTTCGACTTCTTTTGTCACGATCTCCGTATACGAATGCATATGCAGTTTTGCAACCCCTTCGCTGCTGTCTTCTACTTGAAACATATGTGGGTATACCCCTTTAATCACAACAGCTAAATTGTTCAGCTTCGTCTTATACGGGCGCTTCAGCGTGACATTTACATGGATATTAGGATTCGTTTTATAAAGAATACGAATCCTATCTCTTATAATATCTAATACGTTCATCTTCGCCCCTCATGAACTCTCTTAGGTTTTCTAATATAATTGGACAATCAATTCCACGCATTTTTCAATGCCAAGCTCACCGCTGTCGAGGCATATGTGATAGTTTTGAGCATGTCCCCACTTCATATCTGTATAGAAACGATGATAAGCGGCTCTGCGTTTATCTTTTTCCTTCAGACGCTGCACTGGACTCTCTTCACGCTCTCCATATTCCTTTACGATACGCTCCGTTCGTTTCTCCATACTTGCGTGGATAAATACATTCAGGCAGTTCGCCTTACCTCGCAGAATATAGTCTGCGCATCGTCCGACAATAACGCATGATCCTTTTTCTGCCAATTCCTCGATAACCCTACTCTGAATATTCCAAAGCTTATCCTGATTTGTCAGACCCATTGTGCGGTCGGTAAAAACCGTTGACAACCAACCGCCGGAGGCATATTCGCTTTCCTCCTTGATATAGTCTGCTGTATATCCGCTTTCCTCAGCAATCTTCTGAATTAATTCAGCATCGTAACAGGGAATGCCGAGTTTTTCAGCTACTCCCTTTCCGATTGTACGACCACCGCTTCCAAACTCACGGCTTATGGTTATTACTCTATTAAGCATGCTTTACCTCCTCCTGATTCAATTGCCTATATGTCTTTATAATCAAAAAGATTGCAATCACAAACGTCAGGATGTCTGACAATGGCATAGAATATAAAACTCCGTCAAGCCCAAAGGCCACCGGCAACAGTAATGCAAAACCAACACCGAAAACAATCTCACGAACCATAGACAGTACAGTGGACTCCACAGCTTTTCCCATCGCCTGGAGGAAAATAAAGCAAGCCTTGTTCACACAAGCGAAGATCATCATACAAAGATAGATGCGGAATGCTTTAATTGCAAAGTCAGTATAATATGCGCTTTCGTTCGCAGCACCGAAGATGTTAATCAGCTGCTGCGGGAATAGCTCCACAATGAGGAGTGCCACAAAGCCAACTGTAGCCTCTGCAACAAGCAGCTTTGTGAAAAGCTCTTTAACACGATCTTTCTTTCCTGCTCCCATATTAAATCCGACAACAGGAATACATCCGGCAGCCATACCGACAACGATGGAAATAACGATCTGGAAAAACTTCATAACGATACCAACCACCGCCATAGGAATCTGTGCATATTGTTCCTGACCGAAAACCGGATCAAGAGCACCATATTTCCTGATCATATTATTGATTGCCGCCATTGCCGCAACCAAAGATATCTGTGACAGGAAACTGGTTATACCAAGGACAAGCGTCTTGCGGCAAATACCTCCATCCATCTTGAAGTCCGTTTTCGCAGGCTTCACCAACTTCATGTGGACGATATACCAGATTGCCAGAACAGCAGTCACTACCTGTCCAAGAACGGTGGCAACAGCCGCACCCATCATTCCCCATTTGAAGACAAAGATAAAAACAGGGTCTAAAATAATATTGATCACTGCACCGGCAAGTGTGGATGCCATTGCAAACTTAGGACTTCCGTCTGCTCTGATGATAGGATTCAGAGCCTGCCCAAACATATAGAACGGAATGCCAAGCGTAATGTAGAAGAAGTATTCCTTGGAATGTCTAAATGTCTCTGCATTAACAGTTCCTCCGAACATGGCAATGATCTGATTGCTGAAAATCAGGTACACTGCACAAAGCAATATGCCGCTGACAATTACCATAATTATAGAATTACCGACGCTCTTCTTGGCGGTTTCAGGCTGCTTTCGTCCAAGACTCAGACTTACGAAGGCACAACAGCCATCTCCAATCATGACAGCAATGGCTAAAGCAATGACCGTAAGAGGAAAAACCACCGTATTAGCGGCATTACCATATGAGCCAAGATATGATGCGTTTGCAATAAAAATCTGATCAACGATATTGTAAAGTGCGCCGACCAGAAGAGAGATGATACAAGGAATCGCATATTTACGCATCAGTTTACCAATATGCTCTTCCCCTAAAAATTGATTTGTTTCCTGTTCCACTTAAGTCACATCCTTTCAAAAAAATAGCGTGTACCCATCAGCTGGTTTTACGCCAATGGCTACACGCTATACTGTGTCATAACGATATTCTTTTCAGTCCAGATAATCGCCAACAGGACTTGTATTGTGCTGCTTAATGATTTTGATCATGACAGAACCGTCTGACTGTGTTTCTTCGCTGACGATTTTGTACTTCGTCCGGTTCTTGTCCAGAGAAGCTTTATACTTCTCAACCTCTTCCTTGACCAACTTCACTGCGTAATCGTGTCCAAGATCATCCTTTAACATAAAGTGGAGTGTCTGACAGATACAAGCGGCTTTCACTCGTTTCATTTCGCTTTACCTCCTCTTCGTCACATAAAATAAACGTGCGGATTTCCAACCGGATTTACGCAGTTGAAACGCCACACGTTGTACACATATTATAGTCGAAAAACCTCAAAAATTCAAATGGGCAAATTTGCAAAATTTCTATGTCAGCTTATTTAGATGTCTTGTACAGTTTCCGTCTTATGGGATAATCTGACATCTAAATCACAGCTTCAACCAGTGGGGTCACCCTGTCACATGATGAGAGGAAGTGTAATCACGGACATTTTCGCGGACATGTGGGCGGCAGTCATAGAGAAATATCCGGACAGGTTCCTGATCGCCTCTGACAAAGTCGGGCACTGGACGGACTATCCTCATGAAAACGAAAAATACTACATGCTGCTCGACAAGCTGAAACCCGAAACAGCGGAAAAGTTGTGCAAAAAGAACGCGCTGTCACTGATCAAAAAATGGAAAGATTGATCTGACGGGATTCTGCTGAACGGATACCGGAGAAACTCGCTGTCGTATAAAGGTCCCGTATATGTTAAGATGTTCTCAATGAAACTTATGCGTGGCGGAGGGTGTAATAATGTTAGTAATCGTTGCCGGCAGGCTGCTCATCGGATGTGTCGTAATAGAATTGATCTGTTTGATTCTGTCATTGATCTCCAAAAACAGAGACACCATTTTTAATTGCAGGAAAATTTTCGTATTCTGCATAGCTGCCGATGTGCTTCTTACTCTGTATTATCTGTTCAACACGATCGTTGAATTAGTGTATAAACTGGATACGTGGAGCTCATTTTTAAAGCTGTCCGGCGCATCTGTGCTGAACTTAATAGCTGCTGTGCTCGTCTTAACCCGCGTTATTATGCCTGCCTCAGAAAAGCCGGGGCTAAAAAAAACACGCAAGCGGAAAGAGGATCTCGATATCCGCACTTTGATGTATCTGAACCCTCGGTTGAAAGTCACAATACACTTATTACTTGCAGGGTGTCTCATTAAACTGGGCGGGGAAGTTCTCTCTTTCCTCTTCGGCATTACATTTATCAGCAATTTGATTCCCTTGCCAATGGGTCTTATATATTTTGTTTCATCCCTGTGCATGATCGCATTTCTGTTTATGTGCGCATTTACAATGAATGTCAAAGGAATGATCGCCTTTTCAGTAATTGCTGCACTGTCCAGTCTCCTGGTGCTTTTCGCGATCTTTGCCCTGGAACTTTCAATTGTTTATCCTGAGTGCCGGTCTCATGGCGCTTTTATCCTTTACCGCAGTAACCGGCACCGCATTCGGATCGGTGTTTTTTGTTGATGGTATTGTATCGTTTATTTTTGTACCTGTTATCACTCCGACAATCGGGGCGGTACCGCTTGCAGCCGGCGCAGGGGCCGGAAGCGCCCTTACATCCGCCGCCGGGTCATCTGCAGCGTCGTCCTCCCGCCGGTCCCAAAATCATCTGCTCACTATTTTGATAAACATTGTCATTATATTTGTATTCAGCATTCCGCTGTTATCATTTACATCAGGACTGAGCGGCATTGTTCGGAATAAGCCGGCTTATATCATGGGGCGGCAGCTGTTCAATCGCTATAATCTGATTCTTCCGGATACTGATCTGTTTGATATGAGCACCGCTGAACTGTATTGTCCCATAGATGTCATGAAAGACAGGAATGGAAACTGTATTCAGAGAACTGATGATTTCAATTCGGATTGCAGCGACCAGTGTATTTCTCTTCTTCACAGCGGTGTCTTGCAAATCATAGAGAACAATTCGTCGCCCGACGTGTTAGCTATAGAAGCATGCCCGATCAAAAATGATGAAAATACTGTGGTCCTACAGCTTAGCGATCGGACAGTTGTCCTGGGTAATGAAGAAATGTTTGTTCTGCATTTTAAAAACAAACACTTCATGTACCGCAGATATCCATGGCGGGCTAAATTCCTCGCCATGAGTGAAGAGGAACAGATGGATCACATCTATCGTCTGCTTTTTGAAGAATATGCCGGAAAAGAGTCTGCTCCGATACAAGATGCAGCTTTGCTCAAACTTTCCGCCCAAAAGGGTCAGCTCATCCACTATGATCTGGAAGAGGAAGTCATATACTTCGGTTCTGCAAATGATGACGGGACAGTTACTTTCTGGTATCAGACGGCGCCCGGCGAGCGCTCTGAAATCGCCACTGTCACAGCATCTATGCCAAGCGGCCGTGTACCCTATATCTGGGGCGGAGGAGAAAATGCGATCCTATGCGCAGACGGCCCGTCACGTTTTCTGGTCTATCCGGATGGAGAAGTAACTGAGAAAATCACGGAGAAATCCGGTGATATTCTCTCGTTCAATATTTACTTTTCAGAAAACTCTAATTTGGGCTTAGAATTCGTATTCCCTGAATTACTGGCTTATTACAAGCCGGATGAGGGCGAATGGGGCCGCTACGGTCTGGAACCCGGGATCTCTTATCACTGCTCCGGTTTGCTGCATGCAGGCGATAAGCATATTCTGTCCTGGTATGACGATGACTTCCTTCACAAATATACTTTCCTTTTGAATAAATACAGAGACGATACTATCATCGATCGGATCATGGAAAACCAGTACTATTCGGTACATATCCGTATATTCACGGACTGACAGAACATATGACCTTTTTGATCAAACTATAAAGGACCGGGCGGAATGATACCGTCCGGTCCTATTTATATACTCTTACCCTTTTCCTCCAAAAACTATTCCGGAAAAGCCTTATACACGATAATCTATTGTTTTTCCTTTTCTTCGACCCATTCACTGACAATCGTCTGCAAAAAGGCCCATATAAACAGCCATGAAAACAACATGATTACCATGAATATCAAGCCGATCAATGTGTGGGAATCCGAATTCGACAAAGAAAATCCAAAAACATATAGAAAGATCATGTCTATTAATGTTATGGGAATGATCAATAATTCTAAGGCAGGGAGCGCAGTGCCAAATTGGACAATGAGTTTTGAAGGAACCCCTCCGGGCCTGAACAATGCCACAAGAAGAAGAATGGGGGGAAGTGCTTCTATTACAAAAAAGACCAGTGCCATAAGCAAAGAACCTTTTCTATAAGCCCACAACACAAAATACAGGGATATCAGGATTGAAAAGGCTTCGCAGCCTACCAAAAATATACGTTTGACCATTTTTGTGTCCATACTCCTTCCCGAGCCGCCTCGCGTTCCTTGTCATCTCAGATTCAAGGCTCGCAGAGCGAGCCGCTGCGCCGCGTGCGGGTTGCCTGTAAGGCAACATCTGCCTTTCCGCACGCGTGTGCATCATATAACTCAGCGGGGGACATCCCCCTGTGTTATATCGTAATTCTGTAGCGCACTTTCACCATTTCCGTACATCGCTGCCTTCTTTCGAACAGTGATGCCCCCCCGGACGACTATGGTCGTCCGGGGTTTCGTGCGCAATTTCGATAACCACTATGGAAATTAGTGCTATACTCTCGTTTTTGACAGTTCAGAAGGGTAAAAATGCCGAAAAAGCTGATGTTTAAGCCAAAAATTCGACTTTCAGTTTTTTACCCCGATTTCCTAAACTTTCCTAAACCAGGGGATGTGCCAAAGGCTGCAGGATGACACAGAACAGGTCATAGAAGACTGCAGTGGATCGAGTTTATGACAAACAGGATGATACCGGAAAGGGTATGCATTACCGCGTAGAATCCGTCAAACCTGGCTTCTTCTTCGATCGCTTTCTCGTCGATAAGGTACTTCCTGTTTGTTGCAGCTTCCCCGCTCTTTGTTGTATTCATTGTCTTTACAAACCGGCGGAAGTCGTTCTGGTTTTTCTTTTCCAGCTTCCCGCCGCCCTGTTCGATGGCGCGTATCGCACGCTCAACCTGGGAGCGGCGTATGCCGGCCGTGTAGTCCCTGTATTTGAGGGAGAATGTTACCAGAAGCGTCTGGTTAAACTCCGTGCCCCGCTCTTCATCATAGGACTCGATGTACTTTTCTTTATAGAAAATCTTTTCATAGTATTTTTCCCGTGATTCTTCGTCTTCTTCAAGTTTAGTGATGTCATACAGCTTATTGAGCCTCACATCCTCCCCTTCCATGCGCCATCCTTCCGGAGAGAGGCACCATTCCATGTTTTCACCAGACATTTTCTTTACAGAGACAGCGGTGATGAATGCCCTTCCGCCGAAGTTGTTGAACTTCCGATTGTCTTCGCTTGAAAGACCCGAATCGGTGCAGACGATGAAGTCGTGGATCCCGTAATCCTTAAGGACCTTCTTTTCGACAGGCACCAGGGTCATCTGTTCGTTTCGGCTTCCGCTCGTGACGATGATGGAGATCGGAAGTCCGGTAAGGTCCATAAGCAGACCTACCTGTACAATGGGTGCCTGTTTATGCTCCTTGCTCCTGCCATATTTCCTGAGCCCCCTGTTTTTCTCCATCTCTTCAAATGTACCGGCATTAGCCGGGGACAGGTCCTCATCTTCCTTTTCGATCTCGAAATAGTAGTTGGTGCAGTCATAAAAGACGACGCCGGCTTTCCTGTCTATTACTTTCAGGCTGTTTTTATAGAGGGAACTCTGTATCTCGTCAAAGTGTTCACTGATCACGGAAAGGGCACGGAGAACCTGGTGGTACTCGAAGTCCGGGTGTTCGAAGAGCCTTCTGGACAGGTCGGTGACCCGGAGTTTCGATCCTGGGAACAGGATCTGGCTGTAGATCAGCCTGGAGAAGATAGTATCCAGATCGAAATCGAAGCTGTGCCTCTTAGAGACGGCATTACATATGGAAGGGAGCCTGAGGTCATAGTAGATCTTCTGGAGAGGGAGGTAGCCGACATTGAATGAATTCAGTGTCCCTTTTGGGATCCGTACGTTATCCCTTGCAAGGATGTAATGACGACCTTCCGGAACAGAGGGGTCAAACAGCCACAGGGCTATTATTCTTGCATCTCATATTCTTTTCACGAAGTCCAACGAGATCCATCCTATTCCGCTCTTCAACCTGCCCCATCCTGCAGAACTACCTTTACCACTTCTCACTTCCATGATCGTGTACACACCAATCGGAATAAACTGAACCCTGTCATAATCGGTTCCCGGACCTTTCCTGATGTTCAGATCAGAGATACTGACCTTCACCAAAAACGGCACCTTCACTGCAGGCTCCGCCGCCTTCGGCTCATACACAACCTTGCCGTCCGCATCGAACACCTTGTATCCCGGATTCTGATCCGCGCATTTCTTCGTATTGTCCAGGATCTTATAGGCTCCCTTCCGGCTCTTGGCATCCGCCCAGGACTTTCGTACACGATACCAGCGGATCACCTCACCGCCGGAAGCCTGAACGTCTATCTGAGTCAGGTTCCATCTCTCGATGATGGAGATCAGCTTCTCTACATAGGTCAGGCTTGTGGCATAGCCGCCATCCTTGATGATCTGCACAGCCTTCCAGCAAAACCACGAGCGAGTAAAAAGTGGCAGTTAAAGCGGTTACTTTTATATTTTTTTCAAAAGTTACCGCTTTAACTTGCGAATAACGCATGTTTATGCTATGATGGCATCGCAAAACATCAGGAAGACGAAATGACATGGAGGCTGATTCAGATGAAGCTTTACAGACGGGAAGACTACCTGCAGAAGATCAGAGGATTTTATCATGACACCGGTATTATCAAAGTCATTACGGGCGTCAGGCGGTGTGGAAAATCCTGCCTGATGGAAACGATCTCCCTGGAGCTTAAGGAGAATGGTGTCCGTGATGAAAATATCATCTACCTGAACCTTGATAAACGTGGCTTTCGAAAAATAAAAACAGCTGACCAGCTTGATGCATTGATCGAAGAGCGGTCTGCTGCAGAGGGAACGAAGTATTTGTTTATCGATGAGATCCAGAATGTCAATGATTTTGAAGAAGTGATCAACGGATACCGGGAGGAGGAAGAGTACTCTATCTTCATCACGGGTTCCAATTCATATCTTTTAAGTGGCGAGCTTGCCACTAAGCTAACCGGCCGCTATCTGGAATTTGAGGTTTTTACGCTGAGTTTTTCAGAATATCTCGGGATGAAAACCTTTCTGAAAAAACCGGTGTCGCCGGATCTGACCTCGGAGTTTGACTTATATCTTACTGAAGGCGGATTCCCGAAAGCACTGTCGTATGAAGGGGCTGATAAACAGGCCTATATCCGAGGCGTGATTAAGGAAATCTTTGAGAAAGATATTCGTAAGAGAGTAAAGGTCCGCAAGGTATCTGTCTTCGAAACCGTTCAGCGGTATATCATCAATAATTTTGGTGCCACCATGAGCCTGACCAACATCCTTGAGGACCTGAAGAGAAATGGATGCCCAATCCGCAGGGAAACGCTGAACCGTTATATTCACATCTTAGAGGAAGCAAAGATCATTTACCACTGCGAAAGATTTGATTTAAAATCCCGCAAATCGATTTCCGGAGAGCAGAAATACTATCTTGCTGATCTGGGTTTTTACTTTGCTCTGAATACTGACAAACGAATCAATTACGGTCCAGCGTTGGAAAACATCGTTTATACCTACGCCAGATCCAAAGGCTATAACATCAGCGTCGGCCGAATTGGGAAGCTGGAATGCGATTTTATTCTCGAACGAAACAATACCGATTACTCTTATATCCAGGTTGCTATGACAATCATGA
>JAFUFL010000015.1 GCA_017469935.1 Lachnospiraceae bacterium
CTGCCGCAGCGATGTGGGGGTTCTGGGAGGAAGAGTTCTGAGCAGGACCCACAAGGTCATAGGCGGCATGTTCGACGCCCACGGCAAAGTCATGTACGAGGGCTGGGACGAGGCGGAAGGCGGGCCCATGAACCGCGCGCTGTCGGTGCAGAATGCTTTTGCGGTGGATGCGCGCTGCATGCAGGTCCGGCCGGATCTGCGGGGGCTCTATGAGGAGCTTGTGACGGCCCCCGGCGGCGATACGAGCACGGACTGGCAGAGGGACCCGATCGAACTTCGCCGAAGGAGCATTTTGTTCTGCGCGCGTGTCCGCGAGCTGGGATACCTGATCGTGTGGGATCCCTCCTACATAACAGTGATCTGACGCAGGGAGGTTACAGATATCTTAATGAACAATAAAGTGACATTGATCATTCCGGTGCGCAGGGAGGCGGACAAGCTGGTCCGGTGCATCCGGTCCGTGCAGTCGGGATCTGTGCTGCCGCAGATCATCGTGATGGACTGCACCGCAGATCCGGAGGCGCTCTCGGCGGCCAGGGAAAGATTTCCCGAGGTGCGATTTTTTGACATGGGAATGAACCCGGGCAGGGCCCACGCGGTCAATACGGGGATCCATATCACCAGGACGCCCTACGTCATGACACTGTCGCCCGGGCTCCTCGTCGGGAAGCACTGCGTGGAACGGCTGAGCGGCGCACTGGACGGGGACGGCGATCTTCTGAGCGCCCAGGCCAAAATATTGTCCGCCGAAGACCCGGACCGCATCAGCGGAGCGGGTTGGCTCCTGGATCTTGAGGCCAATCCGGTGGTCCGAGGCGCCGGCGGCAAGGCTTCCGACTACAGGAGAAGAGCAGAGATCACGGCCGCGCAGATGGACGCCGCGATCTACCGAATGGAATATCTGGAAGTGACAGGAATCTTCGACGAGCGCTTCTACGGCCAGCTGGAGGACCTGGACCTGGGGTACAGGGCCGCCCTCGCGGGATTTGCCAATATCTGTGAGCCCGGGGCAGCCTGCCGGGAGATGGAGAGCGAGGCGGTCAGCAGCTTCTATGAGCAGCTGCGGATCGGCAACATGGAGTATTTCCGGTATAAATACGGGATGAAAGGCCTGCGGCTCCCCGGCCGGAAGGAAGATCCGGCGCAGAAAGCCGCCGTGGAGAGGGGCAGGATGCTCTGCTTCCAGGCGGAGATGGAGCTCATGGAGCGGCAGGAACTGGGCATGTCGGTGACCAAGCAGACGCTCCCCGAGGAGTTCTACATGCAGACGCAGGCGGACGGCCCGCGCGGCGTCTATCCCCTCTACTTGGGAGAAAGGGCGGAGAAACCGGCTGTGCCGGGGCTCGAGGCGCTTAAGGACTACGGCCTGAGGCTGGCGGGCACGGCGGAAAAGATCCGGGGGATTCTCGGATTGCAATGACAGCGGCGCGCAATGCGTGCAGTGAATTTTTAGTAAATTCGGATAAAAGTCTCACATTATCCGGGGGCCTTCCACAGGGGGCCGAAACGATTGTAAATGGAATCGGATAATGATATGATTGGTGGGACAGGTTTCTATTTTGAAATACAAAGAGGTAAAGAATGAGCAGTTCATCCTCAGCATGGAATTACAGCAATACCGTGCCCAAGGTCGACTTTAACAATCCTGACGAGATGATCAGGGCCAACGGCGCGGCGGAAGCGGCTCAGACCGACCGCCTCAAGGCAGAGGTGGAAGATTACGCGCAGGTCGTGAGCGAACTTCGCGAGCTTTATGAGAAGAATAACGAACTGGTGCAGAAGCTCCAGTTCATGAACAGAAACGCCACGGAAGGCGTCAGGACCCTCCTTGAGGACAACAACCGGCAGATCAGTGAGAAGCTGGCGGAGCTCGAGGCGTGGGACCACAAGGCTTTCGAGAGTGAGATGCGGGCGGCCATCAGCGATGCCAGAGAGCAGATCGTCGGATCGATCCGGGAGTCCTCGGGAGCCGCACAGGACCTCTTCCAGGAGGCAAATGAGTTTAATCACAGGGACAATGTGCGTGTCTATCGAAACGTGCAGGCGTCCATGATCGCCGAGCTCAGGGGGCAGACGCAGGAGCTGAACGAGAAGCTCGACATCATCCAGAAGCAGTCCGAGCCGGACAAGTCCCAAGCCACCGTGCAGAAGGTCTCGATCGGCCTTCTCATCGCGATCGCGGCGGTGCAGCTCCTCGAGGGAGCGGGCCTGATCGCGCTTCTGATGGGCATGGTACATTGAGCGCCGGAAGATTCCGGGGAGCGAAGGAAGCGCCCAAGAGAAGAAAGGCCGAAAGGCCTGCGGCATCCGTCCCGGGGACCAGGCAGAACTGGAGAGCTTCCAACATGCTCTATCCGGTGCCGGCAGTCCTGATCGGATGCAGGGACAAAGAGGGAAAGGACAACCTGATGACGGCCGCCTGGGCAGGCACGATCTGCAGCGATCCCGTCATGGTGTCCGTATCGATCCGCAAGGAGCGATTTTCCCACGCCATAATTGAAAGTACAGGTGAATTTACGATCAGTCTGACGACCCGGTCGCTCGCAAGAGCCACAGATTACTGCGGCGTGCGGTCGGGAAGGAACACTGATAAGTTCAGAGAAATGAAGCTCACGCCTTTGGAATCCGTCAGGATCGGCGCGCCGGGAGTGGCCCAGAGTCCTGTGGTCCTCGAGTGCAAAGTGAAACAGATTCTGAGGCTGGGCAGCCACGACATGTTCATAGCGGAAGTTGTGAATGTGAGCGTGGACGAGCGATATCTCGACGAAAACGGAAAGCTGGAACTGGAGAAAGCGGACCTGATCGCGTACTCGCACGGGCAATATTTTGCACTGGGGGACAAGATCGGGAAATTCGGGTATTCAGTCCGCAGAAAACCGGAGACGGCGGGATCCGGAAGTTCGGGCGAAGGCGGCAAGAGGCGCCCCGCCGCGAAAGGAGCTTCCGGAAAAAATTAACAAAAATCGGCTTGCAGCAGTCCGGAAGCGGGTCAAATCTCCGATTGACATTTCCTGTCGTCGGTACTATTATCCTGGTACTGCAAAAAAGCGATTACAACGAGGGACGGTATGGAACATTATATAGTGAAGGGAGGAAACTCCCTGTCCGGAGAAGTGGAGATTGCCGGAGCCAAGAACGCAGCGCTTGCGATCCTGGCGGCTTCGATCATGACCAATGAGACCGTTACGGTGGAAAATGTGCCGGATGTCAGCGACATCCGCGCTATTTTAAAGACCATCGAGGTGATCGGCGGCCACGTGGAGAAGATCGATCGCCACACATTCCGGATCAATGGCTCGGCTATCAGCAAGGATACGCCTGTGGACAACGATTACGTCAGAAAGATCAGAGGGTCTTACTATCTGATCGGTTCTCTTCTCGGCAAGTACAAGAGGGCCAGCGTGGCGCTCCCGGGCGGATGCAACATCGGCCTGCGCCCCATCGACCAGCACATCAAGGGCTTCCGCGCACTGGGAGCGACCGTGAGGCTGGCGTCGGGACGTGTGGACGCGAGGGCTGAGAGGCTGACCGGATCCCATATTTACATGGACGTAGTATCTGTCGGCGCCACGATCAACATCATCATGGCAGCCGTTATGGCAGAGGGAAATACGACGATCGAGAACGCAGCCAAGGAGCCCCACGTGGTTGACCTCGCCAACTTCCTCAACAGCATGGGAGCGAGGATCAAGGGCGCCGGAACGGATGTGATCCGCATCAAGGGCGTCAGCAGCCTGCACGGGACCACTTATTCGATCATCCCGGACCAGATCGAGGCGGGAACATTCATGTTCGCGGCGGCGGCCACCAGAGGCGATGTGACGATCAAGAATGTCATCCCCAAGCACCTGGAATCCCTGACCGCCAAGCTCCTTGAGATCGGCTGTCAGGTCGAGGAGTCGGACGACATGGTGCGCGTTGTGGCCACCAAGAGACTCGGCCGCACGAATGTCAAAACATTGCCTTATCCCGGTTTTCCCACCGATATGCAGCCGCAGATCACCGTTGTTCTGGGGCTGAGCAGAGGAATCAGCATAGTCACCGAGAGTATTTTCGAGAACCGCTTCAAGTATGTGGATGAGCTCACGAAGATGGGCGCCAGCATCACGGTGGAGGGCAACACGGCCATCATCGACGGCGTGGAGCAGTACACCGGAGCAGTGCTCAGTTCTCCTGACCTGCGCGCGGGCGCGGCGCTTGTGATCGCAGCCCTCGCGGCGGACGATTACAGCGAGATCCGGGACATCAAGTTCATCGAGAGAGGCTACGAGGACTTCCCGGAGAAGCTCCGCAAGATCGGCGCGCACATCGAGAAGATCGATACGGAAGAGGACAAGAAGAGATTTATGTTCCGCGTCGGGTAAGTTGGGATTTACAGATTCCGCCGGACGGTATATAATTGTTCGATGTAAGGACCACGGATGTGGTCGGCAACAACTTAATAACCACGATGTTTTTCGGGGCAGGGTGAAATTCCCTACTGGCGGTAAAGTCCGCGACCCGCTTCGGCGGCTGACTCGGTGAAACTCCGGGACCAACAGTATAGTCTGGATGGAAGAACAAACTTCTGGTATTGTGCAAGAGAAAGTGGAACTTTGATTTCCGTTTTCTTTTGGCGTCGGATGTAAGGAAAGCCCCGTGTGCGTATGCGCGCGGGGCTTTTTGCGGCTTATGGACCACAGCTTTCTGACACTGCACCCGGAAAGTTTGGAAAAGAATTACTGTCATTTAAGGAGGTAAAAAAATGAACGGATTCTTTGAAGCAGTTAAGGAAAATGCGAGCTTTGTGGGTGTGTGCATGATCACGGTGATCGCCGTCACGCTGATCGCCTATGCGTCCGAGAAACTGGCCAAACGCAGAAACGGGGATACGGACCGCGTGCTGGCCACCAGAAAAATTGTCATGATCGGCATGTTCGGGGCCATCTCCGGCATCCTTTACTGCTTTGACTTCGGTATTCCGATCGCGCCCTCTTTCTATAAGCTGGACTTCAGCGAGCTCCCCGCACTGATCGCAGGATTCGCGTTCGGCCCGGTGGCGGGCGTCCTGGTGGAGTTCGTCAAGCAGCTCGTCAAGCTCCTGCTCAAGTCGACTTCGACGGCCTTTGTCGGCGACTTGGCCAACTACCTGATCGGCTGCATGCTGGTGCTCCCTGCGTCCATCATCTATCAGTTCCATAAATCAAAACACAGCGCTTTGATCGGCTGCGTCGTCGGAACGATCGTCATGACGATTTTCGGAACCTGGTTCAACGCCGTCTATCTGCTGCCCACCTTCTCCAGGCTCTTCGGCATGCCGCTGGATGCGATCCTGGGCATGGGCGCGGCTATTAATCCCAGAGTCACGAACCTGACAAATTTCGTGATCCTGATGGTGGCGCCGATCAACATCATCAAGGGAACCGGCATTTCCGCGCTGACCATGCTGATCTATAAGAAGATCAGCCCGATCATCAAGTACGGAAATTCCGAGCTGCAGAGTGTAAAAGCAGCCGAATAACTCAGTGCATTATTGCAGACCGAACGCCGCAGTATGCGGCGGGCGGTCTGTTTTTGTGTCCTTGTTTTAAAGAAGCATTTGTGGAATAATGGTGTCTATGAATACGCAAATGATTAAATCAATTAAAGAGACCTCCGGCATGGAGGAAACGGCAAATTATGCCTATGAGATGGCGTCGAAGGCACAGCCCGGTCAGGTCTACGCACTGATTGGAGACCTTGGCGTGGGCAAAACGGTCTTTACCAAGGGATTTGCGAGAGGACTGGGGATCGAGGAGCCTGTGAGCTCTCCGACTTTCACTATTTTGCAGATTTATGAGGAGGGGCGCCTGCCTCTGTACCACTTCGATGTCTACCGGATCGAAGAGCCCGAAGAGATGGAAGAGGTCGGGTTTGATGACTATATTTACGGCGACGGCGTCTGCCTGATCGAGTGGGCGAACCGGATCGAGGAGATCCTGCCGGAGGAGACGATCTATATCGTGATCGAAAAGGATCTGGAGAAGGGGATGGACTACAGAAAGATCACAGTGGTCCGGCCTGAGGAAAAAAGAGGCATATGCCTCTTTTAAAACCCTTCTTCGGTGGAATATCCACCGAAGAAGGGATTCAGAAAAGGGTATAGCCGATTAAAAAAGACATAAGATAAAGAAACATTAGGAAAGAGATACAGGTAATGAAAATTCTTGCAATAGAAGCTTCAGGACCGGTGGCAGGGTGCGCCCTGTGGGAGGACGGAACGCTGACGGCGGAGTACAGCGTCCAGTATAAGAAAAAGCACTCCCAGAGCCTGGTCCCGATGCTGGAGGAAATGAAAGAGATGGTCGATCTTGAGCTGTCAAGCATCGACTTTATTGCCGTCACGTCCGGCCCCGGGTCTTTCACGGGACTCAGGATCGGAGCGGCGACCGTCAAGGGACTCGGACTGGCGCTCGACAAGCCGGTGCTGCCCGTCCCGACGGTGGACTCGCTGGCCTGCAACCTGTACGGGACGGACCGGGTGATCTGCCCGCTGATGGACGCCCGCAGGCAGCAGGTCTACACGGGAATCTATGAAAACAGAGACGGCCTCAATGTTTTGCGCCCTCAGTGCGTGACGGCGCTGGCGGACATCGCGGAGGAGCTGAACGGTCTCGGCAGAGAAGTTGTTTTCCTGGGAGACGGAGTGCCCGTAAATGAAAAGGCGCTGGCTGAGCTCATGAAAGTGCCGTATCTGCTCGCGCCCGCGCATCTGAGCAGACAGAGAGCGGCCGCGACGGCAGTCAGGGCGGCACAGATCTATGCGGAAAAGGGCGAAGCGGCGCTGGTGTCCTCGGACGATTTCAGGCCGGAGTATCTGCGGATTCCCCAGGCGGAGCGCGAGCGCGGGGACAAGCGCAACTACAAGGTGTTCGTGTGATGCGGGAACTTGAAAACGGACAGAGCCTGACCGGGGGAGTCGGCGCCGCCGGCCGCCGCTCGGAGGAGACCGAGATGCGGAAACCCGAAGAAATTGTGATTCGCCCGATGACGCCGGAGGATATCGAGAACGTACTGGTCGTGGAGAGGGCGTGTTTCTCCGACCCCTGGTCGGCGGAAGTCTTTTCGGCGACGCTCCTTCTGCCGTACGCCCACTACTACGTGGCGGAGATCGCGGAAGAAGGCGGCAGCCGGAGAATCATCGGGGAGTGCGGCGTGAGAGATATCGTCGGAGAAGGGGAGATCACCAACGTGGCGGTCCACCCGGACTGGCAGGGATTTGGCGTCGCGACCAGGATGCTGGGCACTGTTTTAGCCCGGTCTGTGGAAGAAGGAATGACGGCGTTCACTCTGGAAGTGAGGGCGGGCAACAGGCCGGCCATAGCGCTGTATGAAAAATACGGGTTTCGCACGGAGGGGATCCGTGCCGGTTTTTACGAAAAGCCGGTGGAAGACGCCCTCATTATGTGGCGCAGAAACGCGAAATGATGCACACGCGCGCAGAAAGGAAGATGCTGCCATTGGCAGCCCGCACGCGGCGCGGCGGCTCGCTTCACGAGCCTAAACAATTTAAGAGGTTTTTATGATTGATGTTTGTCTACTGGGATCGGGCGGAATGATGCCCCTTCCTTATCGCTTTCTCACTTCCCTGATGGTGCGCTATAATGGCAGGAGCATCCTGATCGACTGCGGGGAAGGGACGCAGGTGGCGCTCAAGCGCAAGGGGTGGAGCCCCAAGCCCATCGACGTGATCCTTTTCACGCACTATCACGCGGATCACATCAGCGGACTCCCGGGACTGCTCCTCACAATGGGCAACGCGGAGCGGACGGAGCCCGTCCTGATGGTGGGGGCCAAGGGCCTTGAAAGAGTGGTGAATTCGCTCAGGGTCATCGCGCCCGAGCTTCCCTTTGAGATCCGGTTCAAGGAACTCCGGGAGCCGGAGGAGTCCTTTAAGCTCCCCGGCGACAAGGATTTTACCATTCACGCCTACCGCGTGAACCACAACGTGACCTGCTACTGCTACGCCATGACGCTGGAGAGAGCGGGCAAGTTCGACGTCAAACGCGCGATGGCGCTGGACCTTCCCAAGCCCTACTGGGGAAGGCTCCAAAGAGGCGAAACTATTGAGACGGAAAACGGACTGCTGACGCCGGACATGGTCCTGGGAGCCCCGCGCAAGGGCCTCAAGGTCGGCTACTGCACAGACACCCGCCCCTGCGAAGGCGCCGTGAAGGCGGCGGAAGGCGCGGACCTCTTCATCTGCGAGGGCATGTACGGCGAAGAGGACAAAATAGCGAAGGCGAAAGAGCACAAGCACATGACATTCTGCGAGGCGGCGCAGATCGCGAGAAAGGCAAAACCGGCCAGATTATGGCTCACGCACTACAGTCCGTCGCTGACCCATCCGGATGAATTCATGCCGGCCGTTCGGAAAATCTTCCCCGCGGCGGCGCCGGGCAAGGACGGAAAGAGCGCGGAGCTTCTATTTGAACAAGAGGAAGAAGATGGATAAGGATATTGCTATTTTGGCTATAGAATCTAGCTGTGACGAGACAGCCGCTTCTGTAGTGGTGAACGGGAGGGATGTGCGCTCCAACGTGATCTCCTCCCAGATCGACATACACACACTGTACGGCGGCGTGGTGCCGGAGATCGCTTCGAGAAAGCACACGGAGCGGATCAACCAGGTGGTGCGCGCGGGCCTGTCCGAGGCGGGAATGACGCTGGCGGACATGGATGCCATCGCCGTGACTTACGGGCCCGGGCTGGTGGGACCGCTCCTGATCGGGGTGTCCGAGGCCAAGGCGCTCAGTTTCGCGACGGGGATCCCGCTGATCGGCGTGCACCACATCGAGGGGCATATCAGCGCCAACTACATTGCCAACAAGGACCTGGAGCCGCCTTTCGCCTGCCTGGTGGTCTCCGGAGGACACACGCACCTGGTCCTTGTCAAGGACTATGGCGAGTATGAGATCCTGGGGAGGACCCAGGACGACGCGGCGGGCGAAGCTTTCGACAAGGTGGCGAGAGAGATCGGGCTGGGGTACCCGGGAGGTCCCAAGATCGACAAGGTCTCCAAAGAGGGAAATCCCGCGGCCATCGACTTCCCCAGAGGGAAAGTGGCCGGTTCGCGCTACGACTTCAGCTTCAGCGGCATGAAGTCCTCGGTGCTCAACTATCTCAACACCTGCAAGATGAAGAACATCCGGATCTCGGTGCCGGATGTGGCGGCCTCCTTCCAGCAGGCGGTGGTCGACGTGCTGGTCTCCCACGCCATGTGGGCGGTGGACGAGTTCCATCTGACCAAGTTCGCACTGGCCGGCGGCGTGGCCTCCAACAGTGCGCTCAGAGCGGCCATGGAAAAAGCCTGTGCCGAAAGAAATGTGGAATTCTTCTGTCCGCCTCCGATCCTGTGCACGGACAACGCGGCCATGATCGGGAGCGCAGCATACTACGAATACATAAAAGGAGTCCGAAGCGGCCTGGATCTTAATGCAAAGCCCGGGCTTAGATTGGGGGAGAGATGACAGGAAAAGTCAGAAAAGAACTGATCCATAATAATCAGACCCATAATAATCAGCCCCGAAATAATCAGATACAGCATAATCATACCGACGGGGAACAGAGGACAAAGGCGCGCGCCGACCGGTGCACAGCCATCCTCCTGGCAGCCGGCAAGGGACTGCGCATGGGCGGCAAGACCCGCAAACAGTTCATGGACGTCAGCGGAATGCCCCTCTTTACGTATTCCCTGCAGACCATGGACACTTGCGATATCATAACGGATATTGTGATCACGGTGCCGGAAGGCGATCAGGAGTACTGCAGGGAGACGATCGACATCTGCGGGCTTGGCGGAAAGGTCCGCAAGATCGTGGTCGGCGGGCGCGAGAGGTGCTTCTCCGTGCATAACGCCCTGCAGGCGGTGGACTGGCCCTGCGATTATGCTTTTATTCACGATACGGCCCGTCCTTTCATCGAGGAGTCGACCATGGAGAGACTCTACGACGAGGTCCGCATCAACAAAGCCTGCGTCGCGGCCGTTCCCTCCAAGGACACGGTCAAAATATCGGATACCGAAGGCTTCGTCGTGCAGACGCCCAAGCGAATGAACGTCTGGATCGTGCAGACGCCGCAGGTATTTGACTTTGAGCTCATCAAGACGGCCCACGAGAAAATGGTGGAGCAGTACGACGAGCTGCTGAAAAAGGGCGTCATCATCACGGACGACGCCATGGTGGCGGAGACCTTTACCGGAAACAAGGTCAAGCTGGTAATGGCTTCTTACCGAAACATCAAGGTGACCTCTCCGGAGGATCTGGTCACCGTATTTGCCTACATGAAAGAGAAGAAGTGAGCAGCTGAAAGCGAGGCAGTATGGCATTTACACATCTGCACGTCCACACGGAGTATTCGCTGCTGGACGGCTCCAATAAGATTAAAGAATATGTAAAGCGCGTCAAGGAACTCGGTATGGACAGCGCGGCGATTACCGATCACGGCGTCATGTACGGCGTGATCGATTTTTATAAAGCCTGCAAAGAGGCCGGGATCAAACCCATCATCGGCTGCGAGGTCTACGTGGCGCCCGGATCGAGGTTCGACAGGGAGCAGGGGGCGGGCGACGACCGCTACTATCACCTGATCCTTCTGGCGGAGAACAACAAGGGCTACGCCAACCTGATGAAAATCGTGAGCCGCTCCTTCACGGAAGGGTACTATTACAAGCCCCGAGTCGATGAGGAGCTTCTGCGCGAGTTCCATGAGGGGATCATCGCGTCCAGCGCCTGTCTGGCCGGCGAGATCGCCAGGAACATAGTCAGGGACGACCTGCAGGCCGCGGACAAGGCGGCCCTCAAATATCTGGATATCTTCGGACAGGGCAATTTCTTCCTGGAGCTGCAGGACCACGGATACCAGGACCAGCAGAAGGTGAACATGGCGCTCATGGCCATGAGCAGGCGCCTGCGGATCCCCCTGATCGCGACGAATGACATCCACTATACGTACGCCGATGACGTGGAGGCGCACGATATTTTGCTGTGTATTCAGACGGGAAAGAAGCTGTCCGATGAGAACCGGATGCGCTATCCCGGCGGGCAGTTCTTCGTAAAAAGCGAGTCGGAGATGCGCGCCCTGTTTCCCTATGCGCAGGAAGCGCTGAACAACACGCACAAGATCGCGGACCGCTGCAACGTGGAGATCGAGTTCGGCGTCACCAAGCTCCCGCACTTCGAGGTGCCGGAAGGGTACGACTCCTGGACTTATCTGAACAAGCTCTGCGACGACGGCATGAAGGAGCGGTACCCGGACGACGACGGGACCCTCAGGCAGAGGCTGGAGTACGAGCTGAACACGATCCGCCAGATGGGGTACGTGGACTACTTCCTGATCGTCTGGGATTACATCAATTTCTCGCGGGAGCACGACATCATGGTCGGCCCCGGAAGAGGGAGCGCGGCGGGAAGCATAGTCGCCTACTGCCTGCACATCACGGACATCGATCCCATCAAATATAACCTCCTGTTCGAGCGATTCCTGAACCCGGAGCGCGTCTCCATGCCCGATATCGACGTGGACTTCGGCTTCGAGCGAAGGGGCGAAGTCATCGACTATGTCACGAACAAGTACGGGCGGGATAAGGTCACGCAGATCATCACGTTCGGAACGCTGGCGGCCAAGGGCGTGATCCGGGACGTGGGGCGCGTTATGGACCTGCCTTACGGATTTGTGGATTCCATCTCCAAGATGGTGCCCGCAGAGCTCAATATGACGCTGGACAAGGCCCTGGGGCAGAATCCGGAGCTGAGAAAGGCCTATGAAGAGGACGAGCGGATCGGAAAGCTCATCGACATGAGCCGGAAGCTGGAGGGACTGCCCAGGCACAGCTCCGTCCACGCGGCGGGCGTCGTCATCTGCTCGGAACCGGCGGAGGACCTGGTGCCCCTCGCCAGAGCGGCGGACGGATCGGTCACCACGCAGTTCACCATGACGACCATAGAGGAGCTGGGCCTTCTGAAAATGGACTTTCTGGGGCTGCGCACGCTCACGGTCATCCAGAACGCCGTAAACATGGCAAACCGCTCCATTGCGGAGGCGGGCGGCGTCTATCCCTCCTATGAGCCCTCCCTGGGCGGAGACAGAGCGCGCGTGACGGAAAATCCCATCGGCTATCCCGTAAATCTGGCGAATCTCGATTACGCGGATCCGGCCGTATACACCTCGATCTCGACAGGCAGGACGGACGGCGTCTTCCAGCTTGAGTCCGGCGGCATGCAGGGATTCATGAAGGAACTTCACCCTGAGAGCTTCGAGGACATCATCGCGGGGATCTCGCTCTACCGGCCGGGGCCTATGGATTTCATTCCCAAGTACATATACGGAAAGAAAAACCCCGACAAGATCACCTATGACGCGAAGGAACTTGTCCCTATTCTTGAGCCCACATATGGGTGTATTGTGTATCAGGAGCAGGTCATGCAGATCGTGCGGGACCTCGGCGGCTACACGCTGGGGCGGAGCGACCTGGTGCGCCGCGCCATGTCCAAAAAGAAGCAGAAAGTCATGGAGCAGGAGCGCAAAAACTTCATCTACGGCAATCCCGAGGAGGGCGTGCCCGGGTGCGTTTCCAAGGGGATCGACGCCGCGGTGGCTTCCCATATCTATGACACAATGATGGACTTTGCCAAGTACGCCTTCAATAAGTCGCACGCGGCGTGCTACGCTGTGGTCGCCTACCAGACGGCCTGGCTGAAGTACTACTATCCCACGGAGTTCATGGCGGCCCTGATGACTTCCGTCATTGATTTTCCCAACAAGGTGGCGGGCTATATTTTGACCTGCAGGAGTATGGGAATAAAGCTTCTGCCCCCGGACATCAACGAGGGAGAGGCGGGATTTTCGGTATCGGGCGGCGCCATCCGCTACGGACTGACCGCCATCAAGGGCGTGGGACGGCCCGTGATCGACGCGGTGATCCGCGAGAGAAAGGAGCGGGGACCCTTCCGCGACCTGCACGACTTTTTGTCGCGCATGATCCTGGGAGAGCGCGAAGTCAACAAGAGGGTCATCGAGAACTTCATCAAGGCCGGCGCGCTGGACTGCCTGGGGGCGACCCGCAAGCAGCTGATGAGCGTCTACATGCGGATGATGGACGATCTTGTGAGCTCCCGCAAGAACGATATGGCGGGGCAGATGTCGCTCTTCGACTTCGCGGACGAGGAGGACAAGCAGGACTATGTCATCGCCATGCCCGACATAGGGGAGTATCCGACGGAGCTCAAGCTGGCGTTCGAGAAAGAGGTCCTCGGCATCTATGTCAGCGGCCATCCGCTGGAGGACTACATGGGCCTGTGGAAGAGCCACATCACCAACCGCGTCTCCGATTTCCTCCTGGACGAGGAGACGAATACGACCAGGGTGCAGGACGGAAACAGAGCCGTGATCGGAGGCATGATCTCCGGCAAAAAAGTGAAATACACCAAGAACAACAAAGTCATGGCGTTTCTGGACGTGGAAGACATGACCGGCACTATGGAAGTCATCGTCTTTCCGAACACTTATGAGAAGGAGAGCGAGAAGCTCATAGAAGACGGCAAAGTATTCCTGAGCGGCAGAGTCTCCCTGGAAGAGGAGCGGGACGGCAAGCTGATCTGCGAGAAAGTCATTCCTTTCGACGCGGTGCCCAGAAAGCTCTGGGTCCGCTTTGCGAATATGGACGACTACAGACAGGGAGCGGCGGACCTGCGCCGGATCATCGACGAGCACGGCGGACGGGACAAAGTAGTGATCTATATAGACAATCCCCGCCTGCGCAAGGAGCTCCCCGCCGGGCAGGGCGTACGGGCCGACGAGGCTCTTGTCAGAACGCTTTCGGCGCGCTTTGGCGAGAAGAATGTTATTCTGGCCTGAGTAACGTTCGGCGCGCTTTGGTGAGAAGAATGTATCTTCACCTGAGCAAGACTAATTGCATTGAAAGTGATAATGGGATAAAATAATAAGGACAATTTGTCTTTTATTGAATTCTTGAGGATGCGGAGGCACCGACTATGGCTAAAGAAATCAAAAAAATTGGCGTATTGACCAGCGGAGGAGACTCGCCGGGCATGAATGCGGCGATCCGAGCGGTTGCCAGGGAAGCTATGTACAATAAGTGCAAAGTAATCGGAATTCAGAGAGGATACAAGGGACTTCTGAATGAAGAGTTCAAGGAAATGAAGTCCGTCGACGTATCCGGCATCATTCAGCAGGGCGGAACTATTCTCGGTACAGCAAGATGCCCCGAATTTAAGGAAGAAGAAGTACAGCAGAAGGCTGCGGATATCTGCAGAGCACACGGAATTGACGGAATCGTTGTCATCGGCGGCGACGGCTCTTACCGCGGCGCGCAGGCTCTTTCCCGTCACGGCATCAACACGATCGGTATTCCCGGCACAATCGACCTTGACATCACCTGCACGGACTACACGATCGGTTTTGATACAGCTGTCAACACCGCTATGGAAGCGATCGACAAGGTCAAGGATACTTCTTCCTCTCACGAGAGATGCAGTATCATCGAGGTCATGGGCCGCCATGCGGGCTATATCGCACTCTGGTGCGGTGTCGCCAACGGCGCGGAAGACATTCTGCTTCCCGAGAAATATGACTATGACGAGCAGAAGATTGTCGATCACATCATCTTCAACAGACGGCTCGGCAAGAAGCACCACCTGATCATCAACGCGGAAGGCATCGGTCACTCCACTTCCATGGCGAGAAGGATCGAGGCCGCGACCGGCGTCGAGACCCGCGCGACGATCCTGGGCTACATGCAGAGAGGCGGATCTCCCACATGTAAGGACCGTTACTACGCATCCGTAATGGGCGCGTATGCATCGGACATTCTGGTACAGGGAAAGACAAACCGCGTAATCTGCTACAGAAACGGCCAGTTTGTCGACCTGGACATCGAGGAAGCGCTCGCAATGACCAAGAATATCTCCGAATACGAGTACCAGATCAGCCAGCGCATCTGATCTTTTAACATGCAGCATTTGCAGGCCGGGCGAGAAGTCGCCCGGCCTGTTTTTTGGAAGCCGCACCTGACATACCGGAATTAACAATTTTGATAACAGAGGGAAGTATGATAGAGAAAATTACATCAGCGACAAATCCCAGAATAAAAAGGCTGACAGCCCTGCGCAAAAAGGCAAAGAGCAGAAGAGAGGAACAGGCCTTCATAATAGAAGGGGAACGTCTCTACAGAGATACTCCGAGAGAGTTTCTGAAAGAAATCTATATGACGGAAGAGTTTCTTGAACAGAAGCTCGGCGGGGCCGCGCAGGAGAACATCACGATCATCACTCCCCAGATCATGCAGAAAATCTCTGATACGGACACTCCTCAGGGAGTGCTCTGCGTTGCGAAGATGCCTTCTTATGACAGAGAAGATTTGCTGGGCGACGAGAAGAAAGGAAATCCTCTTCTGCTGATTCTTGAGAACATACAGGACCCCGGAAATCTCGGGACCATGATGCGGACGGCAGAGGCGGCCGGCGTAACAGGCGTCCTGATGAGCCGGGATACAGTGGACCTCTTCAATCCCAAGACAGTAAGGGCGACCATGAGCGCAATTTTCCGTGTTCCGTTCCTGTATACCGATGACCTGGTCGGGGAGATTAAGAGGCTTCAGACAGAAAACGGCATTGCCGTGTATGCGGCGCACCTGCGGGCGAGTAAGCCATACGATGAGGCTGATTGTACAGGAGCCTGTGCTTTTCTGATCGGAAATGAGGGGAACGGATTGACCGATGAAGCCGCAGACGCGGCGACGGCGCGCGTTCACATTCCCATGCAGGGAAACATTGAGTCTCTCAATGCGGCGATGGCGGCGGGAATCCTACTGTTCGAGGGAGCCAGGCAGAGAAGAAAAAGCTGAGCTGCGGGCTCCAAAAGATTCTATGATTGCGGATTCCATATGGACATTCTTCACAAGAATCTGACTTGCAAGTTCGTTTGTATATGCTATATTGTAAATATTCAGCAAGAATATCGGTTAGCCGTGAAATGCCTGCTGAATGATTCGAGATATGAAAGGATGCACTTAACCGGACGATTTGTCTATGGCCAAAGGAGGTGGTTTTATTGTCACTTAGTATGACACAATTCTGGCTGATCGCCATAGCACTGCTTTTGCTTATAGAGTTTGCGACATCGACGCTGACGACGATCTGGTTTGCCGGAGGGTCGCTGCTCGCACTCTTGTGCGCAGTGGTGGGCGGACCGGTATGGCTGCAGGTGGCAGTGTTTCTTGTCGGATCCACAGTTCTGTTACTGCTGACAAGGCCCATAGCCGTCAAAATATTGCACAAAGGGACCGTCGCAACGAATGCGGACAGCCTGATCGGGCAGGAAGCCGTTGTCACACAGAAGATCGACAACCTGCACAGCACGGGAGCAGTAAAGATCAACGGACAGGAGTGGACGGCCCGCTCTGTTGTCCAGGAGCATGTGATCGACGTAGATGAGGTCGTCATGGTAAGGGCGATCGAGGGCGTCAAGCTGATCGTGGGAAAACGGATCGACAGCCCGGGTGCTTCTGTGGACTAATGTAACCGGAAAACGGACCGACAGCCCGGGTGCTTCTGTGGACTAATGTAACCGGAAAACGGATCGGCAGCCCTGAGACGTCCGAAGAATAACTGAAAACCCCGCCACCACAGGCGGCTGGCATATAAAAATCATTCATTTAAGAAAGAAAAGAGGTAATAATTATGCCCGGATTTTTTGCAATTGGTTTACTTATCGTAGTTGCACTGTTTATCGCTGTATCCTGCATTAAGATCGTGCCGCAGGCACATGCTTATGTTATTGAGCGCCTGGGCGCTTACAGCGCGACATGGAGCGTAGGCCTGCACTTCAAGGTGCCTTTTATTGAGAGAGTTGCGAGAAGAGTCAACCTCAAGGAACAGGTTGTGGACTTCCCGCCCCAGCCCGTTATCACAAAGGATAACGTAACCATGCAGATCGACTCCATCGTCTTCTTCCAGATCACGGACGCCAAACTGTTTACATACGGCGTAGAGAATCCGATCATGGCGATCGAGAACCTGACTGCCACCACACTGAGAAACATCATCGGTGACATGGAACTGGATGAAACACTGACATCCCGTGAGATCATCAACACCAAGATGAGAGCATCTCTGGACGTAGCTACCGACCCTTGGGGCATCAAGGTCACCCGTGTCGAGCTCAAGAACATCACTCCTCCCACCGCGATCCGCGAGGCAATGGAGAAGCAGATGAAGGCAGAGCGTGAGAGACGTGAGTCCATCCTGAAGGCAGAAGGTGAGAAGAAGTCGGCCATCCTTGTCGCAGAAGGTAAGAAGGAATCCCTGATCCTGCAGGCGGAAGCTGACAAGAGAGCGACCATCCTCGCAGCAGAAGCGGAGAAAGAGAAGATGATCCAGGAGGCGGCAGGCCGCAGTGAGGCAATCCGCCAGGTGCAGCAGGCTAACGCAGACGGTATCCGCATGATCCGTGAGGCGGGCGCCGACGAAGCCGTTCTCAGAATCAAGAGCCTTGAGGCCTTCACACAGGCGGCGAACGGCAAGGCCACCAAGATCATCATTCCCTCTGAAATTCAGGGAATCGCGGGTCTGGCCGCATCCGTCAAGGAACTGATCAAGGAAGACGGAACCGCCGGACAGAACTGATCGGGGGTAAAACCACCGGAAAGAACTGATCAGGGAATAACGGAACCGCCGGACAGAACTGATCGGGGATAAAAACCACCGGAAAGAACTGATACATCAGCTTCGCACGGCGAGCCGGCCTGCTTCGGCAGGTACCGGCTCGCCGATAAGTATTGGACGATATTTTGAAAGGATTTTAGACCGATGGCTGTGAATCTTAAAGGAAGAGACTTTTTGAAACTGCTGGATTTCAGCGAGGAGGAGATCACCTATTTCCTGGACCTTGCTGCCGATCTCAAGGATAAGAAGAAGAAGGGCATCCCCCACAGGATCTGCGAGGGCAAGAACATCGCCCTGATCTTCGAGAAGACCAGTACCAGGACGCGCTGCTCTTTTGAAGTGGCGGGGCACGACCTGGGCATGGGAACGACTTATCTGGATCCTTCGGGGTCGCAGATCGGCAAGAAGGAGAGCATCGCGGACACCGCGCGCGTGCTGGCCGGCATGTACGACGGCATCGAGTACCGCGGGTACGGGCAGGAGATCGTCGAGGAGCTGGCAAAATACAGCAAAGTCCCCGTCTGGAACGGCCTCACCAATGAGTTTCATCCCACGCAGATGCTGGCGGACATGCTCACCATCAGGGAGCATTTCGGCTATGTGAAGGGGATTAAGCTCAGCTTCTTCGGAGACTGCCGCTACAACATGGCCAACAGCTGGATGGTGGCGGGTGCCAAGATGGGAATGCACATCACGCTGTGCGCCAACAAAAAGTATTTTCCCGATGAAGAGCTGGTCAAGACCTGCAGGGAGATCGCGGCCGAAAGCGGCGGAAGCATCACTCTGACAGAGGATGCGAGAGAAGGCGCCAAGGGCGCGGACGTCCTGTACACCGACGTATGGGTATCCATGGGAGAGCCCATGGAAGCCTGGGCGGAGAGAATTCAGGAGATGAAGCCTTACCAGGTCACAAAGGAACTGATGGATCTGGCCGGAGAAAAGGCTGTGTTCATGCACTGCCTGCCCGCTTTCCACGACCAGGGAACCGGGATCGGAAGACAGATCTTCAAGGAGTTCGGCATGGCGGAGCTCGAAGTGACGCATGAGGTCTTTGAGGGACCGCAGTCGGTGGTATTTGAAGAGGCCGAGAACCGCATGCACACCATAAAGGCCGTGATGGCAGCAACACTGTAAAGAACACACAAGAACACAATGGACAGAAAACAGGAAGTATTGCGGCAGCTGCGGGAAACCGGGAGCTACGTATCCGGGCAGCAGCTCTGTGAGACGCTCGGCGTCTCCAGGACGGCGGTCTGGAAGATTATAAAAAAACTGAAAGAGGAAGGCTATCCGATCGAGGCGGTGACCAATAAGGGGTACCGCCTTCTTTCTGTGGAAGGGAAAGACCTCTTTAACAAAGAAGAGCTGGAGAGGAGACTCCAGACGCGCTGGGCGGGGCGTCCCATGATCTTCTCCGAGGAGACCGGCTCCACCAATGCGGACATATTCCGGCTGTCGGAGCAGGACTATCCGCAGGGAACGCTGGCTGTGACATCCAAGCAGACCGCCGGCAAAGGAAGAAGAGGGCGCACCTGGATCTCGCCACCCGACGTCAATGTCTACATGAGTATCCTGCTGCGGCCCGACTTTAAGCCTGAGACAGCGCCCATGCTGACATTGGTCATGGCGCTGGCCGTGCACAGGGCCTGCGAGGAACTGTATGGAGGAAAAGGCGATGGCCAGCCGGCCGATAATAGCGCCGAGCTGCCGGGTGGTGACGGAAAGGCGTTCGCCGGCGCAGAGGCATCCAGTGGCGGCGCCGGCCAGCCGGCCGACGGCACAGAGCCGTGCCGGTTCGGCATCAAGTGGCCCAACGACATCGTGGTCAGCGCGCGGGATGGGAGCTGGCGCAAGATCTGCGGTATTTTGACAGAGATGCGCATGGAAGAAAAGGAAATCCGGGACATCGTGATCGGAATCGGGATCAACGTGAACCAGGCGGAGTTCCCGGAAGAGATCCGCGAAACGGCCGGATCGCTGGCACTGGCGCTGGGACATCCCGTGAGCAGAGCGGATCTGACCGCGGAGGTGTGGAAATATTTTGAGGAATATTACGAAGTGTTCGAGCAGGCGCGGGGCCTGTCGCCTCTTCGGGAAGTTTACGAGCGCGCGCTGGTAAACCGGGGCAAAAAAGTGAGAGTCCTGGACCCTGAATCTCCCTACGAGGGAGTCGCGCTGGGGATCAACGAAGAAGGAGAACTGCTGGTAAAGCCGGATGACGGCTCGGAAGTCAGGCAGGTCGGGACCGGAGAGGTCTCGGTCCGGGGCGTGATGGGGTATGTGTGAGCGGAGGCAGCAGACGACGAGCTGCCTGAAGCGCGCGGCGCATTGCCGATCGCGCGGTGACGCGCATAGATGACCGGAAAGAAACGGAGATAAACGGGAAGAATGAGCGACAACATATTAGAACAAATGAATGAAAATGTGGATGCGGACCGCTTCCGCGTCGTGCTCTGCGGGGCCAACGCATACGAGAAGAAGTACTATTTTAACAACAAATTCGACAAGATCCCGGAGAATATAAAGGAAGAACTGCATATTATCTGTGTGCTCTTTACGGAAGAAGTGGGCGGAATTTTCACGATCGGCTTTACGCCTTACGGAGAAGTGGAGATGGATACGCAGAAGGAAGAGGAAGACCTTCTGTACGACGAGATCGGCGCAGAGCTTCTGATGAAGGAGATCCGCAGGAAGAAGGCGGACATGTTCAAAGCGCTGTCCATCTTTTTCAAGGTCACTTTCCTGCACCAGAACGCCGCGGAGCTGCTCGAGCAGGACGACGAAGAGGAATAAGGAGCCGGATCACAGTGGAAGAAAACAGATATGCATCCCCGTTTCAGATCGGGAATGTGACGATTCCCAACAGAACAGTTTTTGCACCCATGGCAGGCGTTTCTGACCTGCCATTTCGTCTGCTCTGCCATGAGCAGGGCGCGGGCCTGGTGTGCATGGAGATGATCAGCGCCAAGGCGATCACTTTCAGAAGCCGCAGGACGGGCGAGCTCTGGGAGACCGATCCGGAGGAGAAGCCCGTATCGCTCCAGATCTTCGGCCATGAGCCGGATGTGATGGGCGAGGCCTGCCGGATCCTTGAGGAGCAGACTTTTGACATACTGGACATCAACATGGGATGTCCGGTGCCCAAAATAGTGGGCAACCAGGAGGGATCGGCGCTCATGCGGGACCCCGGCCTGATCGAGAAAGTCGTGCGGGCCTGCGTGGAGAACACGAGCCGGCCGGTGACCGTGAAGATGCGGCGCGGGTTTGACGCGGACCACATCAACGCGGTCGAGTGCGCGCTGGCAGCCCAGGAGGGCGGAGCCTCCGCCGTGGCGGTCCACGGAAGGACCAGGGAGCAGATGTACAGCGGAACGGCCGACTGGTCGACCATTGCGGATGTCAAAAAAGCGCTTGCCATACCCGTGATCGGCAACGGCGACGTCGTCGACGGGCCCAGTGCAAAGAGAATGATGGATGAGACCGGGTGCGACGCGGTCATGATCGCCAGAGCGGCGCAGGGAAATCCCTGGATCTTCAAAGAAGTGAACGCCTACCTGGAGAGAGGCGCCATCCTGGAGAGACCGCCGAGGAGGGACATTGTCAGGATGATTCTGCGGCACGCGGACATGCTGTGCGAGTGCAAGGGCGAGAAAGTGGGCATGCGCGAGATGAGAGGGCATGTGCACAATTACCTGAGCGGTTTTCCCGGCGCTTCAAGAGTGCGCGGGAAAGTCAATTCCATTACGACGAAAGCGGAGCTGCAGGCTCTTTTGGCAAAGGAATATCCGTACGCGTAAGAAGAGCCGGAGAAGAAGCGCCGGAAGAACGCATAAGGCGGTAAAATGATTGACAATAATACCGATACTCTTGTATAATTCAGTGTCAATGGAAAAAACCGGAAAACGGTTTCATTAGTATAGAAAAAGTGTAGTTGGGAGCAGAAAATGGAAGAGAAAAAGAATATTTTGACAAGAGAAGGCCTCAAAAGATATGAGGATGAACTTCACGAACTCAAGGTAGTCAGAAGAAAAGAAGTTGCGCAGAAGATCAAGGAAGCAAGAGAGCAGGGCGACCTGTCCGAGAACGCCGAGTACGATGCGGCCAAGGACGAGCAGAGAGACATCGAGGCCAGGATCGAAGAGCTTGAGAAGATCCTCAAGAACGTCGAAGTCGTGGATGACGAAGATGTCACTGCAGACAGAGTTATGATCGGCAGCAGTGTCAAGATTTATGACGTCGAGTTTGACGAAGAGCTGTCCTATAAGATCGTCGGTTCCACAGAGGCAAACAGCATCAAGGGCAAGATCTCCAATGAGTCTCCCGTGGGCAAGGCTCTGATCGGTGCGCATGTCGGAGATGTCGTGACCGTGCATTCTCCCGCAGGTGAGAGCCAGTACAAGGTCCTCGAGATCACAGCTCCCAACAGATAAATTAATGAAAGGCTGCTCGCTCTGCGAGCCCTGTGTACGGGGCACGCTCAGCGGGCTGTATTACGGAGGAAGAAAGTGGCACAGAATAATCAGCAGAAAGTACAGGACGTTTCTCAGCTCGAGAAGGTCAGAAGAGAGAAGCTCGCGGAGCTGCAGGCGGCGGGAAAGGATCCCTTTCAGATCGTAAAATATGACCAGACTCATCACAGTGCGCAGATCAAGAGTGATTTTGACGAACTGGAAAATGAGACTGTTTCCATCGCCGGCCGCATGATGTTCAAGCGCGTCATGGGCAAGGCCTCGTTCTGCAACGTGCAGGACAAGGAAGGCCGCATCCAGGTCTATGTAGCAAGAGATGATCTGGGCGAGGAGGCCTACAAGGAATTCAAGCGCATGGATATCGGCGATATCATCGGCGTCAAGGGCTTTGTCTTCAAGACCAAGACCGGCGAGATCTCCGTGCATGCCAAGGAGCTGACACTGCTGTCCAAGTCCCTTTCTCCCCTTCCGGAGAAGTTCCACGGACTGCAGGACGTCGACATGAGATACCGCCAGAGATACGTGGATCTCATCATGAACGAGGAGTCCAAGGAGACTTTTATCAAGAGATCCAAGATCATCAGCGAGATCAGGAAATTCCTGGACGGCCGCGGATTCATGGAAGTCGAGACCCCTATGCTTGTCTCCAACGCGGGCGGCGCGGCGGCTCGTCCCTTCGAGACGCATTTCAACGCCCTGAACGAGGATGTCAAGCTCCGCATTTCCCTTGAGCTCTACCTCAAGAGACTGATCATCGGCGGACTTGAGAGAGTCTATGAGATCGGCCGCGTGTTCAGAAATGAAGGCGTAGATACAAGGCACAACCCTGAGTTTACCCTCATGGAGCTGTACCAGGCTTATACCGACTACTACGGAATGATGGAACTGACCGAGAGCATGTTCCGCTATCTGGCGGAGAAGGTCTGCGGCACAACAACCATCGTTTACGGCGACAAGGAAATCGATCTGGGCAAGCCTTTCAGAAAGCTCACCATGATCGACGCCATTAAGGAGCAGACCGGGATCGACTTTGATCAGGTCGCTACAACGGAGGAAGCTAAGAAGATCGCGGATGAGCATCACGTTGAATACGAGGATCGCCACGTCAAGGGCGATATCGTGAACCTCTTCTTCGACGAGTTCTGCGAGGACAAGATGATCCAGCCTACTTTCATCATGGATCATCCGATCGAGATCAGCCCGCTGACCAAGAAAAAGCCCGACGATCCGACTAAGGTTGAGAGATTCGAGCTCTACATCAACGGCTGGGAGATGTGCAACGCTTATTCCGAGCTCAATGATCCCATCGATCAGAGAGAGAGATTTGCGGCGCAGGATGCACTGGCGGAGGCCGGTGACGACGAGGCGCAGCACACGGATGAGGATTTCCTGCATGCGATGGAGATCGGTATGCCTCCTACGGGCGGTATCGGATATGGTATTGACCGTCTTACCATGCTGCTGACTAACAGTGCGGCGATTCGTGATGTATTGCTGTTCCCGACAATGAAGACTGTTAAAGATTGATTACAAGATATAGTGTATCAGAACGGTAACAAACCACTATATAATGTGTTCGATGAACGACTAAGCTCGGCCGGTACATATTTAGTACATAAAAATTTTGCCCTCATATTGGTACATATGGGCTGATACGGATAGAAATCGCATAACGATTGTAGAAGAACACAATCCGCAGAGAGATATTTTCCAAAACATATTGGAAGATATCTCTCTTTATTTTTGCCTTTGTTATTGTCACCCGCAGCCAACAACAGATTTCAGGAAGGAGCAGCAAATGGGCAAAGTAATATGTATAGCAAATCAGAAAGGCGGTGTCGGCAAGACGACCACATGCGTCAACCTTGGCATTGCTCTTGCTATGGCCGGAAAGAGAGTCTGCCTGATCGACTCAGATCCACAGGGAAGTCTGACAGAGAGTCTCGGCTATCGCAATCCGGATGAAATGGAAAACACTCTTGCAGATGTATTGAAGGCGGAAATGGAACCTGACGACAAATTGTCGGGAAGTGACTACGTGGAAGAGCCGGTTTGCGACAATTTGTCGCGAACTCTCGAAAATACAATATTACATCATGTGGAGGGTGTGGACCTGCTCCCCGGCAACATTGAGCTGGCAGGAGTAGAAGTGTCTATGGTGAATCTGATGAGCCGGGAGCTTTTACTCAAAACGGCGATCAGCAAGATCCGGAACGATTACGACTATATCATCATTGACTGCATGCCTTCCCTGGGAATGCTGACGATCAATGCGCTTGCTGCCGCCGATACTGTGATTATACCCGTACAGGCCGCGTATTTGCCGGCTAAAGGCCTTGAACAGTTTCTGATGACAGTCAGTAAGGTTCGCAGACAGATCAACCGAAAACTCAGAATAGAAGGGATCCTGCTCTCTATGGTCGACTGTCGGACAAATTTCGCAAAGGAAATCATTGCACTGATCTACGAGACCTATGGCAGTCATATAAAAATCTTTCAGACACAGATTCCGCTGTCAGTTAGAGCGGCTGAGTCGAGCGCCTCCGGGATCAGTATTTTTTCACACGACTCAAAGGGAAAGGTTGCGGCAGCGTACCGCGAACTGACGCAGGAGGTCATGAAAGATGGCAGGTAAGGCGACGAAAACAACGAAACCGGACATTAAATTAAACTCATACGAGTCCCTTTTTGGTGACAGGCCTGATTATGGGGAAGCGACAGAGCTGCCCATTAAGGAGCTGCATGACTATAAGCAGCATCCATTCCGGGTCATTGACGATGAAGACATGCTGGAACTGGTCCAGAGCATCAAAGACAAAGGCATTCTTGTTCCGCTGACTGTCCGCCCTGTGCCGGAGGGAGACTATGAGATCATCTCCGGCCATAGGAGAAAGCATGCGGCTGAAATTGCCGGTCTCACAACGGTCCCCGCTATCATTAGGGATCTGTCCGATGAAGATGCGGTGGATATCATGATCTACAGCAATATCCAGCGCACCAATATTTTGCCCAGCGAGAAAGCAAATGCATACCGTCTGCAGATGGAAATCATGAAGCACCAGGGAAAGAAGGGCTCTTCGACTCCGAACGAAGTGGGGAAGAAATATGGTGATAATGCGAGAAAAGTGCAGAGATTAGTACGACTCACATATCTGCTGCCGGAACTGCTGGAACTTGTGGATAGAAAGAAGCTGGCCGTGCATGCAGGCTATTGGATCAGCTTCCTTGGCGACACAGAGCAGGAATGTGTTTTAAAAGCATATCAGCTCTATGGAAAGCTGCCGTCCGGCAGCGCCGCGCAGCATCTAAGGGAGCAGTATGAGGATCATGTGCTTACAAAGGACAAAATCGAGGAGCTGATACTCGGTGAGAGTCCCAGAAGAAGAGTGATTCTGAAGATGAGTCGGATCAACAGAATCTTTTCACCGGACTATGATTCCGAGCAGATTGAGGAAATCATTTATCGACTCCTGGAACACTGGAGCGAAGAGAAGGGGCAGGAACAGTCAGAATAAATGATGAAAGGTAATACCATGAGTCAGACAGCAGTATTTGATTATTATTACGGCATGCAGGCTGAGGCATACAGCTTTTATCGAATCCCGAAGGTTCTGTTTTCAGATCCTTTCTTCAAGAAAGTTTCCTGCGAAGCTAAGGTACTTTATGGCCTTATGTTGGACCGTATGTCCTTGTCTGTGAAGAATAAGTGGTTCGATGATCAGGGGCGCGTCTACATCAATTTCACAATAGAAGATGCCTGTGAGCTGCTTGGCTGCTGCAGACAGACTGCTGTCAAGCTTATGGCGGAGCTGGATACACAGAAGGGTATAGGGCTGATTGAGAAGAAACGACTCGGCCTTGGGAAGGCAAATATCATTTATGTCAAGAACTTCCTGCTCAGGGAAGAAGGCTCTGAATGCCCTGAAAAGCACTTAAATACACAGAAGTCCAAAAATCATACTTCTGGAAGTCCAAAAAACAGAATTCAGGAAGTCCAGAAATCAGACTTCAGGAAATCTAAGAATCATACTTCAAGAAGTTCAAAACCCATAACTCAAGAAGTCTATAAAACAGACGGAAATAATAATGATAAGAGTAATACTGATTCTAACGAGACGAAAGAGAATGAGACAATCATATCTGATCTATCGATCCGGGACAGAAGGAAGAGATTCGGCGTGAAGGAATCGGTCAACTACTATGCATATCAGAGTTTGATCAAGGAAAACATTGATTACGACACATTATGCAGGACACATCCGGTTGAAAACGTAGAGGGAATCGTCTCATTGATGACAGATACCGTGTGTTCTTCGCGTCATGAAATCAGGATCGGAGGAGATAATAAGCCTGCAGCTGTTGTAAAGAGCAGGCTTCTTGGGCTGGACTATTCACATATCGAATATGTAATGGAGTGCATGAACAAGAACACTACAAAGATCCATGATATCAAGCAGTACCTGCTCACAGCTTTATACAACGCACCGACTACTATCGGACACTATTATTCGGCTGAGGCGAATTACGATCTGTACGGGGCAGTAAAAGTGCCCGAGGAAGAGAAAGAGGACGATGAATATGCGGCACCAAACTGACCATGACAGTGATAACAGTAAGACTATTAAAGCAGGAGGAGACACAACAAGATGAGCAAAGCAGAAGAAATGAAACTTGAAAGAAAAAAGAGAAAAGATGCCGTTGACAAAATGACTGCGGTTGTCTTTACAGAGATTCAAAAACGGCTCAGAAAATGTCAGAACATAGTTGGCATAACGATCCAGACAGGACCCAATGGGCACCACCGGTATTTTACGGTCAGGCAGTATAAAGAAAAGGTGGCCATCAATATTTACAACGACGGCAATGTGGATGCCGTGCTGGAAGAAATGGTTTATGGAGAGGTCAGCATTCCGCTTATCCGGTATAAGGAAGTGAATGACATCGACGGTGCGATCATACAGCTGAAGGACTACGTATCGGTCTTTTTCAAGGCACTCCTCGAAGGAGGCATGCACGAGTTCCTTGCTTTCATAAGCGGATGTGACATTGAAAGTGAATGGAAGGCAGCTTATGGCAGTTATATAGAGTACCTTGCAGAATGCAGAAGACATAGACGAACCTGATGTATGACGGAAAGGAGGACAGAATCTCATATGCGTTCCCTGATTAAAACTTGTATTTTCACCATAATAGGAATCATTGTGGTTGGAGTATGTATAGAATGTTTTGGCGGAGCCATCGAAGTGGTTATAGAATTACTTCTGTATTTACTCTGCCTGGGATTTCTGGCTGCCGGCTTTATCTTCGGAGCACGGGTGTAGATGCACTCTGATCATATAAACATTTCATCATAAGGCCGCCGGAGCATATGGATCCGGCGGCCCTATTCAAATATCACGTCAGCAGATCTTATAAAAAAGATTATCCGCTATATCCAACATAAGACAAGAAAAATGGAGTAAGAAAAACACGTACTGAGATGAGACAGAGCATGGAACAAGAGAGTCCTGAGCTTGCCTCCTATTAATCGTCTTCCGAGCGAATCTAAGCCGCTCCTTTACATATAACGAGGAAACACAAGAATTACGGAACAAATAGAATCTTTCGTTTGAGTCAGAACGAGGGATACAAAAGACAACTTACGTATGGCACCGCTTAGCCGAATAATAGCGGCGTGATGCTCCAACGACATAAGGAGCCGAAACAAACCACAATGTGATTATTGCGCGCACCGGCCCCGGTGAAAAAAGTGTAAGGATCGCATGGTGGGAGTCGCTGCAGGACTGACCATCCGCAGAGCTCGATGGGGCAACTAATTGCTGCCATTCAAAACGGAAACACCCAGCCTTCTTTTTTTCACAACAAGCTTAGAGAATAACCAGTTTAGACAGCTTAAACACGGTTTAGTGTGAAAATAACCGGTGGTTGCGGATTCAGAAAATAACCGTTTAAGGTCAGGTGTATTGTCAGGCATAAGCTGATCCGGTGGATTTTGCCGGAGAGTGAGGCCAGCGTGTACGCTATTGCAGGATAAAACATGCAAGGGCGGCCCTGACGCGACAATTCATGAAAGACGTACCCGGTCTATAAAAGGGTGAGGGCATCTTAACAGTAATAGACAGACATATCGCAAGGAAAAAAGGGGGAGAAGTATGCCCAGAAACAGGAACAGCCTGAAATATGAATTAAAAAGACTTGCTTTACAGAATACAGAAAACGAAAAGAACAACCGCACAAGAGTGATGTACAAGCGCTGCATCAATCAATTCACGGCTTGGGCAAAAGAGAGAAATTGTAAATATGTGGAAGACATCACAAAGGACATGATCCAGGAATACGAAGAATTCTTGGAAGAGCACCCAAAGTCCTATTCGGCGGCAACGATCCACACTTACCTGGCACCGATCTGTGTTGCTGCCGGTGTTCCGATGGAGGAAATCAGAAAGCCGAAGAGATTATCCGGAAATATTTCCCGCAGCCGACGTGCCAACAAGATACGCTTGAAGGAAAAGAATCTTCAGGGATTACAAGAGGAGAATAATCCAAAATATGCCCGCGTGGTAGCTCTTGAGAAAGCTGCGGGAATCCGACGGGCGGAGCTTGCAAAGCTGTGCGGGGAGGACCTGGACTTTCGTGACGGTGACTGCTTCATCGTTGTCCGGCGCGGTAAGGGCGGAAAAAGACAGGAGCAATATATACTTCCTCAAGACGTCGATATAGTACGCGCAATCTTCCAAAGTGTCGGAGCTGAAGAAAAAGTGTTCTCGAAAGAGGAGATGAACAACAAAATCGACTTTCACGGCATGAGAGCAGCGCATGCCAGAAGGTGCTACGAGTATTATGTGGAGCGAATTGAAACAGATCAGAGTTTTGCATTTGACATGAGAATCAAATTGATGGAGCGCTGGCTTGAAGCGCATGAAACATTATGCTTTTCGGATAGAAGAACATGGTCACGGCAGAGGAGCCTTTTCGAGCAGGAAATGGATTATCGCCCTTATAAACTGCGCGGGGACAATCTGTCCAAAGCGTTGGCATCCGGATCACCGACAGAGTATAACCGCCTGGCGCTGATGTGCGTGTCGGTGCTGCATTTGTCTCACTGGAGGCTGGATGTTACGGTGACGAATTATGTTGTGATGTGATAGATTAAGGAAGTATACAAAGAGAGGAGTAATGAAAACAGAACAAAAAATGCTACGGGGACCAATGCGTATGCGATAGTACCTACGCGTGCTTTCTTTTTGGCGTAATATTTGACGACATACTTGTTTACAGTGGGTTCTGTTGCAATCACTAATTGTTGGTGATGATCCAGAATCCCTTTGTTATTCATGGCCCAAAACTCGGCCAAGTACCTTGAGCCGATAATCTTATCATGGAATACACTTCTATTTGGGGCTATAATGATAATGCCGAATTACGAATTTATGGAGGACACTATGCCTCTAGGGTAGTGTAAAAGAAGGAGTCTGTAATGGATGCGCATAAAGCCTTAATAACAAATATTTTTAATAATTCGACTTTTAGTGGAAGTGCCGTTCTTCCAGCGCTCTTATGTTTGGAAAGAAGACTTGTGGGCGCGTCTTCTGGAAGACATGGAATATGTAGTTAAAGCGAGAAAACCACACTTTTTGGGATCCATCATTTTAAAAGAAGGCCGGAAGCCAGTCATCGGCGATAATTTTTCTGCCTGCAAAACAGTTGTTGATGGGCAGCAGCGACTTACTACCTTTTTGATTTTCCTTAAGGTCCTTTGTATGAAGCTGAATCAAACGGTAATGTTTGATTATCAGTTCAGGATTATGGGGCAGTCTATTGCACTTCGGCATGGGAAAAATGACATAGATGCTTTTGAAAAAGTTATGGCAACTACAAGTGCGGAGATGATAGAAAATCCCGCACCGGGCTCTAGGATAATCGAGGCATTCAACTATTTTGTTAAGAATATTGTTGAAACAAAACTGGATATAATGACAATTCTCATGAATACTCAGTTTGTTCAAATTGACCTTGATGCAGATGAGGATGAACAGCAGATTTTTGATACCATTAATTCTCTTGGAGTAAATTTGACTACATCGGAACTGCTGAAGAACTATTTCTTCAGTAGAGAAACGGTTAACGAATACGAAAAACGCTGGGAAGCTGTATTTGAGAAGGATGAAGAGACCAGAACCTACTGGGATACAGAAATCGAAGCCGGACGAGTTAAAAGAGCTTTGATCGACATCTTCTTTGACTCCTATTTTCAAATCTTTATTCAAGACAAGCAGTACAGTATATCAAATGAAGATAAGATCATGTATGCAAGGGTTGATAAGCTCGCACTTTCTTACCAGCACTTCATCAACAAATACTGCAAGGGGGATAAGAATAAAGTTCTTGGTCCAATGAAAGACTATGCATTTTGTTTTATGCAAACATTCAAACCGGATTATTGTGCCCAGAATACCCCATCCAACTTTGGCATAGAGCGCCTCAACATTGTCATTTTCGGTTTGAAAACTACAACGCTGATTCCATACGTTCTGTATGTGGCAAAAAACGTATTTGATGAAAACGAGCGCAACAAGATTTATGGAATTCTTGAAAGTTATATAATGCGTCGCATTGTTATACATGCAACTACAAAGAACTATAATAATTTGTTTATTTCATTGATTCTCAATACCGTGCTTGATGCTGACGGATTGATTGCACGTTTAAAGAGCAATAATGATGCAACAACGTTTATTCCCTCTGATGAGGAATTAAAGTCTGGATTTGAGAAATCGAAACTTGTGAATCTTCATTCCAGGGGAATAATCTATTTAATCGAAAGTAGAGAGCGCCCCGAGCATAGCTCAACAGCGTTGCTTGGCTTTGACAATTACAGCTTAGAGCATTTAATGCCAAAAAAATGGAGAAACAACTGGCCCGCATGTGCGACGGAAGAAGAAGCAGCTAACAGAGACTCGATGCTTTTGACACTTGGAAACCTTGCAATTATTCCTCAATCTTTGAATGCTTCTATAAGGGATGCAAATTGGAAAATAAAAAAAGAAGGTAAGGGAAAGAAGCCCGGACTGGCTATCTGTGCAGCAGGACTAATAACGATGTACGATGTTTTACAGAAAGGTGATTGGACGGAAGATGATATTCAAGCCAGAGCAGAGACACTCTATAGTCAAGCAGCATCTATTTGGTCTCTCTAAGGCCTAAGAGACACGTGGCATTCTTGTTGATTATACGGACACTGGGGGAAGAAGATGGTAGTAAACGATTTGAAATTTTTTACGAACGAACCTGAGCGCGATTTGTATAGTCGCTTTTCTAAGATTCTTAAGAGCAACACACAGTTCTTTGATATACTTGTTGGATATTTCAGGACGAGTGGCTTTTTTAAGCTATACCCGGCAATGGAAGACGTCGAGAAAATTCGAATTCTTGTAGGCCTTAATGTCGATAAGAAGACAGTAGATATTATTGACATTGCAGATCAGCTTACTCTGAAGGAGGCACGTGAGAAGTTCGCGAAGGGTGTTGAAGAAGAATTTGAGAAAACAGAAACATCTTCGAAAGTGGAACAGGGTGTTTATAAATTCATTGAGTGGCTGAAGTCTGGCAAAATGGAAATGCGTATGTACGTGGATGCACCAATTCATGCAAAAGTGTACATTATGCGCAAAGATCAGAATAAGGCTGATTATTATGGAAGTGTTATCACCGGCTCCAGTAATTTTTCGGAAGCAGGTCTTCAAAATAACCTTGAATTCAATGTTGAGCTTAAGGACAGCGCTGATGTTAAATTTGCATTAGGACGCTTTGAAGAGCTTTGGAAAGACGGTATTCCGATTCAAGACGCTTATGTTGATGCGATTGAAAAGAAAACCTGGCTAAGAAACGATATAACACCTTATGAAATATACCTAAAGACACTGTACGAATTCTTCCGTGAAGAGATAAATGCCGATAAAGATGTCTTGGCAAATAACCTCCTTCCCCCAGGGTATATGCAGCTGCAATACCAGCTCGATGCGGTGGTTCAAGCAAAAAAGGTGCTTCAGGCTTATAATGGCGTTTTTATTTCAGATGTCGTAGGTCTTGGAAAAACATATATCTGCGCTATGTTAGCGAAGAGTCTCGGCAAGGGCAAGAAGCTGATTATCTGTCCTCCGGTTCTGGTTTCCTACTGGGAAGAAGTCCTTTTGGAATTTGACGTGTCTGCAAAGGTTGTGTCATTGGGAAAACTGGATAGCGTAATTGGCGGCAGAATTGATTACGAATATGTTTTTGTCGATGAAGCACATCGCTTCCGCAATGCCGGGACAGATAGTTTTAGCAAGCTGCATGAAATCTGCTATGGGAAGAAGGTGGTCCTGGTTTCAGCAACTCCCATCAACAATTATACAAGCGACATTGAAAATCAGATATATCTGTTTCAGCCGAAGCATAATAGCAACATTGTTGGAGTAAAAAACCTTGAAGGTTTCTTCGCATCCCTTAACGGCAAGCTGAAGGGGCTTGAAAAAGGGTCGGCTGACTATATGGATCAGATTCGGAAAAACTCTGAGGAAATTCGCGATAGGTTGCTCCGGCACATCATGATCCGTAGAACAAGAACTGAGATTCAACAGTATTATCGTGATGATCTCGAGCGTCAAGGGCTTACATTCCCTAAGCTTGGTGCTCCTGAGAAAATTATTTATGAATTTGATGAAGTAACAGATAGTATCTTTACAGAAACCATTGCCGCCATCAAAGATTTTACTTATGCAAGATATAAGCCACTGACATATCTCAAGGATACAAAGCAGTTCGCACAACAACTGACCGCTCAGCATAACATGGGCGGATTTATGAAAGGAATTCTTGTAAAGCGGCTGGAAAGTAGTTTCTATGCGTTTCGTATGACGCTGTCAAGATTCATCGATTCTTATCAGCGATTTATCGACATGCTCAATAACGTGGGTGAAGTCTGGATTAGTAAGAAAGTAAATGTATATGATCTTTTGGATGCGGGTGAAATAGACCAGCTTATGAAAATGGTAGAAGAGGAGAACGGATACCATTTTAAGAAGTCGGACTTTAAATCAAGTTTTATTATTGACTTGAATAAAGATTTGTCAAAACTAAAATATCTAAGGGATTTATGGGAATCGATTACAATTGATCCCAAATTTGACACTTTTGTTGACGAACTTGAGAACAATAAAAAGCTCCTCGGAAATAAAAAGATCATATTCACAGAATCAAAAGAAACTGCTGAATACCTGGAGACTAAATTGCGCCCGATTTATGGTAAGCGGGTAGTCGCTTATTCCGGAATGAGCGGCGCAAAACTAAAAGCTGACATAGAGGATAGTTTTAATCCGAAGTATGCTAATAAAGAAAACGACAGGTACGATGTCCTTATCACTACAGATGTGCTGGCAGAGGGTATCAACCTGCATCGTTCGAATGCACTGATCAATTATGATCTGCCCTGGAACCCCACAAGGATAATGCAGCGTGTCGGCCGCATTAATCGTGTCGGGACAGAGCACCAGCAAATTTATGTTTTTAACTTTTTCCCAACAGCTCAGTCCAACAAACATATGCCACTAAAAGATCGTATTCTTGAGAAGCTTCAATCCTTCCATGATACGCTGGGAGAGGACTATAAATACTTATCCGATGAAGAAGTTGTGAGTTCACAGAAATTGTTCGAGGATCTGACTTCCAGCCTGGACCAGGAGGAAGAGAGTACCAGTCCGGAACTGGCATATTTGGCTGTGATCAGGCAAATCAGAGATAACGATAAGGCGTTATTTGAGCGGATCAAGAGACTTCCTAAGAAATCTAAGACCGGCAGATACAGTAATCGCGTTAAAAAAGCGGCAACAATCACATTTATCCGGAAGGGTGCCCTAAAGGACTTCTTTATTACCGGGGAAAAGACTGAGCAGATATCTTTTATGGATGCTGTCAGGTATTTGGAGTGCGAGCCGGATGAGCAGCGCATAAATGTGGGAACCAACTACTATAGTCACTATGATGCAAACAATGCAGCATTCGATGAAGCCTTAACTGAGGAAGACGTGATAGAAGTTGGAAAGGCGCCCCTTCGAGGCAATGATCTGAAAGTTGTCCGAATTCTACGCGCAATGAAAAATGAGCCTACTCTTACTGAAGATCAGGAAGAAGTACTTTCTAGATTGATTAAGGCATACGAAAACGGTGATATTCCGCAGAATATAACAAAGAATATTGTTAAGGAACTGAAGAATATGGATGATCTTGGAACGGCTTACTTTACAATTACCAACCTTGTTCCAGATCAGTACCTTTATGAGAGAAAGGACGCCATTCTTCACACAGTTGGAGAAAAACAAGTAATTTTGTCCTGCTACCTGAAGGAGAAAACAAATGAATGAGCAAAAGCGTAAAATATTTGAGGCGACATTAACAGAGGCTTTTGACCATGATCGTTATGTGCAATTTCTCAGAGAGTTGCTGGATAACATGCGGCTCGTAGCGCCTAATCGCGAAGTGAAGCCTTGGAATACTTTCTCTGCGGCGGTTGATCATTATCGACATATCGGAAACTATATTGGAGAAGATAATAATAAGGTTGCTCTCTTTTCTGTATGCTTGAAGAATGATAAGAATCTTGAAAATGCAAGAAGCATGCAAAGAGCGTTTGTAAAAACGCTTTTGGAGAGCGGTGATTGCGCCGGTGCACTGGTGGCTTTTTATACAAGTGGAGAGTTGGATAAATGGCGTCTATCCTTAGTCAGAATGGATTACGAATTCTCGAAAGGAAAGCTTAGCGAGAAGCTTACTCCTGCAAAGAGATTTTCGTATCTGGTCGGTAAGGGTGAGCCCTGCCATACTGCACAGGAACGACTTTATCCGATTTTTGTTGAGGATAATGCTGACCCGAGCCTTGACGAGCTAGAAGAAGCCTTCAGCGTTGAAGCGGTAACGAAAGATTTCTTTGACCAATATCGCGAGAAATACCTGGTTCTGAAGGAATATTTGGATCAGACTCCGGAATTTACGGCGGAAGCGGAATCCAGAGGATTTGACAGCGAGCAGTTTGCCAAAAAGCTTATGGGCCAGATTGTATTTCTGTATTTCATACAGAAAAAAGGGTGGCTTGGAGTAAATGCTTTCCCTTTTAAACTGACGGAACGACAGTATAAAGACGGGTTTTATAAAACCGGGCGAAAGCCAAAAGAGCTGATGCCGTATGTGTATAAGCTGGCGAAGGATGGTAATTATTATCGTGACAACAACGCTCTGCTATCACTTTCGCCTGAAGACGAGACAGTTTTATCAACCTTAGTAAAAGGAGATGCATGGGGAAGTGGTCCCAAAAATTTCATGCGTCAGATTTTTGATGCTTGCGAAAAGGCAGGACGTAACTATTTTGACGACTGCCTTGAGCCACTTTTCTATACCGGACTGAATCAGAACAGGGGTGAGAATGCATTTTTCCCTCCGCTTCACAGAAGAATTCCGTTCTTGAATGGTGGCTTATTTGAGGAAATGGAGGGTTATGACTGGAAAAACAATGATTTCAGTATACCCAATTCGTTATTTTCTAATGCAGATGAAAAGGGGAAAAGGGATGCCGATGGTATTCTTGATGTTTTTGATCGGTATAACTTCACAATGGCTGAGGATGAGCCGATGGAACGAGAAGTTGCTATTGATCCTGAGATGCTCGGAAAGGTCTTCGAAAATCTATTGGATGTTACTGACAGAAAATCAAAGGGGGCATTCTATACGCCGCGTGAAATTGTCCATTATATGTGTCAGGAGAGCCTAATAAACTATCTGAGCGGCAGGACGGGTATTCCTGAAGAAGATATCCGTAAATTCGTTCTTTATGGAGAATACTTCCGGGATGAAGATACTAGGAAAACAATATTCGTAAAGGGCGAAAACGGAAGCAAAGGGCACATGGAATTCGATAAAGAAAAAGCATTCGAGATTCCAGAGACTATCTTTAGCTACAAGAAAAATGTGAATAGACTTCAAGAGATTGATAATTACCTTGCAAACGTTAAAGTTGCAGAAAGCAAGACGCAAAATTTGATACAAATTAACGATTGCCCTCTCAGGGGTGTCGCATAGGGGTTAGGGGTGTCGGTTTTACAGACCGGCGCGTTTTTGTATATAGGGGATGTAGTTATGGCAACGATTACAAAGAAGCAGATGGAGGAATATGAACGTCTGCGCCGGGATCGGGACAATGGACGTGTGCTTACACCAGACGGCCTGCGGCTCATCTGTGCGGCGTATGAAAATGATCCTGAGAAGATCGGCATCCACATGTTAGAAATGCTGGCGAAGTTCAGGAATGAAGGTATAATTGACTAAATCGGGATTGATCATGGAGGTAACTTTATGTGGATGGTATTAGGAATAAGTGCAATAGTTTTTACTGTTCTGAATTTGGTTTGGACATTTAATAACAAAAACGCTAAATGGTTTAGGTTTGCGGGTCTTGCATTAACGGCACTGACTTTATGCGCTTTTTATGCCGATGGAGCAGGCAGAGTTGTAGCAGAAGATTGGGGAGGCTTAATGGATATTATGCCAACAATGAATAAAGCTTTATGGGGGTGTACCGTCATTTCAATTCTACTTAATTCGGTTTCTTTATGGAGGTTGCAACAATCTCTATATTTTTTTGTTTAAAAAAGATACGAAAAAGGATTGAATAGCTGTTGACTCTGACGTTAGGTAATAGTTTATAGTTGACTATAGCATGAACGAGACGCATAGGAGGTCAGGATGAAAGTCAACAGAGTATATTCACCAGATATTTATAAAAAGATAATGCTGGCTGATTCAGATAAAAAAGATGATATTTATCGCTATGATATGATGATGCCATTCCAAGGAAAATGGGATTGTTATCATATACCCCTTAAACCAAAGTTCCCAGGTGGATATGATATCATTATGGCCAACAATAGATTAGGGATAATGGCGCCATCTGATGTGGACAGCGACATTGCAGAGCAGATAGAGCAATTGGAGAATCAGGAGATGTGGGAGTCTTGCAATAGGGCCATAGAAGAAGCTCTTACCAGATTTGAAAATCAGGGAATAGAGCTAAAGGTACAAGAATATCTTTTCACAATTCTTCTGGCAAACCCCCAGAATGCTTATACAATCATGAACGAAGGATATTGTGGTGATGGAGGAATCCCTGGATACATTATGGGATGGCTCGTTCCTTCAAAAGAGACCATCAAAAGACTTCCAGCCGCCCTTACACATGAGACTAATCATAATATCAGATACCAGTACATTAAGTGGACTAACGATATAAATCTTGGTGAGATGATTGTGAGTGAAGGATTAGCAGAGAACTTCGCCACAACAGTCTTTGGTGAAGAACTTCTTGGACCATGGGTCACCAAGACAGACATGGAGCTAATGCCCCTTATAAAAGAAATTATCTACGATGGTATCGAAGTAACTGGTTTTGACAATATCACATCATATCTTTACGGCGATGAAATGGCTAGGATTCAGCATTTTCCGGAAGTGGGGCTTCCATATTGTGCAGGATATGCTATAGGCTATTACTTGATAAAGTACTATTTAGAAAAGACAGGGGTTCCTATAGAAAAGGCAACGATACTTCCAGCAGCTGAGATTTTGAATGAAGTAAAGGAATTTTGGAAATGAAAAAGCTGACAGTGAATGAGGTAAGCAAATTAACTGGGGTGAGTATACGTACCCTGCAGTATTATGACAAAATTGGACTATTAAAGCCAACAGAATACACAAAGGCTGGATATAGGTTGTATGATGATGCTGCATTAGAGACATTACAACAGATTTTATTGTTTCGCGAGCTAGAATTTCCGCTTAAAGATATAAAAGATATCGTCACCAGTTCCGGTTTTGACAAGAATAAAGCATTACAGCAGCAAATAGAACTTCTGGAATTAAAGAAAGAGCACATAGACAATCTAATAAGCATGTGCCGTGGTTTGCAACTTAGGGGAACCAAACATGTGGATTTCACTGCATTTGATGCAAGTAAGCTTGATGAATACGCTAAACGTGCGAAAGAACAATGGGGAGAAACACCTGAGTTTAAGGAATTTGAAGAAAAGGATAAAAACCGAACAAAGACTGATGAGCAAAGGATGATGGCTAACTTCATGAGGATTTTTGAAAAGTTCGGAAGGATGAAGGAAATGAATCCGGCATCAGTAGAAGTGCAGGAGCAGGTGAAAAAGCTACAGAGTTTTATTAGTGATCATTTTTATAAGTGTTCTAATGAAATGCTTTTTGGACTTGGCAAGATGTATGATGGTGGGGGAGATTTTACCAATAATATCGATAAGATGGGTGGTGAAGGAACTGCTGAGTTTATATTCAGAGCAATAAAAATCTATTGTGGGAGATAGCAGTTATCTCGGAATATAATATTGATTTCTTTATTCAAAGGAAAAGAATAAATTCCAGTTTATGGGGATAGAACTATGAATAAGTTCAAAACAGAAAACTACTACAGGGAGCTTAACAAAGACAGTCTGTGTTCCTGTGATTACTGCAGAAACTATTATAAAGAGGTCAAAGCAGCATATTCGGAATTATCAGATCATCTGGCAGGAATGGGAGTCGACATTGAGAAGCCATTCGAAACAATACCTCTTGAACCATACGAAGGAAATATTGAATATATTGCTGTCCAATACATCGTAATTGGGAATGCCGCAGATTTTAAGAGCGAAGATGTTTATGGAGTTCATATCAGCATTGCAGACTCACATCCCATGACAGATATTGACGAAGAACACTATGTTATTGTGATAACGCCTATAAGATTGAAATGGGCTGTATAGACAAATCGGGATTTGAGGAGGTAAGAAAATGCAGAAATGCTCACGGATAATCGCTGGATTTCTTACTGTTCTAATCATTGTTTCACTAACCGCCTGTTCTGCAGGCAATGAGAATCCAGCCGCTAAGACCGAATCAGATGAAGCGGTGCTGTCTGACCTTACGGTATACAGTTACACATGGCGGATGGCAGAATTCCTCGATGATTCATCTTATGATGAATACATGCATGATGACGGTCAGCGGTTTCAGAGTCTTATGTCTTTTACTGAAAAACTGCGGTCTTCGGAGGAACTTGCATTTACACCATATACAAGCAATCTTGTTGAACTGCTCAATCTTACGGTTCCGGATCAATGCATGGTTAATTACGGAACAGAATTTGCAGAAGAATCCGGTTATGAGATCAATGGTGAACCTGCGGCAGCAGCAGAAGCCCTGCAGGTTACTGATAACTTGTTTGATCTGTTTCCTTTGCAGATTGCAGAAGGCCGCGGATTCAGCGACGATGATTATGACTATCTGAATAAAGGGAGAATTCCTGTAATTCTCGGAGCGGCATACAAAGACACATTATCAATTGGAGATACGTTTGAAGGATATTATATTTTTGAACGGTTCACCTTTGAAGTAATAGGTTTTGCGGAAGGCGGAAGAGTTTTTTACAGCAGTCCCGACAGCAGGCCGGTTCCATATGACCGATATATCATTATGCCTTTTGCTTCTGTATGTGAAGATTCTGAAATGGGTAGAATCATATTGTTGCAGCAGCTTTGCGGACTGATCACAGACGAGAACGGAAAAAATCATGCATTAAAGCAGGTGAATGAATGGCTTGCTGAGACCGGTCTGAAGGATTGGGCTGACCAGATCAGAATTACGGAAGACAGCTTAGAGACGATACTCCAGTATTATTTAAACTGACCTCCTCAAACTCAGCATAGCTGGCAATCTCGAATGCTGATTGCTCAAATTCCAGTTTCACGAAATCAAAATAGCTCCCGGCCACCGGTGAAAATCCGATGATCGGGAGCTTGATTTATGTCCGGGTGTCAGGCTTTTACTTCCTGCCCGTTCTTGAAGGTAAACCGGATGTCGTCCTCGGCATAGACCGTGACGTAGTCCACCAGCCCGTGCCAAGTTTTCAGCGTGAATTCAGGCAGCTGATCCGGCAGCCTTTCAAAGGCCTTCAGAAAGGCTTCGTAGTTGGCACGTTGGGTCTGTTTCTGGCTGATCTCCTCGGTGACTTCCTCAAGGCGAGCCTTGGTCTTGTCGAAACGCTGCGTCAGGGCGTCGTACCGCTTCTGGTATTCGGCCTGATCCAGAGCAACGTGGGCGTTTTCGTAAATGCACTGCTGCACCATGTCGGAAACCACCTGCGTTTCCTGCAGGAGCTCATCGTGCTCAGCCTCAAGCGCTGTGGTGTCAAAGAGGACGGGGATCATGGCGTAGCCGTTTGCGATAACCTCACCCTTCGTCTCCAGCAGCTTGTTTACCGCCTTAAGGAAGGCGGCCTGAATCTCCTCGTCCGTCAGGTGCGGTGTGCGGCAGGTCTTGTCGCCGTCGTACTTATGGTTGCAGCGCCAGATGACCTTCCGGTATTTGCTGTTGGAGTGCCAGACCTTTGAGCCGTACCAGCAGCCGCACTCGCCGCATTTGATCTTGCTGGAGAAGGCGTGGACTCCGCTGTGGTATTTCTTTCCCTTGCCGCG
>JAFUFL010000102.1 GCA_017469935.1 Lachnospiraceae bacterium
CAGGCGGCCTTTCCGTAGGAAGCCTGTTCCTGGCAGGATACCTTCCGGGCGCGGTCCTGGCCGGCTCCCTGATGGTCCTGTCCTACATCCTCTCCAAGAAGAGAGGCTACCCGAAGGGAGAGCCTTTCAACCTTGCCAGACTGGGCAAGGAATTCGCGACATCCATCTGGGCGCTGTCCGCGATCCTGATCGTTGTCGTAGGCGTCTGCGCCGGTGTCTTCACCGCGACAGAGTCCGCAGCTATTGCGGTTATCTACTCCCTGTTCGTTTCCATCTATGTCTACAAAGGACTTACCTGGAAAGGCGTGTGGTATGCGCTTGACCAGTGCGTGGACACGCTGTCCATCGTTCTGATCCTGATCGCTACCTCCAACGCGTTCGGCTACATGCTGACAAAGCTTCACGTTCCGTCGCTGGCGGCGAACCTGATCACAGGCGTATCCAGTAACCCTTACGTGATCGCGATCCTGCTGAACGTCATCCTGCTGGTACTCGGTATGATCATGGATATGGCACCCATCATCCTGATCACGACCCCGATCCTTCTGCCTATCGCTACTTCGATCGGCATCGATCCGGTCCAGTACGGCATCATGCTGGTCCTCAACTGCGGTATCGGCCTGCTGACCCCTCCCGTAGGTGCAGTGCTCTTCATCGGTTCCGGTATTGCGAAGAGACCCATGGAGAAGGTCGTCAAGGAAATGCTTCCTTTCTACGCCTTCATGATCATTGCGCTGCTGCTGATCACATTTATCCCTGCGATCTCGCTGGGAATCCCGTGGGCCCTCGGCTACGGCAAGTAATAAGAGATAAGGAAACATATAAACTCCTGATCCGTAAAAACATCCCGAAAATGCCCCTCAAGGCATTTCCGGGATGTTTCTTTTTTATAACTATTTATGCTAACTATTTCTGCTGATCGCCGGGCTTCTTTTTGTCCGTCTTCGAAGAACGGATGTGACTGATTCCCCCGCCCTTTTCGTCCTCTTCTTTCTCCTCGCGCGCCTTTTTCCACTTGCGGTATTTCTCGCCGATCAGGATTCCGACCAGAAGGGCCAGCATGCATATAAGAAAATTAAAAGTATTGGGCATATCACTTTCCTCCTGCTGTAAGGGATTTCTTTAACAGTTTAGCACATGTCGGGCAAATTTGAGTGACAGAATACGGATCTGGTACAAATATGCGGAAAAATACGTCCTCAGAACAAGAATTTACCAGTGTATCAAAAAATATTCCCATTTATATTTTTTTTCTGAATTTTTATAATTGTATTATAAACGGCAGAGAAGTTGCACAATAAATTGTCTGCTTCGTGCCAAAAAGGTTATAGTTTCACTATAATAGGTTTCACGTTTCATTCCCGTGTGCGGGTGCATATGGGAAAAACACACAAAGGGAGGATTTCATTATGAAGAAAAAACTCATCAGTGCTGTGCTTTGCGCAGTAATGACAGCATCCCTGGTAGCAGGCTGCGGCCTTTCCGGCGGCACATCTGCATCCAGCAGCGAGCCCGCAGCTGAGCCTGCAGCAGAGGCAGCTGAGCCCGCAGCAGAGGGCGATGCAGCAGCAGCTCCGGCAGCTTCCGGCGATGTCATCACACTGACAATGGCAGAGGTTAACCCTCTTGAGAACACTGTCTGCGGCGCTATGGACCTCAAGTTCAAAGAGGAAGTTGAGAAGCTTTCCGGCGGCCAGATCCAGATCGACCTGCAGGGCGGCGGCGTCCTCGGTGTTGAGGCCGACATCCTTGACGGTATGCTGGGCGGCACAGGTACAGTTGATATCTGCCGTATCTCCGCATTCGCACTTACATCCTATGGCACAAAGAAGTCCGTTCTTCTTTCCCTGCCTTACACATTCGCTGACAGAAATCACTATTGGAACTTCGCTAACAGCGAGCTCGGCCAGGAATTCCTGAATGAGTCCGAAGAGCTGGGCCTTGGTGTTAAGGGCCTGTACTTCGGCGAGGAAGGTTTCCGTCACTTCTTCACAGTTGCCGATAAGCCCATCAGCTCCCCTGATGATATGAAGAACATGAAGATCCGTGTCTCCAACGACCCGATCATGACCGAGATGGTTAAGAGCCTTGGCGCTACTCCTTCTCCCGTTTCCATGAGCGAGATCTACTCCTCCATGCAGAACGGCACCATCGACGGCGCTGAGCAGCCCACCGTTAACTATGCTGGCAACAGCTTCCAGGAAGTCGGCCCCAACCTTACACTGGACGGCCACACACTGGGCGCTATGATGACCATCATCACTGACAACGCTTGGAACAAGCTGACAGAAGAGCAGCAGGGTTGGATCCTTGAGGCCGGCAAGACCGCTTCCGATTACTGCCGCGAAGTTTCCGAGCAGAAGGAGAACGAAGTTCTCGAGCAGCTCAAGGCTGACGGCATCAACGTAATCGAGATCACAGACAAGACCGCTTGGCAGGCAGCCTGCAAGCCCATCGCTGATGAGTATGCAACTGGCGACCTTGCGACTGTTTATCAGGCACTTCTTGACCTTGCAAAGTAATTTAATCTGCTGACAAGCCAAGAAAAGCAAACAATAGGCTGATCTGAAAAGTGCTCCGGACAGCCGGAGCACTTTTTTTGGAAGGGGGATTTAAATGCCTGCAATTTTTGACAGTTTGAGAAAAATTGAACCGGTATACATATTCGTATACAAGGTGTTCATGCTTATCTGCAAGCTCCTTCTGGTGGCGGATATCCTGATCACGAGCTGGATCGTGCTTGCGCGTTATATTAAAGTGATCCCCGCACCCAACTGGGGCGAGGAACTGATCCTGACACTGATGTCCTACATGGCAGTGCTGTCCGCGGCATTGGCCATCAAGAGAAACGCCCATATCAGAATGACAGCGTTTGACCGCTATCTTCCTGAGAAGGTTATCATCACACTGGACCTGATTGCGGATCTGGCAGTCCTTGCACTGGCGATCGTCATGCTGGTGACCGGCTGGTCCTACGCGACGGGCCTTGGCGCCAAGGGAACCTTTATCTCCATGCCCTGGCTGTCCAAGTTCTGGCAGTACTTCCCGATCCCGCTGGCGGGCATCGCGATGATCTTCTTCGAGGTCGAGAGAATTATTATCGACATTGAGAGATATTTCGGCAGAAAGGAGGAAGAAGTATTATGAGCGAATCAACAGCTATAGTCATCCTTCTTGTCACATTCCTTGCCATGGTATTCCTTCGCTTCCCGATCGCGTATTCGGTGGCGATCTCCACACTCCTGTGCCTGGCATACCAGGGACTGCCGCTGGCAACACTGACTCAGCAGATGGTCAAGGGTATCAGCTCCTTCTCACTGATGGCTGTACCTTTCTTCATCACCATGGGCGTCCTGATGGGCTCGGGCGGTATATCGGAGAAACTTCTGAACCTGGCGGACGCATGCGTAGGCTGGATGACCGGCGGCCTGGCAATGGTCAACATCGTTGCCTCCTATTTCTTCGGCGGTATCTCCGGTTCCGCATCTGCTGACACGGCATCCCTGGGTTCCCTCGAGATCCCGATGATGGTCAACAGAGGCTATGACGTAGACTTCGCGACGGCCGTAACGATCTCCTCCTCCGTTGAGGGTATGCTCGTTCCTCCGTCCCACAACATGGTCATTTACGCCACAACGGCAGGCGGCCTTTCCGTAGGAAGCCTGTTCCTGGCAGGATACCTTCCGGGCGCGGTCCTGGCCGGCTCCCTGATGGTCCTGTCCTACATCCTCTCCAAGAAGAGAGGCTACCCGAAGGGAGAGCCCTTCAGCCTTTCCCGTCTGGGCAAGGAATTTGCGACATCCATCTGGGCGCTGTCCGCGATCCTGATCGTTGTCGTAGGCGTCTGCGCCGGTGTCTTCACCGCGACAGAGTCCGCAGCTATTGCGGTTATCTACTCCCTGATCGTTTCCGTTTATGTCTACAAAGGACTTACATGGAAGGGCGTATGGAAGGCTCTTGACCAGTGCGTGGACACGCTGTCCATCGTTCTGATCCTGATCGCTACCTCCAACGCGTTCGGCTACATGCTGACAAAGCTTCACGTTCCGTCACTGGCAGCGAACCTGATCACAGGCGTATCCGATAACCCTTATGTTATCGCGATCCTGCTGAACATCATCCTGCTGGTACTCGGTATGATCATGGATATGGCTCCGATCATTCTGATCACGACCCCGATCCTTCTGCCTATCGCTACTTCGATCGGTATCGATCCGATCCAGTACGGCATCATGCTGGTCCTCAACTGCGGTATCGGCCTCTTGACCCCTCCCGTAGGAGCAGTGCTCTTTATCGGTTCCGGTATTGCGAAGAGACCCATGGAGAAGATCGTCAAGGAAATGCTTCCTTTCTACGCCTTCATGATCATTGCACTGCTGCTGATCACATTTATTCCTGCAATCACAATGTGCATCCCGTGGCTCATCGGAGCTTGAGTCTCGTAACCAAAACATTGGTAATATTGAAGGACCGCTGCGGTTTCTGCAGCGGTCCTTTTTTATTGCCGGGGAAGAATTTCCGGAGCGGGTTTCATTCCGACGATTCGGTGTTATAATTGACAAGGTGAACTTGCATTATGGGAGGTACCTTATGAGATACGAATATACATACAGAAACACGCCGGGAGATTACTGGAAGTTCCGTATGGAGAACTACTATCGGAACTGGACGGCGATCGTCAGTATCGTTTTCACGCTGTCGATCCTTGCGCTGGCCATCGCCAGGTGGAATGCGACAAACGGTCTGGGAAAAGCGATTCTGATCATCCTGCTGCTGGTCTTTCCGCTGTTTCAGCCTCTGTTTATCTATATGACTTCGATCCGCGACGCGCAGTCGGTGCAAGTGGATACGACGCTCTCTTTTGACACGACCGGAATGGAGATCAAGGTGCAGAAGCACGTGCAGAGGATCCCCTGGAAATCCTTCGTGCCCGACGTAAAGGGCGGCGGCATGGCAATAGGCAGAAAGTCCATGCTGGTCGTGGTCCCGGATCAGGTCCACGCCTATCTGCTTCCGAACAGGGTCTTTAAGTCCGATGCCGAGAAAAAAGAGCTGCTCGATTTTATGATCGACCAGCTCAAAAAGGCAGGAAAACAGTGAATGCGAGGAAGGAGAGGGCGGTTTACTCAGCGCCCATCTCCCGGATCTGTTCCACAATATCCATATAATTCTCACAATATTTCAAGTAAAGAGGTTCCATCGCATCGTGGAACTTCTTTTTTTCTTCCCCGGAGAGAGTGAGTTCCGTGCAGCCCTGGGACAGGACGCGCGCCCGGGCTTCCTCTTCGCGGGCCGTCCAGAGCATGCGCTCGTATTCGGCGGACGCCGAAGAACACTCCTGTATGATCTTCCGGTCTTCTTCGGAGAGCAGATTCCAAGTCACCGCAGAGACCATCTGCAGTTCAGGGACCCGCATATGCTCGTCGAGCAGGTAATAGGGAGCCACTTTGTCGTGCTGCATGGCGTCATAGGAGGACCAGTTGTTCTCCGCGCCGTCGGCACTGCCCTGCTGGATTGCGGAGTAGACATCTTCATAGTTGACAGGGATAGCGTCCGCGCCCAAAAGCCGCACCATGTCTTCCATCATCTCGTTGGGCTGGACGCGGATGACCAGGCCTTTCATGTCTTCTATAGAACTGACGGGGCTCTTGAAATAGAAGTTGCGCACGCCCGCGTCATACCAGCAGAGCGGCACGATGCCGGCGTCCACGAAGGAATCCGCGACCTTTTGGCCAATCTCTCCTTCCAGGACAGCCCACATGTGGTCGGCGTCCCGGTAGAGATAAGGAAGCATCAGCACGTTGGCCATGCCGCTGTAGGGACTCATCGTGGAAAGAGAGCAGCGGACGAAATCAATCCCTCCGAATCGGAGCTGCTCGATGGTGGACTGCTCATCTCCGAGCTCCGCGTTCGCATAGACCCGGATCTGGATGCGGCCCTGCGTGCGCTCGTTGACCAGCTGGGCGAAGCGGTAGGCGCCCTGGGTCGTCGGATAGTCCTCCGTCTGGTTCTCGGCATATGTAAAGACATATTCGGGCACCGCGTCGCTGACGACGGATGTTTCGTTTGTGAGAAGCGGCGGCTGCGCCGCCTCGGCGGAAGGCTCCGGAGCGGGCTGCTGCGCACAACCGGTGAGGCAGACAGACAGCAGTATTGCGGCGGCGCCGGACAGAGCGGAGACCCGTTTAAGAAATGTTTTGTTCTTCTTCATTGTTTCTTCAAATCCCGGAAGCCGGAAGGGCTCACGCCGCGCACACGGCGGAAAACTTTCGTGAAGTAGTTTGGATCAGGATAGCCGACGGCCTTGCCGATCTCCTTGATGCTCATGCTGCTGCTTCGCATCAGTTCTTCGGCTCTCTGCATGCGGTAATCGGTCAGATAGCTCACAAAGCTGTGGCTGAAATATTGCTTGAACCGCTTGCAGAAATAGGCCTCTGAGTATCCGAAGTATCCGGCGATGTCCTTTACGGCTATATCTTCCATATAGTGCTGCACAATGTAGGCGCGGAACTCTTCCTGCCGCTGTTCCTCTTCCGGCTGCTCCTCCGAGACTTCCTGTGAAGATAAGGTCTGCGGGAAATCTGCCCCGCCCGAAGAATCAGCAGGCTCTGCAGTCCCCTCCTGCGGCCGGGACGCCGCAGCGTGGGCAAGCCTGATCGCCTCATCGCATGCGCTCATCAGATCGTTGTCGTCGCAGGGTTTGAGGAGATAGTCGAGGGCGTGAACGGAGATGGCGGCTTTCGCGTAGGAAAATTCATCAAAAGCAGTCAGAAAGACGATGCTGCAGGTCCTATCCTGCTTTCGGATCTCCCGCGCCGCTTCGAGACCGCTGATGCCGGGCATCTCGATGTCGAGGATCAGGATCTGCGGGTGCTCCCGCGCATAGATTTCCAGGACCTGCCTGCCATTCTGTGCCACCAGAATCTGACATTCCTCCGAATAGTACTTTTTGAGTTTCTTCTCCAGGACGAGGCGCTCGATCACCTCGTCGTCAGCGATCAATATTTTTAACATATTTTAATCCTCTTGGGGAAGGGGAATCGTGACAGTGATCTGAGTCCCCCGGCCGGCTTCACTCCTGATCTGAAGGGAGTCTTCTCCGTAGAGCGTAGTCAGTCTCTGGTACAGGTTTCCTATGCCGATTCCGACGTGCACGTCGGAAGGAGCGCCCGCAAGTTTATCTCTGAGACCCTGCAGGGTTTCCGGATCCATTCCGACCCCGGTATCAGCCACCTCGATGCGCAGCGCGTTATCTCTTTTTTCAGAGCGGATCGTGATCTTCCCGCCCTGTTCTTTGCGGGAGATGCCGTGGATCACCGCGTTTTCGACTAAAGGCTGCAGCAAAAAGACCGGGACCTGAATATCGCCCAGGTTTTCGGCTTCCCGGCTTCCCGGCTGCGGGATCAGCTCGTATTGTACACGGTCGCCGAATCTCATTTTCTGCAGATACAGATAGTCTCTTGCGACTTCCAGCTCCTGGGAGAGGGAGACGAACTGATTTGTCGTGTGCAGATTGTATCGAAACAGGCGGGAGAGAGAACGGATCATGCTCTCCGTGACTACGGCTTCTTCTATTTCCGCCATACCGGAAATGGTGTTCAGGGTATTAAACAGAAAATGCGGCTTGATCTGACTCTGCAGAAGGTCCATGCGGGCCGTCTCAAGGCGTTTCTCCGTCTCCGCGCGCTCCATAGCTTCCTTGTGGAGCTGATCGGCAAGCCGCTGGTTCTCCTCCAGCGTCTGGATACTTCTCTTGGTCGCATGTTTCATCTTGTTGAAGGATTCGACCAGTTCTCCCAATTCGTCTTTGTTTTCGACCGTGACATCTTCCTCTTCGAGTTGTCCCTGGGAGATACTGCGGGAAGCGGCGGCGAGCTTCTCGACCGGGGTGACGATCGTGCCGGTGAAAAGTCCGACGAAGCTGACGGCAGCCAATATCAGGACAACGGAGACAATGACCTGGAAGTAGGGTATGGACTGCAGCAAGGGATATTTGCTGTCGTAGAGGTCACTCGCATGATCGACGGTAAGCTGTGAGACGGTGGACAGGTAACCGTTTAAATAAGTCTGCATGTCATAGACCCGATACAGGAGGTCTACGGTCTCTTTATCGGCTTCGAGCGCAGTGGCTGTGTTGTAAGAACTGCCGTAAGTCAGCATCCGGTCTCTTATGAGATCTCTCTGGTCGGAGTAGCTCTCATAAGCGTTGCGGATGCGCCAGGTCCTGGCATATCGCTCGGCGCCGATCTCTTCATAATCGTAGGGGAGCAGGAGAATGCAGCTGCGGCAGTAGCTCACAGCCTGATTGAGGGCGCTGAGATTGCCTTCGGAGGGCGTGCGCACATAGGTGCGGAAGGCGTCCACTTCGGCGCGCATAGCGTCCTGGGAAGTCTCACAGCGGGAAATTTCCTTCAGGATCTGACTGAAGTCCCCGACGGAGAAGCGCAGAGTATAAAAGTTAAATCCGGCGGCCAGGATAATGACCAGAAGAAGCAGAATGACAAACATCCGCATCTTGGAGCCGATCGAAAGGCCGAGCCAGTATTTTTTCAGTTTGGACACGACAAAACCTCTGTTGACAGGATACAGATTCGGTGCGGTGGTACTGCGGCGGAATGACTCGCCGGGCGGCTTCTGCGAGCAGAAGAACCCTATTGCGGGTCATCAACCATTATACAGGATTATTTTATCACGGAAAAGTGCCTTCCTTTTTGGGGACAGGCCGTGAAAGCAAGGACTGTATGACAGCAGAGTTAAAAATATTGACGAAACATCCTTTAGTGTATTAAAATTATAAATCAATAAAGCACAAAAGGAGGGTGAAATGAACAATCTAGCCAAACGTATCAAAAACGTGGGACCCGGCGCACTGGTAGCAGCCGCGTTCATCGGCCCCGGAACGGTCACTTCCTGTTCCATATCGGGCGCAACTGCTGGTTACACACTTCTATGGGCAATGCTTCTATCTGTTATTTCAGTCATCATTATGCAGTCCATGGCGGCCCGTCTCGGTATCGTATCCGGTATGGGACTCGGCGAGGCGCTAAGAGTAAAATTTACAAGTACAGGCGCAAGAGTACTGATCTCGATTCTGGTGATCGCAGCCGTATTCATCGGCAACATCGCTTATGAGACAGGAAACCTTACCGGTTCGATCCTGGGTATTCAGGCGGCTGTCCCCGCGACCGACAACGGGACGGCAAAGATCGTCCTGGCACTGATCCTCGGAGTGATCGCGTTCGCGCTCCTCTTCTCCGGAAGTTATCAGCGCGTGGAGAATTTCCTGACGGCACTGGTCGTGCTGATGGGTGTAATCTTCCTGATCTGCGCGTTCGCGGCCAAGCCCGATTGGGGCGCTGTTTTCGCAGGCCTCTTCGGATTCAAAGTTCCGGACGGCGGCGACTGGATGACGGTAGCGGCCCTGATGGGTACGACGGTCGTCCCTTACAATATTTATCTGCACGCGTCTTCCGCCTCCACCAAGTGGGGAAAAACAAAGGATAAAGAAGACGCGCTCGCCAATTCGCGTTTTGACTCCGTTATCTCCATCGGTCTGGGCGGCGTCATCTCCATGGCGATCATCGTATGCGCGGCAGCGACGATCCACGCCACAGGCGGCGAGATCGCTTCCGGTTCCGATATGGCGAAAGCCCTGACGCCCCTTCTGGGCAGCTGGGCGACCGTGATCTTCGGCATCGGCCTGTTCGCGGCCGGCATCACAAGTACGCTCACAGCTCCTCTGGCAGCGGCCTTTGCCTGCTCCGGTATCCTGGGCTGGGGCGAAGACATGAAGGAAAACAGATTTAAAGTTTTCTGGATCATCGTTCTGTGCTTTGGTATTTTCGCGACCTGCACACTGGGAGCAAGCCCGACACAGATCATCCTGTTCGCACAGGCTGCCAACGCGCTGCTTCTTCCCATCACCGGAATTCTTCTTCTGATCGTAGCCAATGACTCGGCGATCATGAAGGAGTACAAGAACAAGACATGGTTCAACGTGCTCGTTGTGATCGTCATTGCGATCTTCATCTTTATCGCCGCCAGAAATATGCGCGCGTTTATCACAGGACTGCAGAAGCTGATCAGCGGCTGAGCATGAACCGGCCGTAAGCGGTCCGCAGTGCCGGCCTTAATCACATTAGTTACCCATGACCCGCGGCTTTTTCTGCTACGGGTCATATGCGTTTTCAGAAGGGCATTACATGGAATACAGAATATTGCCGGTAGGAGACTCCGCTCTTACGATCATTTTCGGAACGGAGATCGATCCGGAGACGAGCAGGATCGTGAGAACTGCAAGAAAATACCTTGCGAAAAAGAATATTAAGGGCGTCAACGAATACGTGCAGACTTATGCCACGCTCATGGTGCATTACCGCCCTGCCATGATCGGCTATGATGAGCTCGAAGCCAGGATTCGGACAGAACTGGCGCAGATGGATCTCGGCAGCGGCCAGATGAAGAAAAAGACGATCGTGATCCCTGTCTGCTACGGCGGAGAGTTCGGGCCTGACCTCGAGAACGTCTGCGAGCACGCGGGCCTGACCGGGGAGGAAGTGATCAGAAGGCACAGCAGCGTGGATTATCTGATCTACATGCTGGGTTTCATGCCGGGCTTCGTTTATCTGGGCGGCATGGACCGCTCGATCAGTACGCCGCGCCTGAAAAATCCCAGAGAGCGCCTGGAAAAGGGATCGGTCGGCATCGCGGGCGACCAGACGGGGATCTATCCCCTGGTCTCGCCGGGCGGCTGGCAGATCATCGGCAGAACGCCGCTGGAGCTCTACGATCAAAACAGGGAAAAACCGATCCTCTATGAAGCAGGTGAATTTATCCGTTTTGTTCCGATCACGGAGAAGGAGTTTCATGCGATCAGGAAGCAGGTCGAAGACGGAACATATGAGTATCAGTGGATCAGGGAGGGGTGACCGGTATGGCAATGCATGTGATCAATCCCGGCCCCCGCACGACTATTCAGGACAAGGGAAGGCTGGGCTACCAGAACAGCGGATTTGCGCCCAGCGGCTTTATGGACAGAGTCGCGTCCAGAATGGCCAACGTGCTGGTCGGAAATCATGACTCGGACGCGGTGGTGGAATTCTGCCTGATCGGGCCCGAGCTGTATTTTGACGAAACAGTAAATATCGCCGTGTGCGGAGGAGACTTCGGAATCGACGCGGGCGGCAAAATATACCCCGCAAACAAGGCCGTACACGTGCCGGCGGGAGTGCGAATCAAGATCACGACAGGAAAGGTCGGAATTTACGGCTCCCTGGCCGTCGGCGGCGGCCTGGACATCCCGATGGTGATGGGAAGCCGCAGCACGAACCTGCGATGCGGGATCGGCGGATTCAAGGGGAGAGCCCTCATGGCCGGCGACGTGATCGCGCTGCGCAGCCCGGAGAACGGCAGAAAGGACCTTTCCTGGCGCTGGGTGCCCCCGCGCAGGCTGGTCTCGCCGGACGATCCGGATATAACCAGGGTGCGCGTGATCGCGGGACCCCAGGAGGACATGTTCACGGCGGAAGGCATTAAGACGTTCTACGAGAGCAGCTACGTGATCACCGCGCACAGTGACCGCATGGGCTACCGGCTGTCGGGACCCCAGGTCGAGGCCAAGGGCGGCTACGACATCCTCTCGGACGGGATCGTCAACGGGAGCATCCAGATCTCGGGGGAAGGCCAGCCCATCGTGATGATGGCCGACAGGCAGACCACCGGCGGATATGCCAAAATAGCGTCCGTCATCAACGTCGACATACCGCTCTTTGCGCAGCTGAGGCCGGGACAGAAGGTGAAATTTGTCCGTTGTACGGTTCAGGAGGCGCAGGAGCTGATCCGCAAAGCGGATAAGAAATGGAAAGAGCACTGCCGGATCCTGGAAAAGAGCGCGCCGGCGGGCTTCAAAGTCCTGGGACTCAGCGGCAGGGACGGCGGCGGCAGCCGCACCGGATGGAAGAGCAGGGGCTGGAAACGGAAAGACCGGAAAAGAGGAGGTAGTAACAGATGATCAGCGATTATAAAGATTTGACGCCGCTGCAGATGAGACACATCATCCGTGAGGGCAAGTTTACGGAGCCGACAAGCGGCCTGTGCCCGGGTTATGCCCAGGCCAATCTCATCATTCTGCGCAAGGAGCACGCTTATGATTTCCTGCTGTTTGCACAGCGCAATCCCAAGGCCTGCCCCGTGCTGGAAGTTCTCGACACGGGAAGCCGCTTTACCAGATTTGTGGCGCAGGACTGCGATATCGCCAAGGATTTCCCCAAGTACAGGATCTATGAGAAAGGCGTATGCACCGGCGAGTACACCGACGTCGAGCAGTTCTGGAGCGACGATCTTGTGGGCTTTCTGATCGGATGCTCCTTCAGCTTCGAGTCCGAGATGATCGAGGCGGGAATCGAGATGCGCCACAACACGATGGGCCGCAACGTCCCCATGTACATCACGGGAATCGATACGGTGCCGGCAGGCGTTTTCTCGGGCAAGATGGTCGTCTCCATGCGGCCGGTGCCCCCGCAGCAGGTTGTGAAGGCCGTGACGGTCACCGCCCAGCTCCCCAAAGTACACGGAAGCCCGATCCACATCGGCGACCCTTCCGTGATCGGAATTAAGGATATAAACCATCCGGAATTCGGCGACCCTGTGGAGATCAAAGAAGGAGAGGTCACTATGTTTTGGCCCTGCGGCGTGACGCCCCAGTCGGTCGTGATGAACGTCAAACCGGATTTCGCCATCACGCACGCGCCGGGTCACATGCTGCTGCTCGATATCAAAAATGTGGATTTGAAGGAATAAGGTGGCAATATGGCAAAGATTGACTTGAACTGTGACCTGGGAGAGAGCTTCGGCGCCTATACCATGGGAATGGACGATAAGGTGATCCCGCTGATCTCCTCCTGCAATATCGCCTGCGGCTATCACGCCTCAGACCCCCTTGTGATGCAGAAGACGGTCGCGATGGCGGCGCAGGCCGGCATCGGAATCGGCGCCCACCCGGGATTCCCGGACCTGATGGGGTTCGGACGCAGAAACATGACGGTTTCGCCCGCTGAGGCAGCCGCCTATATCACTTATCAGCTGGGGGCGCTCTATGCCTTCGCAAAGTCGGCGGGCGTGCCTCTGCAGCACGTCAAACCCCACGGTGCCCTGTACAATATGGCGGGAAAAGATTACAAGCTGGCGCTGGCCATCGCCAAGGCCGTGCAGGCTTTTGACCCGTCCCTGATCCTAATGGGACTGGCGGGGAGTGAGAGCGTGAAGGCGGCGCAGGATATCGGACTTCCCGTGGCGAGAGAGGTGTTCGCGGACAGAGCGTACATGCCGGATGGAAGCCTTGTGCCCAGAAGCAGGGAAGGAGCCGTCATCCACGATGAAGAAGTGGCCATCAGCCGCGTCGTCCGCATGGTGAAGGAGCACAAAGTGACGGCGATCGACGGAACCGAGATTGAGATCGTACCGGATTCGATCTGCGTGCACGGCGACAACGAAAAAGCGCTGACCTTCGTCACGCAGATCCGCGGCGCGCTCGCTGCGGAGGGCGTGGAGATCGCGCCGCTGGCGGAAGTGGTGAAGTGATTTTGGTGTGAAACTACATCAGATGACTGACAATGATCCAGATTCCTCCGATGCCGACAAAGGCATAGATAACTTTTCCGAAAACGGAAGAAGGAATCTTGTCATGGATCACAAGCCCGAGGAGTGTCCCGGCCAGCATGGCGACGATACCGGCGCCGACCATCGGCAGGTCCGCCATGTCGAGCCGGCCGAGGAAAAGACTGATCAAAAGAACTACTATATTGTTTACACAGAGGAATGCCTGGATTGTTGCCAGGTATTCCTTTTTGTTTTTGGTGGCGGGAAGCAGGTATAGCGCCGCAGTCGGTCCGCCGGAGGCGAAGAGGCCGTAGCAGACGCCGCAGATGACGCCCAGAATAGTTCCGGAGACCGGGTTCGGCGTTATGTGGATCTTGTCCGAGAAGACAAAAAAGAAGATGGAAACCGCCACGAACATGATGCCCAGGAGCAGATACATGATATCAGAGCTGACCTTGGCAGAGAGGAGGTTTACGATCCCGCAGATGACTGCGGTAGGGATCAGGAAAGGGAGCATGACAACCCATTGAATGGAATCTCTGTATTTGAAAGAAATATAGAGTGTGCTGATTGTCACCATGACGATGGACAGCCCCATGGCCTTACTGTATTCCATGATCAGCGGCAGAAAGCCCATGGTGATCATGGTGGTGCCAAAGCCCAGCGCGCTCTGCACGCAGGAGCCGGCGGCAATGACAATCATTACGAATAGAAGTGTTGAGAGCATCTTTATCTCCTTCATGACAAACAAATTGACGATATACCATGTAAATATACCACAAAAAACTGCGCATTACTATTTCTGAAAACCGCCGGGCAGTCAACTGACAGTTCATTGTCCGAGAGATCAAAGTGGGGTATCTTTGGACTTAAACAATGGAAATAATGTCGGATTGCCTGAAGGAGGTGCAGGGATGGTCAGAACAGATTCAGTCGGCAAGGGAAAAGAGATAAAGATGCAGATGGAAAGAGCAGAAGATTTCAGCTGGGACATTGATGGCGAAGGAACATTGACGGTCACGGGAACAGGAAGGATGCCCGACCTGGGAGGCAGAAATCACTCGCAGTCCCTGTGGGAGGACATAAAAGAGACGATCAGAAAGGTGGAGATCGGCGAAGGCATCACGGAGATCGGACTCAGGAACTTTGAGGGATGTACAAATCTTACGGAAGTGCATTTGCCGGCAACGCTTACGAGGATCCGCGCTTACGCTTTTCGAGGATGCGCCGCCCTTGAGACGGTGAAAGCGGAGACGGCAGAAGCGAAGACAGTAAAAGCGGAGACGGAGACAGAAAATGCAGAGACGGCAGGAGCGCGGAGCAGACAGTTCAGATATATCTACGATAAGCCTTTAAGGGAGGAGGAAGGAATCGCAGGAAAACCGAATATTGGCGGCAGGCAGCAGGAGAAGGAAGAGCCCGCAGTGATCTTCGGAGAAGGGGCTTTCCGGGGGACCTCGTGGGCCGTGAAACACTTCGGGGAGTTCTACTGTCGGGACGGTATTCTTTATATCTGCTTTTCCGAAAAGGATGTGATCGAGGTCCCCGAAGGAGTCCGCACGATTTCGATGTTTTCTTTCCGGGAAGTCTGTGCAAAGGAACTGATCCTGCCGGGCTCATTAACAAAGATTGAAGATTATGCGTTTGGAGGAGCGCGAATTGACAAAATAGTGATGCCGGACGGGATGAACAGTCTTTTGATCCGGGAATACGGCGGGAGTATTCTGGAAGCGATTCGGAGTAAAAAACCTGCAGAAAGGAGAACTAAATTTTTCAGAGTGCCGCTTTTGTACGAGCTGGCGCTTCAGAAAACGAACTATAAGGGTTACAGGAAATTTGCCGTCCGCGAAAAGAAGGAAGCTGCCGGGAAAAAAAGATGGGGAAGGAAACTTGTCGATGTCGGCGGCTCTTTGAAAAGGAGGCTTAAGAAAGGCGGCGTCCTGGTCGGGATCCGCTGGAACGGGCAGCACAGAGTGCAGAGTGTGAAGTCTTTCGTGTGGCTGGAGGATGACGTAAAGTATACGGAACCTGTAATCGATGAATACCTCATGTATCCGGTGCGCCTTGAAGACGGCAGTATTGAACCGTACAGTGATTCGACGACATTTCAGGAACCGAAGCAGCTGCTGCATGGATTCTCAGATATGAATGCAGAGGAGCTCATGAAGGAGGGGGCAATCCGGTTTCCGCAGCCCGGCACTGCGGAGGAGTGGTTCTGGTCGGAGGACCGTCTGAATTTCGAGGGAGCGGTCGAAATAGAGTTGCTTGAGATGTGGATGAAGGACCATCCGGGATACTCGATCGACACAATGGAGGAGAACCGGGAGAAAGAACGGTACAGGATGTTCGTCGATGTCTGAACGGATCGAGGACTGACGCCCCGAATCCCCGACGTCCCGAAGGCCTGACGTTCCGAAGCCCCGGAGCACTGATGCTCCGACGCTCCGATGCCCCGCAGCGGCTCGCTCTGCGGGGCTTAAATATGCGCGTGCATGCGGAAGATAGCGGCCGAAAGTCCAATCCTCATGCGCGCGCAAAAATTTTCTCCGGAGGCAAAAAAAAGACCAAAGCACGGCGTTCAGACAGAGCGGACACAAAAAGCAGTCATTGCAGTGGTATAATACTGTCTGACAGCAGTTATCAAATAACGGGAGGTTCTGAAAATGGGTGAAACAAAGCAAAAAAGAACTGTATATTCGGATTCAAATTCAGACACGAGCGGGAACAGCAATATTCCGTTTCTGAAACAGCCTGTTACGCCGGGAACAGTCAATCTGGTGATCGCAGTTGGCGGATCCGGTGCGGATATGCTGCGCGAAGTGAAAGGACTGATTGGTCAGAATTGTTGCTCGGACCATGACAAGGACGGCGCTTCCGAGAGAGTGGCTTATATTGCATTTGACGCTGATCCGTATCAAAAGGACAGGGTATCAAGTAAAGAAACCGGCTGTATAAAACTGGCTGATGATGAGCTCATAAACCTTTCGCGGGCAGCTATGAGGAGTTTTCTGGATCCCTCAAGCCGGGAGTATTTCAGGAAGGAATTCCCTTTGATTTACAAATGGCTCGATACCACAATACCTTTATACGAAAATGAATTCATTTACTACAGACAAGCAGGACGTGTGGCGTTGTTTACGGAAATTCAGAGCGTTGTTGAATCGCTCCGGAAAAAAATCCTTAAACTGATCAAGGGGAACGGAAATCTGACACGTCTTAATATTTACATTTTGTCAGGCCTTTGCGGTGCAACCGGAAGCGGAACATTTCTGGATATGGCATATATAGCCAGGCAGATCGCGATGGAGGTCACAGGGCTTAAGTATTCCGTAATCAGAGTCTCAGGGTATCTTCTCATGCCCGAGTGCTATTTCTCTCGGACCGATAAACTCACGAAACCCCATGCGCTTCGCTATGCCGGCGCCGCACTGCAGGAACTTGAGCATGCCATGAAACTGCCGGAGACAGGAATGCCGTATGAGTGTCAGTACTCGAAAGAAATGACAGTAAGAACATATGGACGCCCCTTCGATCATGTGCATTTGATCGGCACCAGATTCGGAGGAAAAGAGAAACCGAAAGATGCTTACCAGCGCTGCATCGATGCAGCGGCTGCGGACATCTTGTGCTTTGTGACCGAACACAAAGAAGCCAAGGCACACGGACGGATGTCGCCGGAAGAGTTTCGGATGGATGATTTTTACAGCAATATCAGGGCGACTGAGGGCCAGGCGGCAACGGAGAAACGCTATCCGGAGAGACTCAGCTGCTATCTGTCGCTGGGATATGACAGCTACAGGACTCCCGCAGATAAGCTTGCAAAATATACATTCACGCTGATGAGCAAAAAAGCGAGCGATCTGCTCGGAAATGAGCCGGGCCGGGAAGATGCTGACATGCTTTTGAGTAAACTCGGACTTGTCTGTGAACAGAGATTAACGGACATATTGGATCTGCCGCTGTCTCTGCTTGATCCCATGGCGTTCAGAGCAGAGGATCTGTTCGGTGAACATGCTAAAAACATTGAAGAATATCTCCCATTTAATACTTTGCGGGAGAAAATTAACGAAAAAGTCACCTCTTTTGTGAGGAACTTTGAAAAGAAAGTCAAGGAAGAACTGAGGCCGGCTTTGGAGGACATTGACAGAGGACCGGTATGGGTCCATCATTTACTCCCTTCCGGGAAGGAGTCTCAAACAGCTGCTCTTGACAGTCTGATCCGCGAGCAGAAACAGGCGGCAGAGCAATTCAGGGCGAATGCAAAGACGGCAGAGGAGGCCTGCACGGCTGCGATCAACAAGATGAAAGAAACAGGCAGTGCAGAGGCCGATGAGGGCACGTGCCGGGAATATATTGAAGCATGGAATGGGTATTTACGCGCGAAGAATGAGATTTATTTGTGCGATCTGCTGATCGGAGAGGAAGCAGCGCTTAAAGAATCTGCCCTCGGGTTCAGGCAGGGGGTATATGACTCTGTGCGCGATATAATGGCTGCCATAAATGATCAGTGGTGGGGGAATACCGCTGAGATTTTTGAAGAGCTGGAAAAAGTCGTCCGGAGCAATATTCAATCGTTCGAAGGAGGATCCCCGGATCATAATATAAAAGGATTGGCTGTGCCGGAAGGAGAGATTCCGGCGCCTGATCCGGAGATTGCCGCTGCCATTTCGGAGAGCGGGATCGATCAGGATGCAATGATGCGGGAGGTCACCATCAAACTGCTCGGCTATGTGAATAAGTGGCAGCAGACTGGCGGCGAGAGAAAACAGGTAAAGATGTTCCTGGAAGAAGAAGCCCGCCGATTTTTTGGCGCGACCTTTGAGAGCGTGCTCGGCGCCTGCCTGAATAAATCCAAACCATTAGAGAAAAGTATTGCGGAAGAACTGATCCCCTCTTTGGATAAAAATGCAGAACCTCTCTTTGTAGGAGACGCAGAAACCGGACTGGAAAGGCTGATCATAATCCCGGCGGGATTTGACAGGATCGAGAGTGCCGCTAAGGCATACTGCAGAAAAAGGAAACATGTCAACGTCTTCAAAAGCAATCTTTGCAGCAGAATCAGCGTGATCAATCTTTTGACCGGGATCTCTCTGCACGAATACTCGATTATTAAGGAATGCGAGAAACAGGTTGCATATGATCCAAACGATAGAGGACTGTTCCTGTACCAAGGTGACAGCAGCGACCCGGGAGCCGTAAACCACAGGAGGTGGCCTCTTCCCTCTGTCATTCCGGGAAGGAAGTGGAGCGTGATGGGACATGTGTCTTCAAGAATCGAGAAATACGAAAAGGATCTGATCGAAGAGTTCAGGGAGATCCGAAAAGGGCGGTATCCGTTCCTTAAGATGGAAAAGTCATTGAAAGGGGATGACTATGAACTGTATATCCTGCTTTCAGCCGGACTGGATGAGGCCGGCTTTTACGAAATGACCGGGGAAGCAAACTACATGAGTACCAAAGAGGAGATCGATGAGAACAAGCTCAGAAAGCTGATCGAAAAGCTCAAAGAGATCCGATACCAAACCGGATTGCCGGAAACGAGCAGAATTCCGAAGGAACTGACCGTTTGCAAAAGTCTTCTGCGTTTTGCCACAAAGGAGATGAAAGCGCGGTATCAGAAATCCGGACTGAGTTCCGAAGAGGTTCAAAAGATCAAGGAAGAGGCAGCCTGGGAAGTTGCGGAGTGGTTTTATTTAAGCGCATATAGCTGCTATATGAGTGCCAAAGAAGAGAAAGCCAAGTACGATGCGGTCGAAAAGAAGATTGAGGAGTTGGAAGATGTTCTGGGAACAGAAGAAGAGAAAACGGAGATGCTTCTCCTGACCGCTAAAATGCTGGCTTCCAAGACGGTTTTCTTCGATTTCAAGTACTTACGCTATCTACATAAGAGCAACGGTGAATTTGAAGAACTGGTCCAAATAAATCCCGAGGATTTGACAATCAGGGAAATAATATTCTTTAAGAAGCTGCAGACGCTAAGAAAAGGAGCTTCCTGCGACAAGGCGCTTTATGAGGCTCTTGTGGACAGAGTAAGCGAAAGGTTCGATAAGCCTTTGAGAGAGGCATATGAAAAAGCTTACGATGAGAGAAGCGAAAACGGGAAATATCCTGAGGAAGCCGAAAACATCAGGACTGTGATTGACATATATAAAGAACTTGATACAGTCAGGCAGGATGCGGCCGGGAAAAAGGCAGGCATTGTAAGACACCTCACTACTTCCGGCAGCAAGCCCACGGCAGACAAAAATATGACCACCTTGAATTTCTATTCGGATTATTTTGAGACGGTTGAAGATGAGCTTATGCGGGACGGAATCGTTGCGGCCATGGTGAAACAGCTTGGCATTGTGGACGAAAACGGTAATTTGCTGCCCGAAGACAGGATTTTCGAAAAAGCGCACAAGAAAAATAATGAGGAAAGATCTGCAGATATAGGATCTGTCAACCGGGTACAGGTTTCCGAACAAGCGAAGGCTGTCAGCATTCTTCCCAGACAGAATCAGGTTCGGCCGGAATTTTGGAACTGTCCGATCTGCGGCCGTACCGGCAATACCGGTAACTTCTGCCCGGCCTGTGCCTCCAAAGGCGTTCTCTGGGCTTTTGCTCCCGGTTACTGGTTATGCCTTAAATGCGGCAAGGAAAATTTGGGTGGTAATTACTGTACAATGTGCGGAACACGAAGACCTTAATCGGAGGATTTTCCCGCACCCGTACGAGGCTCTGTCTTCGAGATTTGAAAGAATGAGGACAACAGAACATGGCACTTTCCAAACAAACAATAGCTGAGATAGAAAGCTTTGCAATTGACAGCGATTCTAATCTTGGGATGTCGTTCATGAAACAGCCAACAGATAAGCGTGCAGCGCATCTGGTGATCTCACTTGGAGGATCAGGAGCAGATATGCTCCGCGAAGTGAAGGGGCTGATCGGTCAGAATTGCTGTTCGGACGATGACAGGCATAAGGCACCGGAGAGGGTGGCCTATGTGGCGTTTGATACGGATGTATCTGAAAAAGAAAAGCGGTCAGGCAGAGAAACCGGGCAAGCTGCTCTGGAGGAAGATGAGATTACGATCCTTGCCGGCGAAGCAGCAGGAGTGGGCTTTGCACATCTTACACAGGAGGCATATCCCTGGATCTACAGATGGCTTGACCCGGAGATCCTGCACATGGCACCGCCATACAACGAAAGCGGTGCCGGAGGCGTCAGACAAGTGGGGCGGCTGCTGCTTTTTCTTGATCTTAAGAGAGTTATCGAAAAGCTTAGATCAGCGATCACTGATTTGGCCAAGAGAACAGGAGTGGAGAGTATCACTATTCACATATTGTCCGGCATATCCGGCGGAACCGGAAGCGGGATGTTCCTTGACATGGCGTATATAGTCAGGCAAGTGGCGGAGGAGATAATCGGTGCCGGTGCATTCAGGTGCACAAGGATTCGAATGATCGCTTATCTTCTTATGCCTGACGTTAATCTCCGCCGCGCCCTTGAGCAGTCAAAGCCGATGCTTATGCGCAATGCAGGGGCTGCCTTGCAGGAGCTGGACCATGCGATGAGGCTTGGTGAAATCGGGGAGTATTATGAGTGCCGGTATTCAGCCGCCATGTCCGTAAAGACAGACCGGAGTCCGTTTGATTATGTTTATCTGATCAGTGCCGGGCCAAAAGATGAAGACACGCCGGAAGAATCGTATCGGCACAGTCTCAGAGTGGCGGCAGAGCATATTTTGGCCTTGGTATCCGGAAAACTGGGGGAGTGGGACACTTTCTTACACAGTGTTTTCTCGAATCTCGGCTGCCATCTTAATCAAGCCAGGGAATGCGGGCCTTACAAAGAGCGCTCCGCCTGCTATCTCTCGCTTGGGTATGACTGCCGGGAGATTGCGGCGGACAAGCTGACCAGGTATATCTTCACGAACCTGTTTGAAAAAGTCGGCGACCTGGTCGGTAATGAGCCAGAGCAGGAGGACGTCTATAATCTTCTGGATTCATTGGGGCTTGGCTGCGACCGGGTGATGATGGAATTATTGCAGGAGATGACCCTTCCTCTGAATCCGAGAGAATATACCGGCCGCCAGTTATTCGGCAAAGACGCTGTTGACATGATACAAGTTATGCCTTTTTTTGATGAAAGCCGCGTGATCAATAACATTTTCAGCGGCCTGAGCAGTGCATTTGAAGACAGGCTCAGAGAAGAGGCGGCGAATGCTTTCCTGGATATTGACAGAGGGCCGGTATGGGCAAGCCATGTGCTTGTCTCGGAAACGAGTGCCCGGTTCAATGCACTGGACAGATTGATCACAGAGGAGAAAAACAAGGCGATTCAATACCGGGAATCGGCACAGCAGGCGGCAGAGGACTTCCTTTACAGTATTAACAAGATGCGGGAAGACCGAAGACCGCGGTTTCTGACCGTGCATGATTCTAAAAAGTGTGCGGAATACATAAACGCCTGGAACAACTATTTCCGCACAAGTATGGAAGTTTACTGCTATGACCTTCTGATCGGGAGGGAGGACACACTCGAGAGCATTGGCAGGTGGGGAACACTCGGCTTTTACGATGATGCACGTGACAAAGTGGAAAAGCTGAGAGACAGGTGGCTGTCTGACGCAAGCCGGGTTCTGGAAGAAGTAAGCCGGGTTGTCCGGCGAAATACGGACGAATTTCGCAGTGTTTCAGCTGCTAACGAAACGCACGGGTTCATCTGGAGCACAGGTGACATCCCGAATCCGGAAGAAGCCGTCAATGCACTTATATCCGAGAACGGTACTGACCGGGCGAATATAATTCGGAGATTCCTGGAGAAACTCTTCGACAATATTGACGCCCCGTCACAAATCGGCAATTTCAGAAAGTTTATGGAGGAGTTTCTGCAGCAGCACGCGCAGGGCGTTTTTGATGCATCGCCGGAAGATCTGCTCAGAAGCAGTTTCGACGAACCTGAATCTTTGGCGAAAAGCGTCGAAAGAGATCTGCTTCCGTATATGAACAGGAATGCAAAGCCACGTTTCGACTGGGAAGGGAACACATCGTGTTATAGGCGCATCCTGATGATTCCCGGTGGCTGTGAACATATAGAAAAAGGGGCACGCGAGTACATTGGAGGACAAAGCGATATTGGATTAAAGGTGTGGAACCTCCGAGGCAGGATCAGTATGGGCGTCATTTTAGCGAACCTGTCCCTGCATAATTATTTTTTGTATCAAGAGTGTGAACGTCAGATCTGTCTTGATCCGAACGCCAGGGGACTTTTCCTGAATCAGGGAAGTGAATCCTATCCCGGAGCAGTGAACAACATGAAGGATCGACTTCCTTCCGTCATTCCGTCAAGAAAGAGGACGGCACAGGAGCCAGCGCCCGAGCCCATTGAAAAGTTTGAGAGAGATCTGGTCATGGAGCTGAGAGAAATGCGGAAGGGAGAATACCCATTCCTTCATTTTGAGAAAACTTCCGACTGGCAGGATTTTATACTGTATATCAATCTTTCCGCAAGTCTTGATCAATCCGGCTTCTATGACATGACCGGGGAAGAGAACTACCAAACCGCCGCAGGGGAGCCGGACGCGGACAAGCTGAAGGAACTGATCGAAAGGCTCAAAGAGATTCGGTATAAAACCGGACTGCCGGAGACAACCGGTCTTCTGAAGAGACTGATTGTCTGCGAGAATATCCTGAGCTCGGCGACGCAGGAGATGAAGGACCGATATCTTGACCTGCTTCCTGATCAGGAAGAGGCGGTCAAGGAAGAGGTGGCCTGGGAAGTTGCCGAATGGTATTATGTCAGCACTTACAGCTTCTACATGAAAGCCAGAGAAGAGAAGGCCAAGTACGACGAGATCGAGGAGAAGATCCGGGAACTGGAAGGGATCCTCGAAGAGTTTGAAGTGAAGAAGGCGGTGAAGGAAGAGCCGGTATATGAAGCGGAGCCGGAGGTAGAGCTTGCAGAGGAGCCTGTGGCGGAAGAAGAGCCAGTATATGAGGCGGAGCCGGAGGTGAAGCTCGCCGAAGAGCCTGAGATGGAACCCATGGCGGAAGAAGAACCGGTGTATGAGGCGGAGCCGGAGGTGAAGCTCGACGAGGAGCCTGTAGAGGAGCCTGAGGTGGTGCCCATGGCGGAAGAAGAGCCAGTATATGGGGCGGAGCCAGAGGTGAAGCTCGCCGAAGAGCCTGAGATGGAACCCATGGCGGAAGAAGAGCCGGTGTATGAGGCGGAGCCGGAGGTGCA
>JAFUFL010000016.1 GCA_017469935.1 Lachnospiraceae bacterium
AGCACCGTGCGGGTTAAGCGAAGGCCGTTTAGGTGCATTTGCTCAAAGAACAAATATTCCGTTGTGTGGGCTCAATTTAGATCTGCGTCAAAAATAATTATAACCTAAATGTAGTGTGCTTGCCATAGTTTTAGTCAGGTGTGTCAGGGGCACGTATCAGGTGACACAATTAAATGTGTCACCTGATACGTCCCCCTGACACACGTCAGACCGGCCTACGAACTTAAACGTTTAAATTTTTTCTCAAAACTCCGTGGAAGAACTCCTCTCACTCCGTAAGAAGCTTATGTACAAACGAAAACGAAGAGAAAGAAATAAGCAACCTACGAAAGAAGGAGTTTTGAAATGAGAAAAATGAATTGCAAATTACTCGCGGCCGCGCTGGTCGCGATTCAGATAACAGCTGCCGCAATGCCCATGTGTGCAATGGCCTGCGAGACCGAGCAGGCTGAGACCGCACAGGAGCAGACGGAGATGGTCGAAGAGATCACGGAAATGCTTGAAGAAACCGCGGAGAAAACGGAGGAGCCCGCCGAGGCCGAAGCGAAGGAAGAAAAGGCTGACGAAGCGATCGCAGAGAAGACCGCCGAGGAGACGGAGGAAGCCGCTGACGCAGAGGCCGAGCCGGCAGAAGAGGCAGAAGAAAAGGATGCACCGGCAGCAGAGCAGCAGGCAGAAGAAGAGGAACAGCCTGCCGCAGAGGAAGCGGAAGAGGAAAAGAATTCCGAAAATCCCGAGCAGGGGAAGGCTTTTGAGCAGACAGTGACCGTTGACCGTGTCAAGATCAAAGTGACCGCCGAAGAAGGCGCCTTTGAAGAAGGAGCGAAGTTGTCCGTTGTCAGAGTCCCTTCCACGCAGCTCAAGCAGGTGGAGAACGCAGTATGCGACGCCCGCGCAAAGGACGAGCTCGTGAAAATGGCGTACGCCTTTGATATCAAGGTCCTGGGGCAGGACGGAAAGATCCTCAAGCCGGCCGACGGAAAGAAGGTCAAGGTATCTTTTGAAACAGAAGAAGCCGCTGACGCGGGCCTTAACGCAGTTGTCTATCACATCCTCACTGCTGACAACACGATTACGGCAAAGAAGCTCGTCACCACAATGAACAGAACAGCCAAAGCGGCGGAGGCACAGACAGACGGATTTTCCTATTACGTAGTTGAGTTTGTCGCGAAGACTGCGGAAAACAATGAAAGCGCGAAAACGGAGGAGGATCCTGCCGCGAAGGACACGGCTAAGACCGCTGCTGAGAAGCAGGAGGTCAAAAAAGAGACAAAAACTGAGTCTGAGACAAAGAAAGAGTCCGAAGTAAAGAAAGAGAAGCGGGACGAAAAAAAGACTGCGGCTAAGGACACCAAGAACAAAAAGACGGAAAACAAGAAGACGGAGAAAGCAAAGGCAAACACCCAAAAGAGCCCCAAGACAGGCGACACAAGCAATGCGATCTTCTGGATCGCCATGAGCACTCTCGCAGCCGGCGGGATCATGGGCCTGCTCTTCTTCCGCAAAAAACAAATCTGAAAAATAACAGTCCTATAATTTTATAACGGTTTTCACATTGACACGCTGCCATCGGAGTTAGCTCCGGTGGCAGTAGTTTTTGGTTTCCGCTATTAAAAAAGGACTTCGGAGGCAAAAAAAGCACAAAAAAAAGAGGTATCCGACTTTCTCGTCATCGGATACCTCTATTCGGAAAAAGTTTGCAATTTCATTTACGTGACCTCCTTTTTTAAGATTCAGTTGAATTCGAGTTCTATAAATCGTATAGGCTGATCAACCGTTTTCTTTTCTTTTGATAAGTCTATTATACTAAAGTTCTGAAAATAGTCAATATAAAATTAAAATATCTGAAAATACAGACTTTCGCAAACAATTATACGCACAATATTTTGCCGCTTTACCGGCGCACAGAGCAGATGCCGCAGCAGACGAAAAGGTACATATAGATTATCGGCAGCGACTGAGTGTATAATTTACCTTAAGCGGGGAGATTGACACCTCTGCAGGCACAGCGGCTTTGATTATACAGGTTCTGTATATAGGAGATCATTATGAGAATAAAAGATGCGATCACAGCCATGCAGCTCGGAAAGAAAAAGCAGGTGACGGTGCGCGAACTCAGCACCATTTGGAGCGAACAGTCCGATGACGGCCCGCAGGCGATGCCGCTGCCCGAATACCCCAGGCCGCAGCTGCGGCGAAAGGACTGGACCTGCCTCAACGGATGGTGGGAGTACGGGATCTGTCCCGCCGAAAGCGCGGGGAAGGCATCCCGGGGAGAAGCCGACGGCAAAATACTGGTTCCTTTTTCGCCTGAGACAAGGCGGTCCGGCGTGGGCAGAACGCTGCAGCCGGGGGAGACGCTCTGGTACAGGAAAAAGATTGAAGATCCGCATCTGGCGAAGGGCAGACGGCTCCTCCTTCACTTCGGCGCGGTGGATGAGCGCTGTGCGGTGTATTGGAACGGCCATAAGGTCGGGAGCCACAGAAACGGCTATCTCGCGTTTTCTTTTGACGTCACGCAGCTGCTGCGGCCCGGCGACAATGAGCTGAAGGTCCTGGTCCGGGATGACACGGATGAAGGAAACGAATGCCGCGGCAAACAGACGCTGGAACCGGGCGGCATGTTTTATCACGCACAGAGCGGCATCTGGCAGACGGTATGGCTGGAGACGGTCCCGGAAGTCTCTCTCGAGGAACTGATGATCACGCCGTATCCGGAAAAAGAGGCGGTGGAGCTGAAAATGGCCTTCCGCGGAGAGCCGGAGGACGGCGCGCAGGTGCGGATCTACGTCGATGAGAGCGGGGAAGGGATCTCGACCCCTCTCGGGCGCGAAGTCACCGCCTGCATCCCTGTCCCGCAGCCGCGCCTGTGGAGCCCCGAGCACCCCGAGCTGTATTCGCTGCGGATCGAGGCGGGAGAAGATGTGGTCGAGAGCTATTTTGCCATGCGCTCTTTTGGCGTAGGAACGGACGCGGAAGGGACGACGCGCCTTTTGCTCAACGGAAAGCCCTATTTCTTCCACGGCGTCCTGGACCAGGGCTACTGGCCGGAGAGCCTGATGACACCGCCCGCGGACGAAGCGCTCGTCTATGATATCGAGCAGATGAAGGCGCTGGGCTTTAACATGCTTCGCAAGCATGTCAAAATAGAGTGCGACAGATGGTACTATCACTGCGACAGGATCGGAATGGTGGTCTGGCAGGACATGGTCAACGGCGGAGGGCCCGTGCAGACGCTCCTGGAGACTTATCTGCCCACGATCTTCCCGGCCATCGGGAATCATCTGCCGGATCACTACTACAAACTCTTCGCGAGAGAGGACGAGAAGGCGCGAAGGCGCTATGAGAGAGACCTTCTGCGCATGATCCGGCAGCTCCGCAATCACCCCTGCATCGGGCAGTGGGTCCCCTTCAATGAGGGATGGGGGCAGTTCGACGCGCTTCGGATCACGGAGAAGATCAAAAAAGAGGATCCCTTAAGGCCCGTCGACCACGCCAGCGGCTGGTTCGACCAGGGAGGCGGAGACGTGCGCAGCGTCCACAACTACTTCCGGCCGCTCACGGTCCAAAAAGAGAGGCGCGCGTTCGTGATCTCCGAATACGGCGGGATCAACTGCCAGATCGGGGAGCATACCATGAACGAAGAAGTGTACGGCTACCAGGCCGCCGGAGCCGAAGAGTTCCCGCAGCAGTTTGCGGATAAGATGGCGGAGATCCGGGCGCTGGAAAAGGAAGGGCTTTGCGGAGCCGTGTACACGCAGGTGTCCGATATCGAAGAGGAGACAAACGGGCTCCTGACTTACGACCGAAAGGTGTGTAAGGTGTGAGCTCTGATCAAATACGGGAAACGCTGTCAGAAAGGAACATAAGATGGAGATCATTAGCGACAGATATGAACTGAGAAAAGAGATTCGCCGAGGCGGCTTTGGCGTCACCTGGTACGGATGGGATAAAAGCCTGGATATGCCTGTGGCTATCAAGGAGTTCTCGGATCCGGATCCGGATCACCGCAGTAAATTCCTGAGAGAGGCGAGGACACTGGCCCAATTCTCCGGCTGCCGCGGCATTGTCAACGTTCGGGATTTCCTTCAGACACAGGATAAGGTATACATGGTCATGGAATACCTGGATGGAGAAGATCTGAGCACCTATGTCGACAAGAAGGGCCGGCTGAGCTTTGCGGAGACAATGCGGCTTCTGAACCCTGTCATGGATGTGCTGATGAAGCTTCACGCGGCCGATATGCTGCACCGGGACGTCAGTCCGGACAACATACGGCTCACCGGCGACGGCGAGGTCAAACTGCTTGACTTCGGCTCAGCTGCCAGTATGACAAGTGAAAACCTGACCAGAACAATTACGGTTAAGCCCGGTTATGCTCCCATCGAGCAGTATTCGGGCGCGGCGCAGCAGGGCCCCTGGACGGATGTCTATTCCCTGTGCGCGACGATTTATAAATGTATTACGGGAAGAAAACCGGCGGATTCACTGGTCAGGTCTTTCCATGACGAGGTGGAGATGCCTTCGGCGCTGGGGGCCGATCTGAGCCCTGAGGAAGAAAAAGTCCTTATGAAAGGGTTCAGCATCCAGCCCATTAACAGGTACGCCACGATTGGTGCGCTCAGAGAAGCGCTGGAGAACGCGAAAAAGACGGCCGGATCGGAACAGGAAAACCGGAGGACGGAGGACCTGGCCGCGCTGGCCTTCTCGGATGAGGTCGATCCGGTGCCGGCTCCCGTAAATGCGACAAGGGCGGAGGATCAAAGGTACGCAGGGCCCTATGCGGGCACGGCTTTCGCGGGGGGATCCGCAGCGTCCGCCGCAGGCACAACGCCTGCCGGAAGCACAACGCCTGCCGGAAGTACAGCGTCTGCCGGAAGCACGGCGTCCGCAGGGGGCACGGCTTCGGCAGCACCTGCCGGAAGTGCGGGTTCCGGCAATAAGCCTGCCGGAAGAACGGTTTTCGGTAAAAAGCCTGCCGAAAATACAGTTTCCGACAAAAAGCCCGCGGAACAAAAATCCGCAGCAGAAGCAGGGACAAAAAAGAAAAAAATCGGAGTCATCGTTCCTGCCTTACTGGGCCTTTTGCTGATCGCCGGAATAGCGGCCTTTATTCTGCGCGGCAACGGAGGAGGCGGCGGGGGAATACCGCTCGTCACCGGCGGAGTGCCGGAAAACGCCTCTTATACCAGCGGAAACAGTTATATAAGCTTTAAGGATAAGGAGATCACGCAGCAGGATTTTGATTTTATAAACAGTCAGGAGAAGATTAATAATGTCAGTTTTTACAGCTGCCAATTATCGGATGACATGATTCGCGGCATGAAGGAACTGACGAGAGTGGATACGGTCTTATTCTATAGCTGCGAGGGGTTCAGCTCTCTGGATCCCCTGGCGGAAATGCCTGCGCTGAAAGACATTACCCTGTCCGTGAACCGGGAGAAGAAACTTGAGGGAGACACTCTTTTCACCAAAGATTTCCCTCAGCAGGTGACGACTCTTGACATTGACGCTGAGGATATCTCGGGATCGACAGAGTTCATGAGGCACTTCACGGGGCTCACAAGGCTGACATTTGATATTGCGGCCGACGGCAAGGATATGTCCTTCCTCGATGCGATGCCCGGGCTCGTGTACTTATATATCAGATGTCAGTCCATGGATGAGGAGGACTGCAGCCATTTGAGCGGCCATCCGGATTTGCAGAGGGCCACCTTTGAAGAATCCCGCATGGCGAATCTGGACTGGGCAAAAGAGTGCTCGCAGCTGTACCATCTCGAAGCGGCAAACAGTCTGATCACGGACCTCACTCCTTTAGCGGATCATCAGGATCTGCAGAATGTCTATTTGTCCGGCGCGCCGGTGAGCGATCTCAGCCCTCTCGCAAGCTGCCCGAATCTGACAGCATTGATCATCGATCATTCCGAAGTGGAAAGCCTTGCCCCTCTCGCCGGTCACAAGGAGCTGAGAAAGCTTGATATCGGCTATTGCCATGTGTCTGACCTCAGTCCGCTGTCGGATGACACAGCGCTCTCTTCCCTGGCGGCCGCGAAGAATCAGATCACGACCCTGACGCCGCTTGCAACCTGCACGCAGCTCGAATCAATCAATGTCAACGGAAATGAGCTCAGCGACCTGGAAGGATGTGAAGAACTGATCAAGCTGATCTCTCTTTTTGCGGCGGACAATCACATCAGCAGTATTGACGCAATTCGCAACTGCGCGCTGCTGGCGACAATTCAGCTGTCGAATAATGAGATTTCGGACATTTCCGCGATCAATAATGATTTTACGCAGCTTACGCTTATTGATATTACGGATAACGAAGTCTCCGATCTGAGCGCGCTGGCTTCCTGCGCGAAGCTGTCGGCGATCGCGGCGGCCAACAACAGGATCACTTCCTTAAGAGGCCTGGAAAACAAGCCGGAACTTATGGCGGTCCTCATTTCCGGAAACAGTGTGTCGGATCTGAGCCCTCTGAAAGGATCGCTTACCAAGCTTTCCTATCTGGATATCGGAAACAACCAGGTGTCCGGCATTTCGATCCTTAAGGATCTGAGCGTAAAAAATATCTGGCTGCTCATGGAGAACAACAAGATCTCCGACCTGAGCGTCCTGCCGGAGCTCCTGAGTTATCAGGATTTGATTTTCTACGGAAATCCGATTAAAGATGCCTCCTTCGCAAAGGAGATGAAAAATGCATACTTTACCTGTGATCTCTATCTGACTTACCACAGCAGCATAGATTATAAGAGCATCGGAGAGAGCGCGTTCCAAAGCAATACTTTCCTGGTCGATGTTCCGGCGGACAAAAAAGCGTCCGTGCTCAAGTCTTTCCTGGAGGGAAGCAGCTTCAGGGAGCCCACCTTCATGACCGCGGAACAGGCGGACATAGAGATGGCGCAGACCCGGAAGGAGATCAGGCAAAAAATCGTGGGAGACACGATGGAAAAGGAAGAAGAGTCGAACTAAGACAGTGTGTCACATGAGAAAAGGAAAAATACCGGGAAAAGCCGGCAGGGAGCATAATGGATAAGACGGAAGTTTTCAGGGCCGATCAGACCGGCAGGCCGTATCTTGCGGCGTTTCATGCTTATGGTCATATAGGGGATTATGAACTCACGGGCCGCATGCGGCTTGGTCGGACAGGGGGCAGCGGGCAGGCACAGATCGGGGTGCCTGTTCCCAGCGTGTCCTCTCTTCACGGTGAGTTCGGCACCGCCCAGGGACACTGGTTCTACAGAGATCTGGGCAGCAAAAACGGATCGAGGATCAACGGAAAGACGCTCACGTCGGTTCACGAGATGCGGGACGGCGATATTTTGACAGTTGTTCCGAGGGACGATGAGCAGGGAGAGCCGGCTTTTGCGGGCATCTTCGTCAGGCTTGGGGACGGGGAAGAGCTGATCTGGCGAAAGATCAGGCTCGTTCCGGGGATGGACGCCATCCGCATCGGCCGGCAGGAGAGCAGCCTGTCTCCGGAGGATCCCGCGCTTTCCGGAAGACACGCCCTCTTCCGATACGGAAGCGACGGTCTCAGCGTGCTGGACGAAGGGAGTCTGAACGGGGTGATCGTAAACGGGGAGCGGTGCGATATGCGTCAGCTCAGGCCGCTGGATGTCGTCAGGCTGGGGCGGTCACTCTGGGTCGTTACGGAAGACGTTCTCTGGGCAGGAGAGATCCGCGCGGCCGCGAAGGACGTCCCGAGAGAGCGCGCGGCAGGTTACGGAGACTCCGCTCCGGCAGTGCGTCCGATATCGGCGCGGACACCCGTGAAGGATACGCCGGCCGCGCCTGTCCGGACCGCAGCAGCGAAAGAGCCGGTTCCGGTGTCTGAGACGGCCGGGAACAGCGGCGACAGACTTGTGATCGACATAAACGAGCGAAGCGTGTGGAAAAATTTCAAAAAGCGCGTTCTGCTCAGCGATATCCGCCTGACGGTGGAGCCGGGCGATATGGTTCTGATCCTGGGCGGATCCGGAGCCGGCAAGTCGACGTTTATAAAGGCAGTCATGGGCTACGATAAGGCCGAGGGAACCATCCGATACGGCGACAGGGACGTCTATAAAGACTATGAGGATATGAAGCATGAGATCGGCTATGTCCCGCAGCAGGATCTTGTTCGTCCCAGTGACAATGTGAAGGATACGCTCATGGCCGCTGCGGGGATTCGTATGCCAGGCGATTCCACCTTACAGCAGCAGGAGGAGCGGGTCGAGTGGCTGATGGAGGTCCTGGGGCTCACGGCAGAGAAGGACAATCTGATCGGCTCGATCAGCGGAGGCCAGAAAAAGCGGGTCAGCATCGGGATTGAGCTGGCCGCGGACCCGGCGCTGTTCTTTCTGGATGAGCCGGACTCGGGCCTGGACGGTCCTACGGCCGGCAGTCTCATGGAGCAGCTTCGATCGATCGCGGATCTGGGCAAAATAGTGATGGTGATCACGCACTCACCCGACAGGGCTTTCCATCTCTTTACAAAGGTGATCGTCCTCGGAAAAACGGAGGACAATGTGGGGCACCTGCTCTTTTTCGGCACGCCGTCCGAGGCGCTTTCCTTCTTCGGGACGGACAGGCTCGAGACGATCGTCCGCCGGATCAACAGTGTTTCGGAAGGCGGGGAAGGTCTGGCCGATCACTATTATTCAAGTTATTTGCAGTGGGAGGCAGAGCATGGCAGCAGACAATAAGGGAGCAAAGGAATCATCATTCGTCAGACAGGTCGCCGTCTGCCTGAGCCGCTGCAGAAGGGCTTTTATTAACGAAAACGGCTGGAAGCTCATCGTCTCGGTAGGCCTCATCATGCTGCTGATCTCCACCGTAACGGGAGAGGATCTCTTTGTGACGGACAAGGCGACGCGCAACGGCTGTTTTGCCCTGATCTGCGCCTGCATCTGGACCGGCATCTTTAACTCGATCCGGACGGTGTGCAAGGAGCGGGACATCATCAAGCGGGAGCACCGCACCGGCCTTCGCATGTCTTCTTATGTGGTGGCGCACGTGATCCATGAGGGAATGCTGTCGCTGGTCGAATCTCTTCTGGCGACGATTGTGATCTGGCTGGTAAACAGGAGCCACTTTATAGAAAACGGCGTGATCCTTCCCTCCATCCTGGAGCTGTGGATCTGCTTTTTCCTGATCATCTTCGCCTCGGACATTTTCGCCATGATGATCTCTTCCATAGTGACAAATGAGAATACGGCGATGACCGTCATGCCTTTTGCGCTGATCGTACAGATGATCTTCGCCGGTGTGGTGTTCGAGCTGGAAGGGATCACGGAGAAACTCTCTTACGGGACGATCAGCCGCTGGGGAATGAACGGACTCTGTGCCATTTCCAATTATAATAAGCTGACTTTTTTTTCGTATGTCAAGGAGTGGGAGTCGACCCCGGAAAATGTCGCCAAAATATGGCTGGTCCTTCTGGGTTTTGTCGTACTTAACGCAGTGCTGTCCTGGGCAGCACTGTTATTTGTGGACCGGTACTGAGGCGTGCGGCGGCCTGCACGGCCGGCCTCACCGGAATTATCGAAACGGCGCGTAAACCCCGGCCGACGACAGTCGTCCGTGGGTACATCGCGACCATACTATTGGGAGGTGAACGAAATGTTTGGGAATGCGAAGGCTTTTGCGGAACTTAAGGAAATAAGTGTTGCGGATATAGGACCGCTGCGGATCGGCCAGGTGGAAAACCGGGAAGCGGCAACGGGAATGACGGTCCTGATCTCGGAGGAAGGCATGCGGGCCGGACTGGATGTCAGAGGCGGAGGCCCGGCTTCCAGAGACAGCCAGATTCTTAATCCGCTCATGGCGGCGCAGAAGATCCACTCGGTCGTCCTTTCGGGCGGCAGTGCGTTCGGACTGGGCGCGGCCAACGGAGTTATGAAGTTCCTTGAAGAAAAGGATATAGGATTTGACACGGGCGTGGCCAAGGTCCCGCTCGTGGTACAGTCGGATATCTTCGATCTCTCTGTCGGACCGGCGAACGTCCGCCCGGACGCCGAAATGGGCTATGCGGCCGCCAAGGCAGCTTTCGAATCCCCGAATTACAGGGACGGCAATTACGGCGCGGGCTGCGGCGCATCGGTCGGCAAGGCCGGCGGCATGGAGACGGCAATGAAAACCGGCGTCGGAAGCTATGCCGTGCAGATCGGAGAGCTGAAGCTGGGGGCAATCGTAGTGCTCAATGCCCTGGGAGATATCTATGACTGGAAGAGCGGCAGGCAGATCGCGGGCCTTCTCAGTGAGGATAAGAGTGAGCTCGCAAGTACGATGCAGATCATGTGCCGCTCCATCGAGGTGATCGACAACAAGTTCACGGGCAATACGACGATCGCGGTAATCATCACAAACGCGCACTTTGAAAAGGCGCAGCTGTGCAAGATCGCCGGGATGGGACACGACGGATACGCCAGGTCCATTAATCCGGTGCACACTTCCGCGGACGGAGACAGCATTTATGCCGTGTCTGTGGGAGAAGTGGCGGCCGACCAGGACCTGGTGGGAGCGCTCGGCGCACAGGTCCTGAGCGAAGCGATCGTCCGCGCCGTCACATCCGCCGAAAGTGCTTACGGACTGTCATGCGCCAAGGATCTCGGATTTGTCTGAGAAGCGGACAAAAGAGAGCGGGCGGCACTTTATGGAAGAGGCCGGGGGAGACCCTCTTTCATATTCGGACCGGACAGGAGAAATAAGGAAAAAAAGCAGAAATATGTATTGAAATTGCGAGCAGAGTAGGCTACAATAAGATTGCGCACAATCAAACGGATAGCAATTTATCTACAGTATAAGGAGGGTACATCATGGCAAAAGATAAGGTAATCGCAGGACTTCAGACAATCGTGACAGATCTCGCACAGCAGGCAGACGGACATCAGATCCAGTCCAGGATCTTCGCGAGCAAGGGATTCACCAAGCTGGCGGACAAGTACGCAGAGCACGCAGAAGAAGAGCGCGGCTATGTGGATAAGTGCATCGACCGCCTTCTGGATTTTGGCTGTGAAGTTAAGCTGGAAGCGAAGAAGGAAGCTCCGGTTTACACGGATCCTGTAGATTGGGTCAAGTATGACCTTGAGGTTTCCAAGGCAGGACTTGCATGGCTCAAGGAAATCACCGAAGCGGCGCGTGACGACTATAAGACCTTCGATATTTTGAAGGCTTATTATATGGATGAAGAGGAAGATATGTACTGGGGAGAGGCCCAGCTCGAGCTGATCGACTGCATCGGCAAGAAGAACTGGCTCCTGCAGCAGATCTGATCGCACCGGGCGCGGGAGAGACTGCGAACGAGACGCGGCGGCTCGCTCTGCGAGCCTTGAATTGTCAAAGAAAATGGAGGGATGAACAATGATCTATGATTACACGATTACAACCGGCAAGGGTGAGCAGCTGAGCCTTTCCGACTTCAAGGGCAAAGTCATCATGGTCGTGAACACTGCAACGGGATGCGGATTTACCCCGCAGTATGCACCGATCGAGCAGATGTACAAGGACTATCATGACAAGGGCCTGGAGATCCTGGACATCCCTTGCAACCAGTTCGGCGGACAGGCACCCGGCACGGACGAGGAGATCCATGAATTCTGCACGATCCACTTCAACACGACCTTCCCGCAGATGAAGAAAGCGGATGTCAACGGCGAGAATGAGCTGCCGCTGTACACCTACCTGAAGAGCCAGAAGGGATTTGAAGGGTTCGGTGAGCACCAGTACAAGGCGCTTCTGGAGAAGATGTTCTCCGAGGCGGATCCGGACTGGGACAAGAAGCCGGATATCAAGTGGAATTTCACGAAGTTTATCATCGACCGCGACGGAAATGTTGTCGCCCGCTTTGAGCCGACAGCGGATATGGCGGAAGTTGAGGCCTGTGTGAAGTCTCTGCTGTAAGAAGACGGCGGCTTGATCCGGAACTGAATAAAATACGCAGAATAAAAAAGTGTGCGCTGATTATCGGCGCACACTTTTTTGCTGCTTAATTTTCTTTTATGGCCCGCGCCACGCGCAGCGCCGATGCCATGATCGTGAGGATCGGAGGCATTCCGGCGGACCGGGGAAGGATAGTGGCGTCAGCCACATAGAGGTTATCCGGAAGAGACGGATCATGCATGGAAGAGACCGTCTGAGGAGTGAGCGGGAGCATGCCTCCCGGGTGGCCGGCGTTTAACGTGCCGAGGAAAGCCTCTTCTCTTCGAATGCCCAGGCGCTCCAGGACCAGAAGGCTCTTCTCGATGCCGTCTCCCAGCCGCGCGTGATCGGCCCGGGTCATCGGTTTGCGGATGCCCCCCACGTCTACGGTTCCGCGGCTGTCATCCGACATCTTGATCATAACGCTGACAAGATCCTTCATGGGATGGCGCCAGTCCTTGTTGAAGAAGAAACTGAGGTAATCCATGTAAGGAGACAGCATATAGCCGTCATGTCTGCTGTAGAAAGGCATCAGGAGCTGTCTGCTCTGAGAGAAATTCTCGCGGACGGCCGCCACGCAGAGAACGGGGTCCACGAACAAAGTCTTTTCACAGGGGATTCTTGAATTTTCGAGGATGACCGGGGTCCCGAAACCGCCGGCCGCCAGGACGACAATGTCGGCTTCAAAGCGCACTTTCTTAAGGCCCTGCCATGCGTTGACGGCGTGGACGGTCCGCCCTGAGATATCCAGATCGGTGACGCGGCAGTCGGTCACGAGCTTTGCGCCTTTGCGGACAGCTTCCGAGACCAGGTCCCTGGTGTCCCACTTTATGTCGGTCGGACATCCGATTGCGCAGTGGCCGCAGTTCGCGCAGTGCTCTTTTTTGAGAAATTTGGGCGTAGGCTGCGGATCAAATCCAAGCTCCTCAAAGGCCCGGAACATCTCTCTTGTCGCCGGATTCCAGTATTTCTCATGTTCGGTCGTGATCGGAAGCCTGCTGTAAAGTTCTTCGAACTCGGCGTCCAGGTTCAGTCCGATCTCCGCAAGGACATGGTCGGCGCGCACGGCGTTGCCGGTGGCCAGGGTCGTTGTGCCGCCCAGGCCGATCCCGTTGACCATGATCATGGTATCGGCTTTTCGCACCTGCATATTGGGGAGAAGCAGGCGGATCATTCTCTCATCGAGAAAGAGGCCTGTTTTTCTCAGCCCCGCGAATTGATCGATGGAAAGTGAGAAAGGTTTGAACTTTCCGCCCGCTTCCAGAATGGTCACATCATAGTTTCCCTGAAGCTTTTCGGCGACGGCGGCGCCGCCCGCTCCCGTTCCGACAACGATCACGGATTTTCTTCTGTTCATTTCAGTTCCTCCTGTAAACGGCCTGACAGGCCGGGCAGCCTTCGGTGAGGCGCCTTGTAAAGGTGAGGGATCCGCCTCCGAAGATTCCGCATATGATCCCCGCATCCATGCCGGACATGACGGCGCACATCTGCGGCGTATAACAGCGGCTGAAGGAGCAGCGGGGAATAGTGATCTCTCCGGGCATGGACCCGACTATTTGTATGTCGATATTTTTGTACAGGAGCCGGATCAGGCGGGTCCTGGCGGCGTCATTTGTCATACCCGGCAGTTTCCCCAGCATTCGGCCCGCGGCAAAGGCTTTCCGATACATAGCTTTTCGCAGGAGCGCGAGCTCTTTGCCGCTCCTGTTTTGCAGGCAGGACACGGTATACCGCTGATACTCGCGCAGACAGGCCTTTCTTGTGCCCCGGCAGGGCAAAATAGAGAATCCCTTCTCGGATCCCGCGCCGCGAGCGGCGGATCTGTCCGCGCCGGGCAGCGCGGCGTCCTTCATGGCGGAGGCTGTCAGCCCCATTAGCACACGGATCTCCAGAACTGCAAGCTTTTCCGGCATCTTCCGCTCGAGGCTCCCCGCGTAGAGCGGACAATATTTTGACCGATCAGCCTCGGTAAAACGCTTCGATTTCATCTCTGTAGTGCTCCTCCACGACGGCGCGCCGCACCTTGAGATTGGGCGTGAGCTCGCCGGCCGCTATGCTGAGCGGCTTTTCAATGACTTTCCATTTGCGGACCTGCTCCGGATGGGAGAGGGTCTGATTCATCTTCTCAATTCGGTCCGCCATGTCCGGGACATCCGCCTCCGTCCAGAGGAGCGCGGTGCAGAAGGGCCGGTTCTCGCCGATCAGGACGGCCTCCGATACGCCGGGGATATCCTTAAGTTTTTCTTCGACCTTGGGGCAGTTTATGTTCTTGCCGTAAGAGGTGATGATCATCTCTTTTTTGCGCCCGGTCAGGTATATGTGGCCCGTTTCATCGACCCGCCCCAGGTCGCCGCTGCGAAGGACGCCGCCGGAGATGCTGTCGGTCTTAAGGCCGTAGTAGCCGAGGCATACTTGCGGGCCCTTGACGATCAGCTCGCCGTCCGGCATGACCGTAACTTCCGTCTCCGGAAGGGGCGTGCCGATGGACGGGATGATGTTGTCCCCGAGCCGGTTTATGGTGATGAGCGGAGCCTCCGTCTGGCCGTACGCGTTGTGGATCTCGATCCCGAGCCGGCGGAAATTCATAAGGAGTTCCTCGCTTATGGGGGCGGAACCCACGATGAGCTGCGAGCACGCGTCCAGGCCGGCCTTTTTCAGGACCGTTCTCTTTACGACCGCGCCGAGAAGATCCCTGGCGGGGCCATCCTTCATGGCCAGGTACCGGGCGCCCGCTGGATTGCCTTCGATCTGCTGCCAGAGCTTTTCATAGAATCTCGGCACGGAGAAGAATACGGTGGGCCGCACCTGAGGGAGAGAGTCGGTCAGCTTGTCGAAGTCATTGAGATAGTAGAACTTCACCGGGCAGTGCATGTAGTAGGGGGCGTACGAAGCCAGGATCCCTTCTACGACGTGGCTGAGCGGCAGGAAGGAGAGATAGCGCATCTCGTGCTGCTTCTCCCTCCAGGGAAGGAGGGCGGTGAGCACCCGGCCCATCCACTGAAGCTGGCCCGCGTTAAACATGACGCCCTTGGGCTCCCCGGTGGTCCCGGAAGTGTAGCGGATCGTCGAGAGGTCGCCGGGATCCACCGTCACATCGGGCAGGGCGGCGCTCCGGCGCTGCTCTTTGCTGCCCAGAAACTCCTGCCAGGTTATAACCGTCTTAAGGCGGGGCCTGATCTGACGCGCGTTGGAGAAGCTGATCAGTGTGACGTCGCTCCCCAGATCGTCGATTTGCTTCATGATCCTGCGGTCGCCGACAAAGAGCCAGGAGGCGCCGCTTTTCTGCAGCAGAATATCGACTTCGGCGGCGGGCGTGGTGTAATAGATCGGGACGCTGACCGCGCCGACCAGCCCGATCGCTATATCCAGGGCAAAATAGTCCGTGCAGTTGTTGCCTGTGAGAGCGACTTTACAGCCCTTGCGCACGCCGAGGCGTTCCAGCGCCGCCGCTATGACGACGATCTTGCGCCGCATCCGCTCTCCGGTGGTCCTCTTCAGGCCTTTTTCCGACACGTCAAAATATTCCACCGGCGCAGACCTGCTCTGCTGGCGAAAAAGAACCTGCTCAAAGACATTTCGATCTGTCGCGTGCAGGAAATTGCAGCGGCAGGCGTAGTCCAGGATCTTGTCTATATAGCTGTGCCAGTCCGGGTCGTCCCGGCCCAGGAGCTTTTCGGTGCCGGTCCTGTCGAAGACCCGGTCATCATAGAAATAGGGCGTCAGTGCCAGAAGATTGGAAAAGAGCTGTCTGTGCTTCTCCTCCTGCCGCCGATTGTGCAGAGCGCCCCCGTATTTCAGAAAAGGCGCCGGAATAAAGACGGGCCTCTTGATCTTGACGTTCAACTCCCGCTCTGCCCATCCGCAGACGTAGTCGGCCAGCTCGCCGGCCTGCGGCATCCCGTCCTCGGGAGCGGTCAGATGAAAGCAGGCATTCAGAGCTTCCCCGCTCTCCATGAGGCGCACGACGCTTCCCGCGACGTAATCGGCGGGAACGATGTTGAGCTTCTTGCGGGCGGAGACAGGGATGACGGGGAGTTTCTCCTGCAGCATGAGCTTCAGGACATAATAGATCGTGTTGAAAGATCTGGTCCTGCCGGTCTGCGAGCTTCCGATGATCATACCGGGGCGGCAGATCGTATAAGGCAGCCCCGAACCGCGGACGATCCTCTCGGCGTCCGCCTTGCTCTCTTCATAATAAGTCGAATACGTATCCGGAAGGGGATCGGTCTCCATGATGCGCCCGTTCCTGTCGCCGGCCACGTAGGCTGTGGAGATGTGGACGAAGCGCTGCAGGCTCCCGGCCTCCAGCAGGCGCCGCGCATAGGAAACGACATTCGCCGTTCCTTCCGTGTTGACCTTGCGGAGAGCACTGCGCGCGTTCTGAACGCCGGTCTCGGCCGCCGTGTGGACCACAAAAGCCACCTCAGAGGTCAGTTTTTCGCTTGTCTCTTCGGTTATTCCCAGATTCGGGAGCGTGATATCGCCGCAAACGACCTTGATCCTGTCTCCGATGGCCGCGATGAGCGCGGGCTCCTCCCACCAGAAGGAGCGAAGGCGGCAGATCGCTTTTTCTTCATTTTCTGCCCGCACGAGGGCATAGACCGGACGGCTGCCGGCAGTTATAAGTTCTTTTATGATTTCTGTTCCCAGAAGCCCGGTGGCTCCGGTGAGGAAAACGGCTGTACTCATGACGCACTCCAATAATTTTTCGCAATTAATTACCACACAATTAAAAAGTACCAGATATAGAATCCATAGTCAATGTGCACCGGCGCCCGAACAGAGTGCCGGCGCCGTGAATACCAAGAAAATACTGTGATTCTCAGACGGCAGATGGTATCATTCAGTATGGGAGAATCTGATTGAGGGAGACTTTAACGTTTTGAAAAAAGGTAAAGATGGCAGGCAGGGGCCGGGAGAACTGGCAGAAAATATATATTTTATCGTATTGCCTTTGCTGTGCATCGCTTCGCTCATGAGAGGATGCGGAGCGAGGAGCGCGGAGATCACGCAGTCGAAGCAGCAGACGGTCTCGGAGACTGTCACAGAGCAGCAGTATGGGACGGAAGATCCGGGTGAGACGCCGCAGGATGCAGCCGGGCAGCAGGAGGAAGCCGGGGAGACGGCGGGGCAACAAGCGCAGGAGGAAGGTTCCGCAGAGCAGTCGGCGCAGTCGGAAAGTGTGCCGCCGACCCCTGTCAGGACCGAGGGGGAACGCAGGAATCCCTATGACCCCACTAAATTTTCCTACGTGGATGAGACGTCGGACAATATAACCTATCAGGATGAGAACTATGAGTCCCTGCAGGGAATCGACGTCTCGGACCACCAGGGCGAGATCGACTGGAAAGCCGTCGCGGACGCGGGCTATGAGTTCGTCTTCGTGCGCGCGGGCTTTCGCGGTTATGGCGATGAGGGCACCCTCAACGAGGACACCATGGCCATCGAGTATATGAGGGACGCGGAGAAAGCGGGCCTCGAAGTCGGCGCCTACTTTTTCTCGCAGGCGATCGACGAAGAAGAGGCGGCGGAGGAAGCGCGTTTTGCGGCGGATATTATAAAGCGGTCGGGAGTGAAGATGACACTGCCGCTGGTCTATGACCCGGAACTTGCGGGCGGCAGCGCGGGGCGCGCCAACAATCTCTCCCGCGAGCAGGTGTGCAGCAACGCGCTCGCTTTCAAGAGAGCGGCGGAAGAAGAGCTGCACTGCAAAGTCGCCCTGTACACCAACCTCTTCTGGGAGAACACCTATTTTGACGTCGAGACACTGGACCAGTTTGAGATCTGGTACGCGGATTATGAGCCGGTCCCCCAGACGAATTACACCTTTACGTGGTGGCAGTATACGGAAACCGGAGAGGTCCCCGGAATCAAGGGAGCCATGGATATAAATCTGTGGCTCAGAAGAGTCGACTGACCGGGAATCAGAAAAACAGGGAATCAGAAAGACATAGAATCAGAAAGGAAACAGGATGATTGGCAAAAATCAAATCTGGAAAATTTACGGAACAGCGTTTAAGGATATGACCAAAGAGCTGCTCGTCAAGACGGAGCTTGCGGACCTCATCGGAGACAGAAAGGCCAGGGTCGCCATCAAGCCGAACCTGGTAGTCGCCTCTCCGGCCGAGTTCGGCGGCACGACGCACCCCGAGGTGGTGGCGGGCATCGTCGAATATCTGCAGGAGAATCAGTTCGAGAACATTACGATCGTCGAGGGCTCCTGGGTGGGCGACCGGACATCGGACGCCTACAAATATTGCGGCTACAAGGAACTGTGTGAGAAATATGATGTTCCTTTCGTGGACGGACAGAAGCAGAGGTGGCACGAAGTGAACTGCGCCGGTATGAAGCTGAACGTCATCGACTATGTGGACAAGATCGACTTCCTGATCAACGTGCCGGTGGTCAAGGGCCACTGCCAGACCAAAATGACCTGTGCGCTCAAGAATCTCAAGGGACTTCTCCCCAACACGGAGAAATCCCGCTTCCACCGCATGGGGCTGCACAAGCCGATCGCGCACCTGCAGGCCGGCATACACCAGGATTTCATCGTGATCGACCACATCTGCGGCGACTATGACTTTGAAGAGGGAGGAAATCCCGTCGTGCGCAACTGCGTGATGGCGGCGCTGGACCCGGTCCTTGTGGACAGCTATGCCTGCAGCCTTCTGCAGTACACGCCGGATGAGGTCCCCTATGTGCGCATGGCGGAGAAGCTGGGGATCGGAACGGCCGACCTTGACTCCGCGCAGATCATTGATCTCGGCGGTTTTCACGGATACGCCGGAAAAGAGATGCAGGAAGATTATCCGAGAAAACACAAGCTTCTGGAAGTCTCCTATGCCGTTGAAGAAGTGGACTCCTGCAGCGCCTGCTACGCGAGTCTTGTCGGCGCCCTGTGGAGACTCAAGGAGGAGGGCCTTCTCGAGATGCTCGATACGCCGATCGGCATAGGCCAGGGCATGCAGGGAAAGACCGGAAAGCTGGGCGTGGGCAAGTGCACGAAGGACTTCGACGTGTGCATCATGGGATGTCCGCCGGACGAAGAGAAGATCTATCAGGAACTGAGGGCGTATATCGGACGGGACAAAAGCAGCCCTGCCTTATGAGTAAAGAGGGCCTCTCAGGCAGAGCGGTCTGTGACCGCGGGGGTGACAGAAGATGGCGAAATTCAACAATCACAAGCTGGCGCTCCTGTATATGATGCGGGAGCTGCTGCAAAAGACGGATGAGGAGCACGCGCTCAACGCGACGGACCTGATCAAGGCGCTGGAGGGCTATAACTGCGAGGCGGACCGGCGGACGATCTACAGCAACGTGGAAATCCTGCAGGAGTATGGCCTGGATGTGATCAAAAAAGAGAACGGCCAGGGATACTACATCGGTTCGAGAGAGTTCGAGCTGCCGGAACTCAAGCTTCTGGTGGACTCCGTGCAGTCCTCCAAATTCATCACGGAGAAGAAATCGCGGGAGCTGATCGGAAAGCTCATGCGGCTGGCGGGCGAGCAGAAGGCAAAGCAGCTCAACCGCTCGGTCTTTATCCGGAACCGCATGAAGACCGGCAACGAAAAGGTCTACTACAACGTGGATGCGCTGCATGAGGCCATGAACCGGAACCGCCAGATCAGGTTCAAATACGGCGAGTGGAACACCGGAAAACAGCTGGTCATGAAAAAGGGCGGCAGGGAATATTTTGTCAGCCCCTGGGCGCTCACCTGGGACGACGAGAACTATTACCTGATCGCTTTCGATGAGGAAGCGGGCATCATCAAGCACTACCGCGTGGACAAGATGCTCGATATCGCCCTGACGGACCGGGAGAGGGTCGGACAGGAGGCCTTTGCGGATTTTGACCTGGCGGCCTTCTCCAAGAAGACGTTCGGCATGTTCGGCGGGCCGGATGCGGATGTGGTACTGCGGTGCGAGGAGAGCCTGGTCGGCGTGATCATCGACCGGTTCGGCAGGGAGACCGCCATCGTGCCGGAGGACGGAGGGCACTTTCATGTGCGCGTCACCATCGCGGTGAGCCCGCAGTTCTACGGCTGGGTGACGGGAATCGGGTCGGGGATCGAGATCGTTTCACCGGCTCATGTGCGCGAGGGTTACAGAGATTATCTGCAGACGATACTGGCAAAGTATTGAGCCGATGAGCGGCAGGGGATCCCGGCAAGGCGCCGGGAAGAGAGAGGCAATGAGGATGAAAAAATATTTGGCAGCTGTTTTGATCCCGGTTCTGTGCGCGGCTCTGTTCGTGACCGGATGCGGAAGCAGCGCGGCCGGAGCGGGAACCGCTGCGAAAGCTGCGTCCCATACAAAGGCAGAGGAGTACTTGTGGGAATATTTTGGCATCGAACCGGGCCGTGAAGCTTCCCTGCAGAATGTCAACGGGATGATCGCGGCGCTGGGCGGCGAGCAGATTGAAGCAGAGACCCTGACCGACGGGGCAGTGATCAAAGCCGGGCTGAAGATCGCGGGGCTGGAGGAGCTGGCGCTTACCTACATCAGTGATGAGGCGCCGGACAAGGCCGCAAAGGTCCTGGAAAAAGCCGGGATCAAGACGGAGGAAGAGTACGCGCCCTATACGGCCTGCGCCGTGGACCTGGATCTGTATTCGAAAGAGGAGGCGCTTGACGCGGAGGAGTTCTTTTATCAGTGCGCGGAGATCGCGGGAAGAGGGCGCCACTATCTGGGACGCGTCAGCGACGATGACCTGATGGAGCAAATGTCGTCGATGATGAACAGCATGGTCATCTTTGACAACGAAGAGCTGTCAAAGCTCGGGACAGAGCTGGTCATGGACGGAGTCGTCACGGGGTACGGTCTCAAATACGCGGGGTATGACGCGAATTTCCTCGATTCCTACTCGCTCAGGTACAGCCACAGCGACTATCGGCACGCGGTGCAGCTGATCGGACTGTTAAGGAGCGAGGGAATGGACGGTTACGTGCAGATCGAGCCCAAGGTATCGGTCTATGAGTATCTGCCCGAGTGGGGCACGCCGGATATTCCTTCTCCGACATACGCGGTGGAAAAGCAGGAAAACGGGCGTTATCTCTGCAGCTGCGTGGAGTATGACCTGATGATCGAGTTTGACACGGCCGAGGAAAAAGAGAGATTCCACGGCGTGATCGAAGCCTACGCCAAAAAATACGATGACAGGGTCGACAAGGACGGCAATGTGACCGCGCGGCTCCTGAAAGAGTCCTGGTGGCAGCCGCTTTACAGTTCCGGTACTCCCATGGACGATCCGGAGTTTACGGAGATGATCGACAATGTTGTCTATGACAGGACGGGCAGATATTCGATCCATTCCTTCTCCCTTCCGGAAAGAGCGTCGGATTTCGCAGACCGGGCGGCGAAGATCGCGCCGGACCTGAGCATGAGCCCGTTTAAGATCTACGTAAACCCCGCCTTTAAGAGGTATATCACAGGGGAGGACCATCAGTAAGCGGGGCGCCGTCCGGCGGAAGAAGGCGGGTAGGGAAATGCCGCCTTCAAACGGAAAAAAGTTCGGAAAAAGTACGGAAAAACACAGGAACATGCCGGACTTTTTGCCAAGTTGTCCATTTTATGGTCGAACTTGTCTATGTACAAGGAGGCCTATAAAGGATAAAATAGTAGTAGTTTTAGGCACATCAGCTGCAAATAAAAAGGAGATGTATAGCAAAATGAAAGATTTTAAGGCGGAATTCAGAAAAATTGGTATTGTTCCCGTAGTAGTATTGGATGACGCGAAGGATGCGGCGCCTCTTGCAAAGGCACTCACAGAGGGCGGCCTTCCCTGCGCAGAGGTTACATTCCGTACCGCGGCGGCGGCAGATGTGATCAAGATCATGACAGAAGAATATCCCGATATGCTGGTTGGCGCAGGCACAGTCCTGACAACCGAGCAGGTTGACCGCGCGATCGCTTGCGGCGCAAAGTTCATCGTAAGCCCCGGCCTCAACCCCGAAGTCGTGAAATACTGCCTGGACAAGGGCATCCCGGTAACTCCCGGCACACAGACTCCCAGCGAGATGGAGCAGGCACTTGCTCTCGGCCTTGACTTTGTCAAGTTCTTCCCCGCAGAGCCCGCAGGCGGCCTCAAGATGATCAAGGCTGTCGCAGCTCCTTATGTAAACCTGAGCTTCATGCCCACCGGCGGCATCAACGCCAACAACGTAAGAGATTATCTTGCCTATGACAGAATCGTAGCCTGCGGCGGCAGCTGGATGGTTCCGAAGAAGCTTGTTAACGAAGGCAAGTTCGACGAGATCAAGGCTCTGGTAGCAGAGGCAGCAGCAATCGTTAAGGAAGTCCGCGGCTGATCATTTGCCGGTAATAAGACAATTAGGAGGGAAGAAATTATGAAATTTGATCTTAAACCTGAGGGAACTTATAAGTATGACGCAGTCAGCCTCGGAGAAGTAATGCTTCGTCTTGATCCCGGCGAAGGCCGTATCCGCACAGCTCGTTCTTTCCGCGCATGGGAAGGCGGCGGCGAGTACAACGTTATTCGCGGCCTGCACAAGTGCTTCGGCATGAACACCGCTGTTATCACTGCTTTTGCCGATAACGAAGTCGGCAAGCTGATGAAGGATTTCATCGAGCAGGGCGGCGTAGGCACAGACCTGATCTACTGGAAGAAGACTGACGGTATCGGCAGAATCTGCAGAAACGGCCTGAACTTCACCGAGAGAGGCTTCGGCATCCGCGGCGCTATGGGCTGCTCCGACAGAGCAAACACTGCAATCTCTCAGGCTACTCCCGAAGATTTCGATTTCGAGTACATCTTCGGCACACTCGGCGTTCGCTGGCTGCACACCGGCGGTATCTATGCAGCTCTTTCCGAGCAGGCATGCGAGACCGTTATCGCGGCTTGCAAGACCGCTAAGAAGTACGGCACATTCGTATCCTATGACCTCAACTATCGTCCTTCCATGTGGAGCGCGATCGGCGGCCTTGCAAAGGCTCAGGAAGTCAACAAGGAAGTTGCCAAGTATGTCGACGTCATGATCGGCAACGAGGAAGACTTCACGGCATGCCTCGGCTTTGCAATCGAAGGCAACGATGAGAACCTCAAGGAACTCAACATCGACGGTTACAAGAAGATGATCGGCGAGGCAGCTAAGACCTATCCTAACTTCAAGGCTGTTGCCACCACTCTTCGTACCGTTAAGACCGCTACCGTTAACGACTGGAAGGCTCTTTGCTGGGCAGGCGGCGAGATCTACATGTCCAAGGAGTACAACGGACTTGAGATCATGGACCGCGTAGGCGGCGGCGATTCCTTCGCATCCGGCCTTGTTTACGGCCTGATGACAACCGGCGATCCCGAGAAGGCTGTCAACTACGGTGCAGCTCACGGCGCACTGGCTATGACAACTCCCGGCGATACCTCCATGGCTACTGTTGACGAAGTCGAAGGCATCATGGGCGGCGCAGGTGCAAGAGTTAAGAGATAATACAGGTTTGCGAATGCTAAAGGAATTTCAGAGTATTTGATGAAATTTTCATGAGATGGTGTATAATTATAAAAGCGGCGTCAGCCGCACATCATCTTTGTCCCGGTCTCAGGGACAGACAAGATTTCGGTTATGTGGAACACCACAGAGAGGGGGATTCTCTGCAAGGTGGGCCTATACATAATATGTGACTCCTTGATAGCGGAAAAGGGGGCGTTTTCACGAGACACTGCGGTGCGGCGTGGGAGCGCCTCTTTTTCTGCGCGTTAGCAATGAGCCATGCGCATATGTATGCAAAAAAAGGGCGCTGCCCCGGCCAATGATATGACTCCCTTCCGGGCAGTCATGATCAGCCGGTGCAGCACCCTTCTCAATTCTGCTTATGATTATTCGGGCATTTTGTCGTAGCGCAGTCTGAGTATTCTCTCTTTGTTCTCCGACAATTCCTTGTCGACTGTCGCTTCATACGTCGCAAGCACCGTTTTGCCCCAGTCCTTGCGGTACTTATATGCTCTGGCCGTGAAGATGGCGCCCAATACCAGATAACCAATGCAATACGGCCATTCGCCGGTATGTGCAAAGATCAGTATGAGGACCCCGACCAGGACCAGCATATAAAATGCAACTGCCAGCTGTTCATAAAATGTGGCCGACTCGCTCAGCCGGCTGGCCTTGCTGCCGTTGCCCTTGATCGAATTGCTGTAATCGCAATAATCGAAGAAGTAATTGCACATATCCGGGTCATTCGGATCAAACTCGCCCAGGCCCTTTTGCTTGAACAGATCGGAAGCCAGTTTAATGATCCCTTTCCGTCTGTAGCTATTTGTCAGGACGGTTATGCCCGGCGCGGGTCCTTCTGTCTTTTCGACGTCGGCCAGGCACCCGTTCATGACACTTCTTTTGAGGGCCTTGAACAGATACTCCTGAAGGCATTGCAGCGCATTGCCGATGATATAACACGCAACGCATATTATAATTCCTTTTTCAATATCATTTTCCAGTCCGAGCTTTGCGAAAAATATGTTGGGCGTATACAGGTCCAGCAGAGACGATATTCCGTACAGGAGTACGCCGCCGGAAAGAATAACGTTAAAGAAACCAATAATGTTCAGCTTATCAACTATGCCGGTTGCTATTTTATCCATATAAAATCCTTTAAAAGTGGCGTGGAATGAGGTGCGCCCCATTCCCGGTTTTTTCTGCTATATCGACTATTATACATATCTTTTTTCAGATCATCAATCTCAGACTCGGGAATAAAGCAGGGACATGAAAGGGGATCCGGACAGCGCGCCTGCAAAGAAGAAATTGTATTCGTCACGTCAATGTGGTAAAGTGTATCTGTCTATGCATATGGAAAATCTACTTAGATAACAACATAAATGAGGTACTGTTATGCACAAAGAATTTCTAATGGGCAACGAGGCGATCGCGCTGGGGGCGCTCGCCGCGGGCGTGAACCTGGTCTCCGGCTATCCGGGTACGCCGTCGACGGAAGTACTCGAGACGATCGCAAAGAGAAATCCGGGCAATGTATATGTGGAGTGGTCGATCAATGAAAAGGCGGGCATGGAAGTGGCTGCAGGCGCGGCCTACACGGGAGCCCGCGCGCTGGTGACCATGAAGCAGGTCGGCCTGAATGTGGCGTCCGATCCTCTGATGAGCCTTGAATATATCGGCGTCAAGGGAGGCATGGTAGTGCTTGTGGCGGACGATCCGGGCCCGATCTCCTCCCAGACGGAGCAGGATACACGGACTTTCGGAATGTTCTCCAAAGTGCCGGTGTTTGATCCGGCGTCTGTGGCGGAAGCTTATGAGATGATCCAGGAAGCTTTTGACTTCTCGGAAAAGTACGGAACGCCCGTATTCTTCCGCGCGACCACGAGAGTGGATCATGGTTACGAGGCAGTCGAGGTCAAGGATCCCGCAGAGTATTATGTCAATAAGCCGGAAGGATTTGTGAAGGACCCGTCCAGATGGGTCATCTTCCCCAGGCTGTCCGTAAAGAATCACGCGCTGATCGAGAAGAGAAACGCACAGCTTAAGGATATCCTCTCGGACTATCCCCGGAATCAGATTCTGAAGGAAGCCGAACCTGCCGGATGTCGCAAGGGAATCGCGACCCACGGCGTCAACTTCATGTATACGCTGGACTCCCTGCACGGGAGAGACGCCCGCGTCATGAGAGTGGCGACGCCCTTCCCCTTCCCGGAAAAGCTGGCGCTGGACTTCCTCGAAGGACTCGATGAAGTTCTGTGCGTAGAGGAGCTGGATCCCGTGATCGAGCGCGCGCTCACATTCATCTGCGGCAAGTTCGGCCTCAAGGTGAGGATCCGCGGCAAGCTCACCGGCGATATTCCGCCCTCAGGGGAGAATTCCATGGAGATCGTCGGGAATGCGCTGACGCAGTTCCTTGGAGAAACTGCCGGGAACGGTGCGCAGTCTGAAGGCGGCAATGTTTTGCCCCAGCCGCCGGCCCTGCCCGTCAGGCCTCCGGTGCTGTGCGCGGGATGTCCCCACAGGGCTTCTTTCTATGCGGTCAAGGCCGCCATGCGCGGGAAGAAGACCATTTACTGCGGCGATATCGGCTGCTATACGCTGGGAAACGCCGCGCCTCTGGATATGTGCGACACCTGCCTCTGCATGGGCGCAGGCATCGGCATCGCGCAGGGCGTGGGACATATTGAACCGGATACCAAATGTTTTGCATTCGTAGGAGACTCCACTTTCTTCGCTTCGGGGATCACGGAGACGATCAACGCCTTTTACAATCAGGCGGATATGACTCTGGTCGTTCTGGACAATTCGACGACCGCTATGACCGGCCACCAGCCGCATCCGGGAACCGGACGCACGGTGATGGGCCAGATCGTGGAGAAGGTCAGCATCGAGAAGGTCCTCAGAGCGATCGGCCTCAAAGTGGTGGAGACAGTGGATCCGCTGGATTACGCGCTCTCCGTGGAGACGGTAAAGCGCGTCGCGGACGAGCCCGGCGTCAAGGCCATCATCTTCCGGTCGCCCTGCATTGCGATCTCCAAGCCCAAGGGACACTCCCGCGTGGATCCCGACAAGTGCATCGCCTGCGGCAAATGCATCCGGGAACTGGGGTGCCCGGCGCTCATTCTGGGTGAAGACGGCAAAAAAGCGAAGATCGACACTTCCATGTGCACCGGCTGCACGCTCTGCGAGCAGCTCTGCCCGGTGAAGGCGATCTCGGGCGGTAATAAAAACGACACGGCGATTCCCGGTGAAGACCTGCAGAAAGGAGGCCGTCATGAGTAAGAACATCATTTTGTGCGGCGTCGGCGGGCAGGGCACTATTTTGGCATCGAGGCTGATCGCGACGGCGGCCATGGACAGAAAAATCCCTATCAAGACCGCAGAGACCATCGGAATGGCGCAGCGCGGCGGCAGTGTTTTCAGCCACCTGCGGCTGGGTGATGGAACAAATTCCCCGCTGATCGGCAAGGGCGAAGTGGACCTGATCATCGGCTTTGAGCCGGGCGAGACGGTCCGGCAGCTTCCTTTCCTGAAGAAAGGCGGCGCAGTGGTCGTCAGCAGCAGGCCGGTGATGCCGGTGAGCGCCATGATCGGCCAGTCAAATTACGATGCGGACGCCATGATCGAGTATCTGAAAGCGCACGTGGAGCGCCTGACGATCGTGGACGCGGATAAGGCCGCTAAGGAGCTGGGCAGCGCCAAAGTATTGAACGTCGTACTTCTGGGAGCCGCCCTCAGGAGCGGAGAGCTGGGGCTCAGCGAGGAAGATCTGGAGAACGCGGTGCGCGAGAGAGTGCCGGAGAAATTCCTCGAATTAAATAAAAAAGCACTGTCCTGGTGCATGGAGGTAAAAAATGCAAATTAATGAGAAGCAGCTGGCACAGGTAAACAATCAGATTAAGCGTCTGATCGCCGCAGACAATTTCTACGGAAAGCGCCTCAAAGAGGCGGGCATCGACCATGTCGAGAGCGTGGAGGATTTCTTAAATCTTCCTTTTTCCGAGAAGCAGGACCTGCGCGAGGCGTATCCGCTGGGACTGATGACCTGCAAGGAAGACGAAGTGGTCAGGATCCACTCTTCTTCGGGCACGACGGGAATGCCTGTCATCATTCCCTATACCGCCAAAGACGTGGATGACTGGGGCGAGATGTTCAAGCGCTGCTATGAATTCGCGGGCATCACGAAAGAGGACCGTATCCATATCACGCCCGGCTACGGCCTGTGGACAGCGGGAATCGGTTTCCAGAACGGCTGCGAGAAGCTCGGCGCCATGGCCATCCCCATGGGACCCGGCAACACCGAGAAACAGCTGCAGATGATGATGGACCTGAAATCGACCGTCCTGTGTGCGACGTCCTCATACGCGCTGCTTCTGGCCGAGGAGATCGAGAAGAGGGGCATCGCCGACAAGATCCACCTCAAGAAGGGCGTCATCGGCTCGGAGCGCTGGGGCGAGAAGATGCGCAAGCGCATCTCCACGGAGCTCGGCATAGAGCTTTACGATATTTACGGCCTGACGGAGATTTACGGCCCCGGTATCGGCATCAACTGCAAATATGACACCGGCATGCACTACTGGGACGACTATCTGTATCTCGAGATCATCGATCCGCAGACCGGCAAGAACGTTCCCGACGGCGAGTGGGGCGAGATCGTCATCACGACGCTTGTCAAGGAGGGCGCGCCGCTCATCCGCTTCCGCACGCACGACCTCTCCAGGATCATTCCGGGCGAGTGCCCTTGCGGCAGCAAGTTCCCCCGCATCGACGTGATCACCGGCCGAAGCGACGACATGATGAAGATCAAGGGCGTCAACGTGTTCCCCAAGCAGATCGAGGAGATCCTGGGAACCTTCCCCGAGCTGTCCAGCGAGTACCAGATCCGCATCTCCCACCTCGACGGCAAGGACAGTATGCGTATCTATGTCGAGACCAGCGGCAGCAACGACTTCAAGGCCCTGCAGCAGAAGGTCGCGGCAGCGGTCAAGAGCAAGATCGGCTTCACGCCCATCGTCTACGTGGTGGAGCTCGGTTTCCTGCCCCGAAGCGAGAAGAAGTCCAAGAGGGTCATCGACGAGAGATTCCAGTGATAACACAGGGGGGCAAGCCCCCACTGTGTTATTTGATGCACACGCGTGCGGGAAGGAAGATGCTGCCCTTCGGGCAGCCCGCACGCGGCGCAGCGGCTCGCTCTGCGAGCCTTAAATGTGAACATGATGAAAAAAGACAGGCGCGGGCGCCTGTCTTTTTGATATACTGTAATTATTCAGCACCCCGGGTGCTGAATAATTACAGTATTCGTTATCTAGATTCGCAGCAGGAGGTAATATGAAAGTCTGTCTTTTAAACGAGTCCTTTCCGCCTGTGATTGACGGAGTAGTCAACGTACTCATGAATTACGCCAATTATATGATGAGCGATTTCGGCGCCCAGATCGAGGTCGGAACGCCCAGATATCCGGATGGCAAATATGACGAATACCCTTACAAGGTGGTCGCTTATCCCAGTTTCGACACGTCCGCGCAGACCAACGGATACCGCACCGGGAACCCTCTGGTCGGAGAGGCGGTTTCGGAGCTGGCAGATTTCGGCCCCGATATCATTCACACCCACGGTCCCGCGTCGGCGACGGTCGTGGCGCGCCTTGTGCGCGAGATGACGGGTGCGCCGATCATCTTTACCTATCACACGAAATATGACATCGATATCCGAAGAGCCGCCAAAATAGACCTGATTGCCGAGGAGACGATCAAGGCCATGGTCGGCAATATCGAGGCCTGCGATGACATCTGGGTCGTCAGCGACGGGGCCGGCAAATCGCTGAAGGCGCTCGGTTTTCAGGGCGACTACCGCGTCATGAACAACGGCGTCGATTTTGCCAAGGGCAGAGTGGACAAGGAAGCCGTCGACAAGGCGACGGCCGGCTATGATCTGCCGAAAGACGTCCCTATGTTTTTGTACGTCGGCAGGCTCATCAACTACAAGAATCTTCCCCTGATCCTGGACGCGCTGAAAATTCTGGCGGACAGCGGACAGGACTTCCGCATGGTCTTTATAGGAAAAGGCCCGGACAAAGAGGCGCTTGAGCAGAAAGCCGAGGAGCTTGGGCTGATGGGCGGGGAGAACCCCAAGGTCTTCTTCACCGGCCCGATCTACGACCGCGACGTACTGCGCGCGTGGAACACAAGAGGCGATCTCTTCCTGTTTCCGTCCACCTTCGACACCAACGGGCTGGTCGTTCGTGAGGCGGCGGCCTGCGGGCTGGCCAGCGTACTGATTAAGGACTCCTGCGCGGCGGAAGGCATCACGGACGACCGCAACGGCTTTATCATCGAGGAGTCCGCGGAGGCAATGGCGCAGCTCCTGATGAGAGTCTGCAAAGACCTCAATCACGTGCACGACGTGGGACAGCACGCGATGGACGAGATCTACCTCTCCTGGCAGGAATGTGTGGCGAAGGCCTATGAGCGCTATCAGTATATTCTTGCCAGAAAGAAGATCGGCGCGATGCCCTCCCGCAAGAAACAGTTCACCGACAATATGGTCAGGATGGTCGCGAGGGCAATGGAAGAGACGCACAAGGCGCGTATGAATGTTAAGGAAGCAGTGGGCGATATGCGCGCCAAAGCGCTGGATATGGTGGAGTATACCCAGGCGGAGATGCGCTCTCTGGACAGCCAGAAGCTTCGCTGGAATGACGTTGTGGAAGACTTGTGGACAGAAGCGGAGGAGCTTTTCAGGAAGTGAAAAAGCAATATGATTTTCGGAAGATGTCTTTCTATCAGATCTGGATCCGGAGCTTTTGCGACGGAAACGGCGACGGGATCGGCGACCTGTACGGCGTCTACGACAAGCTGGAATATATCAAAGAGCTCGGCGTGGACGGCATCTGGTTCAGCCCGATCTACCCTTCGCCCAACGCGGATTACGGATATGACATCTCCGATTACAAGAACATACATCCCGAATACGGGACGCTGGAGCAGTTCAAAAAAGTGCTGGACCGCGCGCATGAGCTGGGGCTCAAAGTGCTGCTGGATCTGGTGATCAATCACACCTCGGACGAGCATCCCTGGTTCATAGAGAGCTGCAAGGGAGGCAAGGACAACCCCTACAGCGACTATTACATCTGGCGCGAGCCCCGCTTCAAAGGCGAGGAGAAGCTTCCGCCCAACAACTGGTACAGCCAGTTTGAGGGGATCGCCTGGGAGTACAACGAGCAGAGAGAACAGTACTATCTTCACGTTTTTGCCAAAAAACAGCCGGACCTGAACATGGACAACCCCAAAGTCCGCGAAGAGGTCAAGAGCATCATGCGCTTCTGGCTGGATATGGGCGTGGACGGATTCAGGGAGGACGTCATCAACTTCATCTCCAAGAACCCGGATATGCCGGACGGCTGGTCCTTTGTGCCCGCGATCAACGGACTGCCCTTTTACAAGGACGGGCCCAACCTGCACAAATACCTGGAAGAGTTCCGGCAGGTGGCGCGCGAGTACGGCGCCGTGCAGATCGGAGAGGCACCCTTTACATCCGTGAAGACAGCCCTTACCTACATAGGCGGCCGCAAGAGGGTCCTGGACATGCTGATCCAGTTTGACACCATGTTCGCGGACTGCTTCATGACCGAGTACATCTATCACGGCTTCCGGCTGCGCAAGCTCAAGAGCGCTTTTCGCCGCTGGCAGTACGGCCTGCAGGGAAAGGCCTGGTTTGCGCTGTACCTGGAGAACCACGACCACCCGCGCGTCGTGAGCAGATACGGAAATCTGCGCTGGTGGAAAGAGTCGGGTTCGATGCTCGCGGCCTGCTATATTTTGCAGAGGGGGACGCCCTTCCTGTACCAGGGGCAGGAGCTGGGCATGACCAACATCGCGCTCAATTCCATCGACAAGTACATCGATGTGGCCGCGAAAAATGCCTATAATTCCTTCTTCCTGAAGGATTCGGTGGAGCGCAGGCTCGAGCGCATTCATGTGTCGACCCGTGACTCGGCGAGGACGCCGGTGCAGTGGACGGACGGCAAAAATGCGGGATTTACGACCGGAAATCCGTGGTTTTATGTCAATCCCAACTACTCGTTCATAAATGCCGCGTCGGAGGACAAAGATCCGCGCAGTATCCTGAATTTCTACAGGCGGTGCCTTGCGCTGAGAAAGCACAGCCGGACGCTGCTCTTTGGAACCTATCGGGAATACTTCCCCCAGAGCAGCAAAATATTCATGTACGAGAGAAAGTATACGGATAAAGCAAACGGGCTGGAGGAGAGGATCCTTGTGGTCTGCTCCTTCGACGCGCATGACCGTTCCTACCGCATGCCGAGAGGATATAATTACAAGAAGGGAAGACTGATCCTGGACAATTATATCTCCGAAGAAGAGATGAAAAACGGAGCAACGGCGCAGCCCTGCGAGCTGAGGCCTTATGAGGTTCAGGTGTGGAAATTCCGCAAAAAGCTGTGAGATTTTTGGACAATCAGAACATAAGGGAACTAAAGATATGAGTGGAACAGAAATATTTGGATTGATTACGGGAATGCTGGGCGGGCTTGCGCTGTTCATGTTCGGCATGAACGTGATGAGCGACACACTGACGCAGCTCGCAGGCGGGAAACTCAGCGGCCTGATCGATAAGATCACCGCAAACCGCTTTGCCGGCTGGGCATTTGGCACGATTCTGGCGGTATTTGTGCAGTCATCGGTTACGACGGTAATGGTCGTCGGACTTGTCAACTCGAGTATTATGACGGTGGCGCAGTCCGCAGGCGTTATGATCGGAGCCAATCTCGGGACGACGGCAACGGCCTGGCTCCTGAGCTTAAACTCGCTGGGCGGCTCTTTCTGGCTGCAGCTCCTCAAGCCGTCCTCCTTTACGCCTTTCCTGGCCATCGGAGGCGTTGTATTCCTGATGTTTGCCAAGGGTGACAAACAGAGGTCGATCGGTACGATCGTCGTGGGCTTTTCCGTCATGATGATCGGTATGGATATGATGAGCGATTCTGTGGCGCCGCTGCAGAATGTCCCTGCCTTCAACCAGATGATGCTGCGCGCTACGAACCCTTTCATCGGCGTGCTTGTGGGAATTGCCTGTACGCTCATGATCCAGAGCTCGGCGGCCGCCATCGGTATTCTGCAGGCTCTCGCAATGTCTGTAGGAGTTACCTACGGGATGGCGATTCCGATCGTGTGCGGCGCGCAGCTGGGAACCTGTCTCACAGCGATCCTTGCGTCGCTAAGCGGCGGCAACAAGGGCAAAAGAGCGGCGCTGGTCCACCTCAGCTACAACCTGATCCGAAATACGATATTCCTGATAGTTTTCAGCATCCTGTCCGGTATGTTCAGCTTTGCTTTTCTCAGTCAGGAGAGCGGAGCGGTCGGAATCGCTGCCTTCCACACGCTGATCAACCTGGTGGGGAGCGCGGTATTCCTGCCTCTGACAAGACCTCTTGTCAAGCTGGTGCACATTATCCTTCCCTTCAACGCGGCGGAGAAAGAAGAAGAAGCAGATACACTTACCATTCTCAATCCTCTGTTTCTGCAGAACCCCGCATTCGCGATCGATCAGGTCAGGACTGCCTCTTTCATGCTGGCAGATGTGGTACAGGAATACTATGATGCTTATCTGGATATGATCGACAAGAACCTGGATGAGAAGTCCGAGGAAATGAAGCATCTGGATACCAAGGCGGATCACTATGTGAGCCAGATCAGAAAATACTGCATACGCCTCTCCGAACACAGGATGCATGACGCGGACGCCAGAAATCTCGCCTTTTTGAGCAGCGTTGTGAACAACTGCGCGGAAATGGCGGATAAGATCGGGTTCATGGAGGAGTCCTTTACGGGGCTCAAGAAGAAGGGTGACAGTTTCTCCGAGGAAGCGAGGAAGGACCTGAGCACATTCGGAAGCGCTGTCCAGGAAATACTGGAAGCAACCGTGCACGACTACGCGACGCAGAATACAAGGCTTGCAGGTACCGTGCAGGTTTACAGGGAGATCATCACGGACCTCCTGGGCCGGATCAACAGAAGAAATGTAAGAAGACTCCACAACGGCGAGTGCAGCCCGGACGGCAGCAGGGCCTTCTCGGAGATCTGTACCGGATATGAGCGGATCATCGACCGCTGTGACAGCATTGCCAGACATATCCTTCTGAATGCCGGAGAGAAGGCTCCGGAACCTACGCAGGAGCAGTATGAGAGGATTAAGGCTCTCTTCAATGACAAGTTTTCGGAGCTGGAGTGAGGTGCGGGAGTGTTGGAACTGTACCGTCCGGCTTTACAGGGCGAGTGCCGCCGGAGGGATCTCCGGGATGAGGCGTTCAAGGAGTGCAGGGAGCTTAAAACAATCGTAATCCCTGCCGGGACAGTCAGGATTGAAATGAGGAGGGTGTTTATGAAATCTTGGAAAATCGCATTGGCCTTAGGGATGTCGGCACTGGTGCTGAGCGGCTGCGGAGGGAAGGGGAACTCTTCGTCTGAATCTGATTCTGCGCAGGTATGTCCCGCATACTATTTCGATTTTGAAAACGAGTCTTTTTACTATGTCGATAATGCCCTGGCTAAGAAGCCGAAATCATATCCGTTCCCGTCTGATTATTTATTTAGTAACGCGAAAGGGTGTATAACGGAAGATGGAAAATGGATCTATGTATATGGCAACTGTTACAGGGCTCGGTAAATTGGACTGCGGAGAGTACGATCATAACAACTCAAAATTTGAAATTAACAGTAATGGCGAATTATTTATAGCACTTAGAAAGAAGGAAATATTAGGTTGGTCAGGACATTACAAGGATTACTATACAATCTATAGGACTGACGGCGGATCGGTCAAAGAAGTGGTTGAAAAGGCAATACATCCACATTTCTCCAATGGGTTCTGCATGTATAATAAGCTTGACGATGAGGAGGAGAAATTATTCTGTATAACCGGCAACGAAAATGAGACGGAACTGCAGGGATTCAACGGCGAACTCTATTTTATGCGTGAGACAGAAGACGGCAGCACTATTTTGTTCGAATTAGATGAGACAACTTATTATGCCAAAAGAGACAACCTTACACTAACAGATGCTAAACAAACAGACGGTGACGTTTCATTATTCTATTTCGTCGGAAATGTCCCCTATTTTAAACAGAACGGAAATCTGTACTGTATAAAAGACGGAGAGCTTTCTCTTGCAGTAGAAGGAATAGACAAATATAAAGACGTTAAAATTGCGGAAGATGGCTGTATCATTATCGGATGGATGGACGGAGATAATCATGCTTTCTCTTTTTATAAAAACGGAGAACAAATTGGCGAGATTTCAGGACCGAGTATATACGAAGGATCGCATTATATAGCTGACAGCACCTTTGTCTATTGCGATAATAAAGAGGGTGGAAGTTTCTTGGATATTACGACTCATGTTGTTCACCTCAGTCCCAAAGGAGTTAAGATGGTGAATGAGTTTCCCGGCGGGTCGTTTTTCTGCTTCAAGAAACCGTTCACAGAAAATTTGGAGCATTATTACGTTTACTGATTCCTGATGAAGGTAAAGGGCTGCCGCTCACATCCGGCACTAGATGACAGGGAGGTCGTTCCCGTAAACGAAGATTGAAAAGCTGCAGATCGTATATTCAATACGGTCTGCAGTTTTTTTGAGCGCCGCTCCCGGGTCCCGACCCCGGATGCCGGACAAGCCGGCCCCTGCTTAGCAGGCAGGTGCATTTGCCAATTCTGCCAGAGCGGCGGAAAGCGGAGATGGAGGGACTCGAACCCTCAAAACCCCGCTTTTGAGGCGGGTACGTATTCCATTCCGTCACTCCTGTATAGTACCTCTGGCGGGATTCGAACCCGCAAAAGCCCGGATCCTTAGCCCGGCGCATATTCCAGTTCTGCTACAGAGGCATATTCTGTTTTGGCTTCTCAGCCATAATGCGAGAATGCGGATATACCGCATAGTGCTTCCGAAGGGAGTTGAACCCTCACTGAGCCGGGTTTAAACCGGTTTCCTCTTCCAATTGGGATACGGGAGCAAAACAGTGGGCAGGGAAGGACTCGAACCTTCGGTGTTTCTGATGTAACGGATTTACAGTCCGCCGCCCTCGCCGCTAGGCATACCTGCCCATAAAAATGACCGCCTGCGCGGAGTGCTCCGTACAGGCGGCCTGACAATCGATGAATCATCATGAAAAGTCTATTTACGCCATCGTTTGATCGGAGTATTCTCACACGCCAAAAGGACCTTACTGCCGGAGAGCAGAAGGGACAGATAGAGAACGTATGAGCTTGATAAAACAGTGTTGCGTGTCGTCATAGTCTTGATCCTTTTCCTTTCGCAGATTTCTGAGTGTGATACAGGGATTTTTCCCTTGCCATACTAACAATATACGGCGGATTGTATGAGTTGTCATTCTATCTGTAGTATAAACCAGGATGGTCGTATTTCAGGCCAGCTTGGTTGCGGACGTGTTTTTGTTGGTGAATGTGATGTAATGCCCCCGGAAACACTGCACTCTCTGATCTCGAAAGAAGACGTGACATCACCGCCTTCCATTCTTTCTCGCTGCGCCATGCGACAAAATATGCCGATACCCCAGAGGTCGGTTTCGAAACGAAACCACCCGATCACGCTTCGAAACGAAACCGCCTGCTTACGCTTCGCAACCGGACGCCTTGCTTTCCTCTTTTTGTGCTGATAGGATAATCGTACAGAGTCGACGCTGTGCAGCAACAAGCAACAAAAAAGCAGAAGAGATCGTTCACAAGATACAACTAAGGAGGCGCCAATAGAAAATGGATAAGATCGATCGTACGATACTGGAACTTATCAAGGACAATGGGCGCATGAGTTATTCCGAGATTGGGAAAGCCGCGGGACTCTCCCGCGTGGCGGTAAAGAAGCGCATGGATGCGATGGAGAAGGCCGGCGTGATCCGGGGCTATCGGGCAGTGATCGATGAGGAGAAGGCCCGGGAAGGGATCCGCTACACGATCGACATTGAAGCAATCCCCGAGGAGTACGCGGAAGTGGTCAGGGTTCTGCGCGCGGACCGCAAGCTGGAAGCAATCTACAGCACGACCGGCGAGTGCAGGATCCACTGCCTCGGCCGAAGCGCCAACCCTTCGACGATGGAGGCACATGTGAATTATCTCTTCAACCACACGAAAGGGATCCGGAAGATCAGTTGGCATATTCTGCTTTCGGATCTCAAGAGGACGGAAGGAGAGAGCGTCGATGATGGAGAGAAAAAGAGAGTGTAGAGAGCTTCACGAAATTTGCAGCCGCCTGGGAAACCTGGGAAGGCGCCTGCGATTCCCGGTCTATCTGGGGAAGGAACTATTGGAAACGCCCATCGAGGAGCTGGAACTGTCGGTCAGGTCCTTCAACTGCCTGCGGAGGGCCGGAATAGCCACATTGGGAGATCTGGTGCAAAATATCGACACTCGCGAGGATCTTCTGAAGATTCGCAATCTCGGAAGAAGGAGCGCGGACGAGATCATGGATGCGATCATGGAGTATCAGTACACTATTTTGCCGGATGGAGCAAAGAAAAAATATCTGGACAGAATAATGGAGCTGAACCGGCCATAGCAGGGACCTTAAGATATAAGAAAGAGTGATGACATTATATCCTGAAGAAGGAATTATGTCATCACTCTTTTTTCTTTCACCGAAGATAGGTTGATGATAAAAGCAGATGAAAGCTCCTTATTGCCATCATGGCGATAGGGGCTTTATATTTTGATTCTGATTCTACTTCTAAAAACTGCTAATCGGAATTATGTCGACAAAACGATTAAATTCAGAAAAAGCTCGTGGTATTATATAATCGAAAATTAGTCGACAAGTTGATTAGATTCCGGAGAGCTGAGATGATCTACAAACGAGAAAAATATCTAAACAAACTGATTAAGTACTTTGAGTACCCATCAAAATACTACTGTACCGATGTGGGCCTCAGAAATGTTAGATTAGGTCTCAGGCAACAGGAGGAGACCCATATCATGGAAAACATCATCTATAACGAATTGATATCAAGAGGATATGCTGTTGATATAGGAAATGTTGCGATCGTAGAGCGCAACAAAGAAGGCAAACGCACGCAGAAGAATCTTGAAGTAGATTTTATCGCTCGTAAAGGAAGCAAAAAGTATTATATACAATCAGCACTGAGTATGGATGATAAGGAAAAGGAGAAAGCAGAAATCAGAGCGCTTCTTGCAATAGATGATTCGTTCAAAAAAATAGTTGTTTCGAAATCATATGGAAAAAGCTGGACAGATGAAAATGGGATACTTAGATTAGGTATTTATGATTTTCTTTTGGATGAATCCAGCTTGGACAGATAAACTTATTATTGTTGCGCACAGGGAACGACGTCGAGGTTGTTTTTGCATGGAGCCATAGAGCCGACGTTTTTCCACTAGCTATCCACATTCAAAAAGGAATGATTTGTGATATCCGCCGACAGGTCGGCGATTTGGTTCGAGACTATCTCAAAAAGTATGGGTTCCAAAGAAGAAGATATGTGGGGCTCAAAACGTTATAAAGACCCTTTGTATTTTTTCAGCAGTTGCTTCCCTGATCTCAGCAATCTCGGCATAATTCATCCACTTTTCCAGACAGGCCTGAATTTCTGAGATGATCTGTTCTGCTTCCGCTTTTTTTATCCCCATGTTTCCTGCAGCAGCAAGGAGATCCTGTCTGAGAATATCTGTACGCTTTCCGTTTACAGTCATCTGGTGTGTTCCGGTCCACATACCGTCCGGATTATAGGCATAAGTCATATCATAAGCCGGAGAAAGATACCATTTTCCACGCCGGTCCATAAGAAACGAAACATCTTTGACATGATCATCCTGATTTCGGGCAAGGACATTAAACACCATCCGGCGAAAGAACTGACAGATCTCTGTGCCTGAGAGGCGGAGTTGCCGCATTACCTGAGCTGCCTGCTCATAGCTGTATACGCCGGGCTGGTTGAAATCAAAGTGTGCCATGCCGCCCAATGACTGCATATGGAATTTTGCACCTGTTACTGGATCGCGGTCAAAGCGACGAGTCATGAAATGATAACGGCCGCTTTCTTCGTACAACCGACATTCGTTCATCAGAATCCCCGCTTCTTTCGCCATCAGATAGTAAGCATATTCAATCCTCGTGTACTGAGGGCTGTCCTCTCCTTCCTTGTCGCCGTTTTTACTGACGCCATCAAATTTGATCAGCCAGTATTCATACCCTTTTCCGGCATCAATCTGGCCGGAACGGATGTCTCCGGTCTTTGGGTTCCAGGCAATAACTGCTTTTGCTCTTGCGCCGCCAGCTGACGTCCCCACCCGGATGATTTCCTGCATGGCATTTTTGCCGATGACAATATGCATATCCTCACGGGAACGAAGAATATCGGAAGCCAGCTGTACGAGGGCATCAATTTGAATTGAGTTCGATTCAGCAGAGCTCGGCCCTCTGGCTGGCACGTATTCAAGAGCTCCCATTCCGCGGCTGCCGGTGTAGCAAAGCCGTTCAACCGGGTCAAAAGACGAGGGGCTCCGCCCCTGGCTTCGCAGCCAGGCATCGATAACCGCATTTCCGAATTTATCCGGCAGGCTGTCGGCAAGGAGTCCCGGAAGACCATGAAAACTTTGTCTGGCAAGTTCAGGGAATGTGTAAACACGCCTTGAGAGCGGCATGACAATAGGCGCCACTTCAATCCCGGAAGTCAGAAAGGTGGGTTCATATTCAAAAGAACCCAGACCGGTTTCGCTGTCAAAAACAACTGTTCCGATTTTCGTTCCCCATAAATAAACTTCTGCCGCGGTCACTCTTCATCCCCCCATTTCCAGCCGGACTGTGTCTGCACGGTAGTTGCTGCTTTGCTTCTGACCCGTTCGCGCTGCTTTCCAAGTGCTGCAATTTCACTTGGACGTGGACCCTGTTCCGGGATCATGATATCAAGATTCTGAAGCTGGCCCAATGCACGGAGTACATCAATCACAGTGGAGAAAGAGACATCGTTTCCGTTTTCCAGGTTGCTGATCGTTCGCTGAGAGAGATTTGTCAAACGGGCCATTTCTTTTTGTGTGACATCCATGGCGATACGAGCGGCTTTAATTCGACTTCCGAGTTCTGAAAGAACTTCATTGGTCGAGGAATAATACATAATCTTCACAAAATCACCTCCGGTAAAACTATACCTGAAATAATTGTAAAATGCAATATATTGCGTGATAAGTGGAATTTAATTATATAAAGAGTAATATCATGCTTTTAAATTCGTCGCTAGATTTAACGTGGGAAAGTGAGCGAGGAGATGGCCATCGGGGGAAGACCCAATTACAGAACTGTTGTGCTTTTAATATCTCTGTAAAGGGGCCTACCCTAATGACGAGGAGATACCGGGAAAATGAGAAGGACAGCGACTCCACTTCTGGAAGATGATGTCCTTCGCGCAATGTCGACCTTGATTTGAACTCTGCGGGCTGTTGACGCCAATGTTGGACTATACAGGTCTTTTGGGGGCCGCCTCTTCAGTATTAATGCCTATGATCCAACATTAGAATTATATGCATTGATTTCAGTGCTATTTCCTGCCATACTATATTGAACATGGGGCACTCAGAGAAAAGTGCCGCTATGATCCAACAGACAAGATCAGATCCCCAAAACGGGAAGCACTCGCAAACGAAAGAAATGATGCACACGCGTGCGGAAAGGAAAGGCAGGCTTATGAGGAGCTCAAAGAGAAGCACGTTAATCGGTATGTGTATCAATGTGGTGTTCTGTGCCGCACTGTTGGCAGGATGCGGAGGGGGCGGCAGCTCTTCAGCCGGTCCTGCGGACAGCAATGCAGCGAAGCAGACTGTACATGAAGAGACAGTGATTCATGCAGATCCGCCGGTGAACCCGATGTTCGAGGCACATTATAGACTGACAGGTGAAACCCATGAGGAATGGATGAGCCAGGTCACAAATCCCGCTTTTACACAGAGAACAGAAGTATATGACAGAATAGAGAATGTAATAGAGGAGCCGGTCATGCTCTCGGTGCTGCCGGTCTCCTGGGACGGCGGCCGTATTCTTGACCTCGAGAGGATCCACGAGGGCAATGGAGAACATACCCATTATCCGTATGGACTTAATTTTTCCGTCGATTTTCAGGACGCGGACGGAAATAAGATGTTTCATTCAGATGACAGATATAAAGAGAAGGCAGAAGCGCTCCGGAAAACACACCCGGAATATCAGGGTCTGTTCTGGTGTGAGCTCAGATACTCGGCGCAGGATAACGACGATTACTATTATAAGCGTTACTTGTATGACGTAGAAGGAGATGAGCTGGTCCTCACGCCGGTGGAATATAATTTCCTGGATGCGGAAACCGGAAATATTCTCTTTATTGAAGGCGCCCCGCAGGAGCGGTTCCAATACGAATTCAGGGACGGCAAGATGGTGCTGCGGCAAGGGGACTGTGAAGCGCCACTTATCAATTCAATGGAAGCTTATCAGATCGATAAAAATAAAAAGCCGGATGATTGGCTGAGAGTTTTTGAAGGTATCAGCCGTGTGGGCTATGATATGGTCGATGATATTTACTATATCCACTTCACCAAAGCTGATCCGAAAGATCACGACAAAATCACTTATTTGGAACTGCAATTCAGCGACGGAACCAGCGTGACGGCCAATGACGCCTGGGAAGATAATAATCTCGTGCCGGGCAGCCGTGTGCAGGCGGAGTCATATGGGAACTATGTCCGGATTACCTGGGATAAAAAGGACCGGCAGAAGGAAGGCGAAGAGACGCCGGGCGAGCTGGAATTTCAATATATCGACCTGGGTTCCGGCAATGTATCCGGGCGTGACGGTCTGATCCTTGTACGGGACGGTAAGGTCTATCAGTACAATTCCAACTATGACTTATATTTTCAGCGAGGAGTGGCAAACAATTATACAGAAGGATCCCAGGAGCTCACGGAGACTTCAGCGGAGAAGCTGCTGGAAAAACAAAAAAAAGTGATTGAGAGACTGCTGGATGCGTTTAAGCGTTCGGGAATTGAGGTCCAGGTCGATGAGGAGTTCGGCACTGTCCGGTTTGACGCCAATATTCTCTTTGAAAAGGCCTCGGCAGAACTGTCTGAAGAGGGAACGGAAATTCTTGATTCCTTCGCGGAAGTATACGCAGCTGTTATGGAAGAAGCGGTGAAAGATGATCTGATCACGACCGTCATGATCGACGGATATGCGGACCCGGACGGAGACTATGACTACAACCTGGATCTGTCACAGCGCCGCGCGGAAGCCGTGAGATCTTACTGTGTTGAAAAGGCGCCTTCACTGGAAGCCATTTCAAAGGCAGAGGGTCACTCTTTTGACAACCTGATCCTGCTTGAAGACGGAAGCATTGATAAAGACGCATCGAGACGTGTCGAATTCAGATTTATCCTGAAAGCGGACTGACAATCTCACAAATCGCTAACAAAAAACGCATAAGAAAACGTATAGAAAAAATCCCTGCGGCTCCGATATACATCAGGACCCGCAGGGATTTATTCATAGTTTCTTTCATGCAGCCCGTTGCACAGGCCGCCCGCTCAGCGCTCCCTCACAGGAACACTCACTGGAACTCTCACAGGAAAAGATCACTCACGCTTTTACGAGGGGCGGAAAATGGAGTATGATAAAACCGAGATTGGCTCGATCACTGATTCTGCTAATCAACCCCATATTTTCCTGGCCGGCTTGTCAGCGGTACCTAAAGAGCAGAATAAATCAAAATGAAAAAAGTATTGAGAGCAATTACGATTATAACTATGTCCGCACTGATTCCGGTTTCGCTGTATCTTTGTCTGGTTGTGCATTTTTTGGAAACAGGGTTCATAGGAGCCTGTGTCTTTCAGGCACTTTTGTTGCTATTAGTGCTCAATAAGCCTGGAATCCTTTTCTCGGTGCAAATCGGATTCATGACAGGATTACCGCTGCTTCTATTTGGGTTCTATCTTATGTGTGTGACCGCATCACCTTATTATATGATTTATGGCGTCTTCCTGCTGGCTTTGATTTGCAGTTACACAGGCTATAAGTGGACTAAAGAAAGGCTTCTGGAACATATATCGGTTCTGTCGAAAGGCAAATTGGATGCAAAAATCCGAGCAGTAACGCTATATATTCGCTCCGGTGGAAAGCTCCTGTTCACCATTGGTGCCATTGTGGCATCTACTTTTCTTTTTATTGGAGGGCTGTTGCCGTTACCGAAAGACTCATTCCTGATGCCCTTCCTGCGAGTATCGGCCTTTTATATTGGATATATGGCAATCCTCATTATAGCAGAAAGAAAAAGAATCCATTTCGGAGATTCATGCATCCGGGTTTTGGCGGATTCGGGAACGTTGGAGCAGGTAGCAAACGATTTCACTGCAGCAAAAGATTATCTGTGGGGCTCTGTGCGGGGCGGGGATTCTTATGTATACGGATACCATGCCGGCTGGATCTTTCCCTACAATCAAGAATCTGAAATGCGACTGACAGAGGGGAGCGGCCGTGGAGGCACCGGATGGCAGCTGAAAATAGTTGTTGGACAGAAGGAATACTTCTTACACAGTGAAATGTTAGGAAAGGCAAAAGACTCAAAAGTCAGAGAACAATTTAAGAATGAAGTATATCCATTGTTTTTACAAATCCGGACAGTTTCACCTTGCGTGCTCAGGGTGATTGATCTGGATGGGAAGGTATCTGGTCCAAAGGCTTTTCTGGGTTAGAAATGTGCGGATCACACGCCGTAACTTTTTACCTGTAATGGGGGCTGATATTTGGAGTAAAGAAATGTGTGAACTAAAGAGTTAGGTACGGAGCTGTGAGTCGGAGAGGCGGCGAAAGCCGCCTCGGCACATAAATATTTGCGAAATCCCATGGTATGACAATGATTGCGGAAAAGTCAGGATGACAAGATCCCGACATTTCGATACGGCTGGGAACCTACCGTTACAGCAGGCCAAAATACATATACTGGAGGAATAATACTATGTGGAATATGATTTGGCCATTAGTGCTGATCGTGGGATCGAATTGTTTTTACAATATCTGCACTAAATCTATGCCGGATGGGGCAAACACATTTGGTGCACTTACGGTCACCTATCTGGTTGGCACGGTGCTTTCGGCAGTACTTTTTGTAGTGAGCGTAAAACCAGCCGGGGTATTAAACTTGGACAAACAAACCTCCCGAAGTTATGCATGGACTTCGGGAGGTTTTCCTCAATCATAATGCCTGCGGCCTCTTCCGGATGGTCCACCGTGACCGGAATGCTCGCCGCCGGAAGGCCTGCCGTTTCCGGGGGTGTTCTGGTGGGGCCTGTTGGCGGGTGCTTTATGGCTGGGGTCCGGTTTTCTGATCGTACGGCGTGGCGTAAGCGGTTCCGTATTAAGACGCGGACGGAAATTTCTGTGGTACGCAGGCGGGGCAGGATCATACCGTAGGTGGAATAGCCTTTCTAAAAGAGAAGGTTTCTTATAGCGGCGATAAGAAGTGATCCGGTTGGCAACTGTCAGGGCACCGATGATCGCAGCTGCGCCGGCCAGAAGGTTTCCGCTGTTGTCAAAAATCGAGGAGGTCGCATTGCCTGTCAGGTCGACATATTTATCCTCTCGATCCGTGACAGAGACTTGCATGCCGTATTCGGTAAACATTTGAGCAACTGTAGCCGCCTCTTCAGCGGTAAGATTCTCTCCGACAACAACAGGAGCCATGTTTACCAGATTGGCGGATTCAGCATCGGTATAGCCGAAAACATCCTCCAGTAGGTCTCCGGCCATCACGGCATTGCAGTTTCCCCGGGACACAAGTACCAGGTTATACCGGTTGGAAGACTGGGCGGTTGAGACCGCTTTGTTCATGAGAGAAAATGAAGTGGTTGTTTTCTGTTGTGCACCTCCGCAGTAGGGACAGAAGTTAACCTGTTCATTCAGTTCTGCTCCGCAGTTTTTGCAATACATTGTTCGTCCTCCCTTTCGTTTATCGTTTTTCTCATTCTACAAGTGAAACCTTAGTGGAACCTAAGAATCTTATGCAGATGTGAATTCAAAATAAGGAAAAAGTGGATAGACAACAATGAGCCGCAGGGAGGCGAAGTGACCTGTCGACATGGCTCAATGCGTTGATCTTGCTATGCGAAGACAAGATGACAAGCAGACATCGAGAGCTTTCTCCCAATCGGGCCCCCGGCAGACTAGATGCAGGATACAAACGCCCCAGTAGTAGGGGGCATTTGTACTCTCACGCTGGAATCATGGAAAAAAGTGTGATACGTTGGATGCAGGACCATCCGAAAAGGTATGATTCCATGGAAGTTTTCTGGCTCCTCAAAGCAATGCAGCACAAAAGCTGGGGCATCCCTATCAGTGAGATCTCGGGAATACGAAATCACGAGTATACGGTGAACACGGAACAGTTTCTCGGAGATGAAATCCGTCGTATTAAGGCGGATCTGCGTTACCGGGAGCTTCTGGTACAGAGACTGGAAGAGCTGCAGATGAATACGCTGCTTAGTACAAGGAATGTTGGTTGTTTTTGGGTGGAGCATATTTCTGACGCATATTATTACCACCTTGTGACGAGCCACGGGGACGAGTACGAACGGATCAATCTCTCGGAAACAAGCAGTTCTTTCGTTTTCTCAGAGCAGCATCTGCCGTTTGTTGACAGCGGATTGGCAGTGAAGAACGGCGGGATTAAATGGGAACTGGGTGTACAGGAGAAATATGCCGCGTCATTTGCTGAGGAGCTCCCGGAAGACTTTTTTTATAAAAAGATGACTTGCATTCTGTGACAGGATATTTGTTCTTATATTATCCGGATCATAACGGATATTATGGATCAGGCAATGCCTTTGGATGTATCAACTACGCGTTTTGATTCTTACTATAGAATATGTTTTTTCTTTTGTGATGCGGATGATATGTGTGTATTTCCACAAGAACCTGAGATTAAACGGGTTAGCATGATGTCACTTCTCTGATAGAGTGGAGTGTGGTAATGTAGGATTTAAAGTACATATAATGTGTAAGGAAGGGTAAAAAAGAGGCGATAAGATATGTTTGATTTGTTGATGTTGATTAGTTTAATACCATATTTTGCAGGTTTCTATGCACATAGAAATCTGTATTTCTGGACATGGTATGAGGGAGAACTTGAAGAAGCTTTGGTAGTAATGATATTATTCTGGCTCATTAGCTTTTTTCCTGTCTTGGACGAATGTTTATCTGAAGATGGAATTCTTATGAAAATTGTACTTGTATTAAGCACGCTCATTAATGGTTGCGTGTTTATTCAGCACGTCGGACCATGGGCGCTTGCCAGGATCATTACAGAAGATGGATTCCAAATAATACCCTTTCTTAAGATAATTGGCCCGTTGGTATTAATTGCTGTATATTTCATTTATGAATCGTTACCTAAAAAATCGAAAAACATCAAATATAAATATAGTGATGTCTGGGAAGATCAAATATTTGTTCGGTTAGAAATGATTTGTTGGGGTATCGGCATTTTTTTTGGCACATGCGTTATTATATGCCTTTTCAATTCTATGCCGGAAACAATTAATGTTGGCGGGCTCTCGCTTGGCGTAATACCCGGTTTCATGGGCTATAAAATAAATACTTTTGGCAGTGGGTCGGAAGCATGGGCTAAGATGCTTTCAGAAGGCTTTGTGCAGCCGACATGGTCAAATATTCCAGATTGGACACTGAGGTTGAAGATAGTCGCTGTCATTTCACTTGTATTTCTTCTTCTTTCATTTACGGTGGTGATAATTCGGTCAGTGATGGAAGGAGAATTCTTTGATAAAGTGCTTACATTGTGCACAGGAACCATAGCATATGTTTATTTCGTGTATGCGTTTCTTATAGCAAGACGAGAAATATTTATGCATTGTTTTCTTTGGAATCTTGCGGGTGAAAGCATGTTTGCTTTTGCTCAAAGCATGATTATATTTATTCCTTTTGCGTTTATTTTCTCAACAAATAACAGCACACAGAATGGGGTGGAGCAGAATTCTGGAGGATCCATGAGTGATGCTTTGGAGAGCTATAATGCAACCAAGAGAGATTATGATATCGCATCTCTTCCGAATAGGATATTCTATAATGATACGGCGTATTATTATCAAAGTGGGGTACATCCTAGAATATACCGCAGTTATGAAGGAGACGAGATATTAATCTATCATTGTACGATACACGGAGATTCTGCTCAGACCAATATCGGTCAGATTATGCTTCGTTGATTAACAGGGCAACAGGATGAGGCGGGAATTAAGGTGAAGAACTTCTGAGGGAATCCGTAAGAAAAGAGGAAGAATAGTGACTGCAGAGGAAGAAAAAGAAAGGAAGCTATAATTGAGTCGATATAACCTAATCTGCCCCGGGTCACACTTCTGGCGTTTTCCGGCGTACGCAAGAGTCAACAATTCGCTTCCGCGCTGAATACTACCCAGTACGTTCCAAGCTGAGGACTACCATGACCAACCAATTTATTCGAAGCGCCATGATCGACTGGCGCAAAATAGCGTCTGACAGCTACCTTCGCTCCATCCCTTCCATCAGCAGCGCTGAGCAGATTGATTTCGAGCAGTCGGTCACCTTTTTCGTCGGTGAAAACGGCAGCGGAAAATCTACCCTGCTGGAAGCGATCGCGGTCGCTTATGGCTTCAACCCCGAAGGCGGCACAAGAAATTACAATTTCTCGACCTACGATTCCCATTCGGAACTGCACAGTGCCATCCGCCTTTCCCGCAGCGTTCGCAGGCCTGTCTACGGATACTTCCTCCGCGCGGAGAGTTTCTACAATGTCGCAACAATGGAGGACGAGTACAGCAGAGGACCCGGCGGTATTCCGCAGCACTACCACGAGAAATCCCACGGGGAGAGTTTTCTGGCATTGGTTCAGAATTCCTTCCGCGAGAACGGGATCTACCTTCTCGACGAACCGGAAGCAGCTCTGTCTCCCCAGCGGCAGCTTACGCTGCTCGTGGAAATTCACCGCTGTGCGCAGGGAGGCGCTCAATTCATCATTGCCTCTCACTCGCCCATCCTGCTCGGACTGCCCGGCGCTCAAATTCTCTCTTTTGACGGCGGTGTGATCCATCCCTGTTCCTATGAAGAGACCGAGAGTTATCAGGTAACCGAAGTTTTCATCAATCACAGGGAACACTTGCTCCATAATCTGTTGGAGAAGTGATCCTGCTGAGATTGTCGTCGCGCTTTACATTATTCAATAAAAAATCCGGCCTTCCGGCCGGATTTTAAACTCTTTTTTGGGGACGTCGAGGTTCATAAATGCGACATCCCGTTCTTTTTGCACACGTGTGCATCTTATCAGGTGATCGCCTGCATTCCCATGCTCAGCATCGCAGCGATTCCAATCACCCAGTAAATAATCTTATATATTCTTGCTACTGCCATCGCTCACTCCTCCTCTGCCATGTACTCTTCATACTCGGCCTCACTGGCAAACAAAATGTAGCGGCCGTTAACCAAACCCATGTAACCGTTTCCATTAAGATATCCCTTCATAGCAGACCTCCTTACTAAGCATTGAAACTGTTGCTCTCTTCTTGTTTTCTTCTATGATTTGATTCTACTCGAACAGGTGTACATTTGTTTGTACAGGTCGAACGTTTGTTTCCGAATTCTTTCGGGATCCGGCGGGCTGAATAATTACGAAATAACCATGGAATTCCGTCCACGCAAAAGTATATAATAATATAAAGAGCACACACCTTTTAGAAAGGAGAATTAAAATGAGCGAAATGATGGATAAAATGAATGCAGAAGAGCTTAACGAAGTTACCGGCGGCGTTGGCAGACAGGAGATTATCGTAAAAGCTATCACACCGATCTGGGTAAAGGTTACAGCATCCAGCCTTAACTGCAGATATACCCCCAACGGACCGATTGCCAAGACCTACGAGTACGGCCACAAGCTGAAAGTCGACGGAATCACTGATGATGGCAAGTGGTACAGACTGCTGATCAATGATCCTCGCGGCGGCACCTGCTATGCTTTCATCTACAAAGAGTACACCAAGAAGATCTGATCATGATTTCGGACTTGTTTATGAGTCTTCTGACATAAGCGCTTGATTGGCGCGCCAATAATGAGCATTAAAAGAGGGGCTGTCACATTGTGACAGCCCCTCTCAAGTGATTTACGCGAGATAATCGCGAAGGCTTCTGTGTTTGTGTACCTGGCGCATCAGGAGTTTTCTGAGCGCCTTGGCCTCGATCTGGCGAATTCTCTCGCGGGTGAGGCCGTAAATCTGTCCCAGTTCATCCAGGGTCTTTTCCCTGCCGTCGTCCAGCCCGAACCGAAGGCGCAGGATCGCCTCTTCGCGAACGGTAAGGCAGTCGAAGAGCCCGACAACGGATTCCCTCATGGAGGAGGCGACAGCCGCCGCCTCGGGTTCGGGGGAGCCCTCGTCACGGATGTAATCGCTCAGCTGGCTGTCCTGTTCTTCTCCGACAGGTGTGTCAAGGGAGACGGCATCCATGGAGTAATTCAGGAGCGTATCAACCTGCTCGACGGGCATATCGAGCTTCTCGGCGATGTCTTCCGGAGTAACTTCCCTGCCGAGAGTCTGGGAGAGTTCCCGCATGGCGCGCCGGACTTTATTGATCCGCTCGCACTGATGAACCGGGATCCGGATGATTCGGGATTTATCGTTGATGGCGCGGGAAATCGCCTGTCTGATCCACCAGGTGGCGTAGGTGGAAAACTTGAACCCTTTCCTGTAATCAAATTTGTCGACCGCTTTCATAAGGCCGATGTTTCCTTCCTGAATCAGGTCCAGGAAGGAGTAGGTAGAGCGCCTGTATCTTTTGGCAATGTTTACAACAAGCCGGAGATTTGCCTGCGCAAGCTGCTCGCGGGCGTAAGTATCGCCGGCCTCGATGCGCTTCGCCAGTGCGATCTCTTCCTCGGCGCTAAGAAGAGGGTAGGTGCTGATCTCTTTAAGGTAGAGCCGTACGGAATCGGAGACAGCGAGGTCTTCCGCGGTATAAAGAGCTTCACTGTCCGTGTCGCAGTCAATACCATCAGTAATCTCGTCAAAATCGTCGTCGATTAACAGGGGGGATGTGGTTTTGATCTCTTCTGCAGACATATAACTCCTTTCGAAAACAGTTGATGTGACATAAGACCGTATTAGAAATGCGGAGTGGAAACTGTCGGTGACAGCTTCTAAAAAAACAGACGAGGAAAAAACAATAAAATTACAAAAAAACATTGGGACGAGATACAAAAAGCCCGGATTCATTGAATGCTCAATGATTCCGGGCTTTATGATGCGGAAGATGGGACTTGAACCCACACGGTGTATCCACCACAAGATCCTTAGTCTTGCTCGTCTGCCAGTTCCGACACTTCCGCGTATTCCTGCAATGTGTTACAGAAGATGCAGGAGATGGGACTTGAACCCACACTATGTTGCCATAACAGGCACCTGAAGCCTGCGCGTCTGCCATTCCGCCACTCCTGCGAACAGAGGATATTGTACCGAAAACGGGGGGAAATGTCAAATAAATTTTTTTGTGGAATTTTCGCCCGGCGGCTGTATATATATGTGTAAGGCAAAAAACAATGTTTTAACGGTCAGACAGACCCGCACAAAAAGGAGATAAAAAATGAGCGATATGATGGAAAACAAGATGAATGCAGAGGAACTGGATCAGGTTACCGGCGGCGTAGGAAGACAGGAGATCTCGGTAAAAGCGATCACCCCGATCTGGGTAAAGGTCACGGCTTCGAGCCTGAACTGCAGATATACTCCCGACGGACCGATCGCCAAGACCTATGAGTACGGCCACAAGCTGAAAGTCGACGGCATCACCAGCGACGGCAAGTGGTACAGACTGCTGATCAACGATCCCCGCGGCGGCACCTGCTACGCATTCATTTACAAAGAATATACCAAGAAGATCTGATCAAAAAAGCGTATGCGCGAAGCGCTTCGTGACACAGATAAATAAGACCGGCCTCCGGCTCCATTGTGAGTACGGAGGCTGTTTTTGTGCTATAGTAAAAGGAACAAATGGCAGAAAAGTTTCTTGGAGGTGGACTATGTATGCACTTGTCACCGGTGCCAGTGCCGGAATCGGCCTGGAAATCGCCAAATATCTTGCAGTAAAAGGGTACGATCTGATCCTGACAGCGAGACGGGAGGAACGTCTGCAGAAACTGCGCGGACAGATTCTAAACAAATATCCGGACAGGAAGGTCCTGGTCATTCCCGCGGACCTCTCGAAGCGGGAGGAATGCGTGCGCCTGTTCGAGGAGTGCTGCGCGCAGGCCGGAAGCCAAAATATTGATTTCGTTGTCAATAATGCCGGAATGGGCGTGTACGGACTCTTTCTCGATACGGACCTGGAGAAGGAACTGACGCTTATTGATCTCAACGTGACGTCGGTCCATATTTTGTCCAAGCTGTTTCTGAGAGAAATGGTGAAGAACGGCCGCGGCGTGCTGCTCAACGTCGGCTCCTGCGCGGGATTTACGTCGGGCCCGACCTTTTCGAGCTATTACGCGTCCAAGAATTATGTGGTGAGGCTGACAGAGGCGATCCACGAGGAGCTGCGGCAGGCCGGCAGCCCTGTGAAAGTCTGCTGTCTGTGTCCGGGACCGGTGGACACGGCCTTCAATAAAAACTCGGGCGTCCTTGTATCGGGCAGGCAGATCACGGCGAAGCAGGCTGCGAGAGAAGGCGTGGACGGTGCTCTGTCCGGCAAAATGCTGGTCATACCGGGCACAAAGATGAAGCTCGTGACGGTAGGATCGCACCTTCTCGGCGAACACCTGTCGACGGTGATCAATTACCATATTCAGAAGAAAAAGGCCGGGAAATGAGCCGCGCGGCGCGGACGGCAAAGGGCGATTTTCAGGATTTTCGCCTGCGGGGCGACAAATTTCCGATCAGAAACAAGTACAATAGGTGCATGAAGGTCATGTAAGCAAAGAGAGTTCGGATTCGGAAAGGAGAACGATATGAAAAAAGGGATCGATTGGAATCGTTGCAGTAAGGAAGAGCGAGACTATTACGACTATTATCGCAGCCTCGGATACGATGAGCGCACGGCGACTGTCCTGGCGCTGTTTACGTATGGAAGTTACAGGGATGCGAAAACGACTATAGATACGCGATATCAGAGGATTCTTGGACAGCAGTCGGGAATAAACAACGTTGGGGAGACGGAGTCGGTTCGCGGCAGATTCGACAGGCTGCTGCACAGTGTCACTGCGCCCGCGTCCTCGCGTAAGAGCAGCAATATGTCATCGGGCGCGCCCGGAGCGAAAGCTTCATTAGACGCCCCGTCATTTTTGCGATCGGCAAGGCCTGCGCCGAGTCCCGTGCGGGGATCTTCTGCCGGCAAGGAACACGCGCTGAGAGTGGAAAGGTTTGAGGCGGAAGAGAGCAGCATGTCGGCTCCCGTGGAGGCATACGCGTCCGCCCCCATGGATTTTATGGCCGGCCCTGCGCCGAGCAGTACGGCTTCTTTTACAGGAGCGCTTCCGAGCCCCGTGCTGTTCGCCGGAAGGCAGATGGAGACAGATGAATACGATCCCATAGAGGAGAAGGAATTCCGCAATGCTTTCGTCAATATGACTTCCACGTTCCGGATGACGACCAACACGGCGTCCGCCGGCGTGGTCCTCAACCAGCTCCGCAGCGACCGCCGCATTGATACAAGCATGGTAAGGATCGAGGAGATGCTCAACTATTTCCGCTATCAGAGCGAGAAGCCCGAGGCGGAGAAATTTAAGATCTCCCATGAGCTGAGCGCTTCCACGGGCGGCAAGAAACTCCTGTATATCAATGTACAGGGGAAGGAAGAGGTGAAGGAGCGCCAGAATATTGTGATCCTGCTGGACGTCTCCGGCAGTATGAGCGGCAACGCGAAGAAGACGCAGGCTATGGTCGCTACGATCATCAGCAAGCTCAAGGCCGGCGATAAGCTGAGCCTTGTCACATACAGTTCAAGGGACGAAGTTGTTCTCAAGGGAATGAGGATCTGGGAAGAGGCGGACAAGATCAAGGCACTGGAGGCTTTGCTGGGCCTTGCGATCTTTGGCGGCACCTACGGATCCGCCGGCATCGAGACGGCCTATGAGATCGGCAAAGAGGAGTATGTGGAAGGCGGCAACAACCAGGTGATCCTGATCACGGACGGGGATCTGAATTTTGGCATCACGGACCGGGGCGGCCTCGAGGAGCTGATCGAGGAGAAGAAAAAGAGCAATCTGTTCCTCAGTGTGATCGGCACAGGTCTGTACAATTACAAGGATGACAAACTGGAGACGCTTGCAAAGCACGGAAACGGCGTCTATCGCACGGTCAATAATCTCGCGGACGTGAAAAAATGCATCGACGAAGAGTACGCGTCGCTGGTCAATGTCATCGCCAAGGACGTGAAGGCGCAGATCGAGTTCAACCCGGAGGTGGTTGAGAGCTATCGGCTGCTGGGCTTTGAGAACAGGGAGATCAGCCACGAAGATTTTGTGAACGACAAAGTGATCTCCGAACCTTTTGGCTCGGGCGGTTACGGCGTCGCGCTCTATGAACTGGTCCTGCGGGGGAGCGGAAAACCGGTGGAGAGCGGATCCAAGTACGCGAAGGTCGTGACGACGGGTTCTTCCGAGCTGGGAACCGTGAAGGTCCGATATAAGGAGCCGCTGGAGGACACGAGCAAGGAGATCGAGTACGCGATTCCTTCCGTGGAGGAGATCTATACGGATAATCTCAGGCTCGCCTATGTGGTCTATGTATGCGCGGAGAAACTCCGGGGATCCGACAAGATCACGGAGGAGGATGTGAAGAAGGCGCAGAAGTTCTGCGATGAACTGGGAGCGGAGATCAGAGAGATGAACAAGGCAGATCTTTACAAGCTGCCCGAGATCCTCAGGCGGACGGCAAGAGAGCTGCACGTGGGAATTGATTCTGATACGGCTTTCGACTGGTAAAATGATGCACGCGGCGCAGCGGCTCGCTTCGCGAGCCTTGAATACAGGGGGGATGTCCCGGCATGATAGAGGCGGAACTGGCAAGGCGATTTATAGAGCAGGTCACGCAGTACACGGAATACAATATCAACATTATGGATGAGAAGGGTGTGATCATAGCAAGCCGGGATCCGGAGCGAGTCGGCACCTATCACGAAGTGGCGGACCGCATCATACACGGCACGGGGGACGTGATCGTGGTCCATGATGACAGGACCTATCCGGGGGTGCTCCCGGGCATCAATATGGCGATTCTCCATGAAGGGCGAAAGGAAGGGGTCGTCGGTGTGACCGGTGACCCCGACAAGATCCGGGACGTGGCGATGATCACGCGCATGGCGATGGAGGCTATGCTCCGGTATGAAAAGCAGCAGGAGCAGATCCGCCTGCGCAGAACCAGAAAGGAACATTTTCTGAGTCTTTTGACCCAGGGACAGTACGCGGATTCCACAGAGATCCGGGGCATCGCGAGGCAGCTCGAGTACGATGAGGAACTTGTGAGAGTGCCGGTGCTGTGCAGGCTCCGAAGGCCGAAGGAGGAAGACGGCAGCAGCCGGAGGATCCCGCCGGCGGAGGACGTCCTGGAGGTGCTGCGAAGAGGAAAGGGCCACTGGAGGCAGGACTTCAGCTACGTGATCGACGAGACCCACCTGCTGGTCTTCAAGACAGTGAAGGTAGACGGCCGCAGGAACCTGACGGATTATCGGGAGGAGATTGAGGAGTATCTGGAATACATCCGCAGGTGGCTGTCGGACAAGGGCGTCAAGGCGGTATTCTATGTGGGTTCGCTCCAGAAAAGGTTTTCCCAGTACTACTACGCGTACCGCCACTGCAAATGGCTGGAGTCCCATGTAAGCACTCCGGGGGAAGTCCTTTTCTTTTCGGACTATATCAAGGAGTATTTCCGGACGCTGATCCCCAGGCAGGAGCTGCAGCAGGTCTTCTATATTTACGGCACCGAGATCGGCGAGGATCTGCGCAGGCAGTTCGTCCAGCTGATCGGCGCACTGGAGGATACGAACTATAATCTCTCGGAAGCGGCCAGGGAGCTCTATGTTCACAAGAACACGCTGGTCTACCGATACAACAAAATGAAGGAGTATCTGGGGGCGGATCCGCTGGAGAGCGCGGACGACCGAAGATTTATGGAACTTCTGTATTTCTATCTGGCAAAATAGTGAGCCGGAAAAAGTCACATCATAAAGGTATATTAAAAGCGAACGCCAGTTTTGTGTCAAAAACACAAGATAGGGCGTTCGTTTTTATTATGCGGTTCTTTGCCGTATCTCATTTTCTGCCATAAAATGAAACTACAAGAAGAGAGAAACAGAACAAGGGAGGTAGACAATGAAACTTGTATTTGCGTCGGATTCTTTTAAGGGAACACTTTCCAGCGAGCAGACGGTGGAGCTTCTGACCAAGGCGGCACACGAGGTGTTCGGGCCCTGCGAGACTTTCGGAGTTCCGGTAGCGGATGGCGGAGAGGGCACCACGGATGCGGTGATCCTTGCCAGAAAAGGCCAGAAGATCTATGAAGAGGTCCACGGACCGCTGATGGAGACGGTTATGGCCTATTACGGAAGACTGAGCGACAAGGAAGCGGTCCTCGAGATGGCGCAGGCCTCCGGACTTCCCATGGTGCCCGAGGAGCTGAGAAATCCCCTCAATACGACAACCTACGGAACCGGAGAACTGGTCAAGGCGGCTCTGGACGCCGGCTACACGGATCTCTCCATCGCGATCGGCGGCTCCGCCACCAATGACGGCGGCATGGGATTTGCCAGCGCCCTCGGTGTTCGTTTCCTGGACGCGGACGGGAATGTCCTCGAGGGCAAGGGGAGCGAACTCGAGAAAGTAGCTCACATCGACGTCAGCGGCCTTGACGAGAAAGCAAAGAAGGCGCATTTCACCGTGATGTGCGATGTCACGAACCCGCTCTGCGGAAAAGACGGCGCCACCTTTACCTTCGGAAAGCAGAAGGGCGGCACGCCGGAAATCCTGGAGCGCCTGGAGAAGGGCATGTGCAACTACCGCGACGTGATCATTGGGGAGTTCGGGATCAATCCCGACGATACGCCCGGAACCGGAGCGGCGGGCGGCCTCGGCGCAGCGCTGAAGATCTTCCTGAACGCGGAGATGAAGTCTGGCATTGAGACGGTCCTGGACCTGATCGACTTTGATAAGATCCTGGAGGGCGTCGACCTGGTCGTGACCGGCGAGGGAAGAACGGACTGGCAGAGCTGTTTTGGCAAGGTGATGCAGGGCGTCGGCGACAGAGCAAAGAAGTACGATATTCCGGTGACAGCGCTCTGCGGCGGCCTGGGCAAAGGATATGACCAGATTTATGAGCACGGCATTGACTCGATCATGACGACCGTGGACGGCCCGATGCCGCTGGCAAAGGCGCTTGAGAAGGCGGAGGATCTGTATTATAAGGGCGCGATCCGCATGTTCCGCATGGTGCGCGCGGGAATGAGGCTGCAGGGCTGAAATTTTTGACGAAAAGACATCTAACCCATTTGAAGACTAAGCGGTATTACAGAAAGGATAAAAAATGGAAGCACAGTTCACAACATTGGGAGCACCGGCGGGAGGCCGTTTTTTTTACGTCAGGATTTGCGGGGTGAAAAAACTGAAATAATTAGCGTTTCCGGAGTCATAAGGAAGAAATATATTGTAAAAGCTATGTAAATTTATCAAAATAACAGATATAATCTATTTAATTATTCAGCACCCCGGAAAAATTACCAATTCACTAACCGGCGACAGCCAAAAAGAACTTGGAGGTTCCCATGACAAATATACGCAACAAACAGAGACCTTTTCGAATGCTGAAATATTTGTTTGAAAACACGGACGAGGATCACCCCGTTTCAACCCCCGAGCTGGTGAAGATCTTCAGTGCGGAGGACGCCCACGCGTCCAGAAAAACTGTAAAGGATGATATCGACGTCCTGGTCGGAGAGGGATTCGATATCGTGACGGTCAAGAGCACGCAGAACTCTTTTTTCCTGGCGAGCCGCGGATTTGAGATCCCGGAGATCAAGCTGCTGATCGATGCGGTCTGTTCTTCCCGGTTCATCTCCAAGGAGAAGAGCGACGCGCTGGTGGGGAAGCTGACCCGCTTAGTCAGCAAACATCAGTCACAGAGAATCACCCGTCATCTCTATATGGCAGACCGCCTCAAAGCGGACAATTATCAGATCTACTATATCGTGGACTCGATCACGGACGCCATCAACAGAGGGAAGAAGCTCTGTTTTCAGTATGTGGAGTACGACGCGGATAAGAACAAGCAGCTTCGCCATGGCGGGGCAAAATATTATGTGAGCCCTTACGCACTGGTCTGGGATGACAATCATTACTACATGTGCGGTTATTCGGACGCCAGGCAGAAAATCGTGAATTTCCGTGTAGACCGCATGCTGAACACAGGGATGCTGGAAGAGGACGCCGTTCCCATCCCCGAAGGAATTACTATGGAGGAGTACGTGCAGCATCAGTTCCGCATGTTTGCGGGCGACGAGGTGCAGGTGGTCCTGGAGTGTCAGAGCGATATGATGAAGTACATCGTCGACCAGTTCGGCGAGGAGGTGGAGACCTGGAGGACTTCGGAGGACACGTTCTGCGCAAGAGTGAATGTGGCGGACAGCCCGACATTCTACGGCTGGGTGTTCCCTTTCGAAGGAAAGGTAAAAATAGTGGCGCCCGAAACGATCCGCGACAAGTACAGGGAAATGGTGACACAGGCGGCGGCGAATCTGTTTGAACCGACTTCAGAGCAGACTTCGGAACAGACCCCGGAGCAGACACCTGCAGACACATGAGCTGAGCAAATACCTCTTTCATCTGCTATAATGAGAAAGACGGCTCGTTCTGCGGGCCTCGTGCTCAAGGGGGGATTGAGAACATATGCTGCATATAGCGATTGTGGAAGATGAAGAGAGATATGCCGCGGAGCTGGAAGAATTTGTTCGACGCTATGGCGAGGAGACAAAGCGCCAGATCAAGGTGACGCAGTATCAGGACGGGGAAGACCTGGTCGAGGATTACAAGGGCGGCTTTGATATTTTGCTGATGGACATCCAGATGAAATTTATGGACGGAATGACGGCGGCGGAGAAGATCCGGGAGCGGGACCAGGAAGTCCAGATCATATTTATAACCAACCGGAATGATTACGCGATCCGCGGCTATGAGGTGGATGCGCTGGACTATGTGCTCAAGCCGGTGAGCTACTACATCTTTGCCAAAAAACTGGACAAGGCCGTCTCGAGGATGGAGAGCAGAGAGGAATCCGTTCTGACCATCAGTACCAAAACCGGACTGCGCAGGATCAGGACGACCGATCTGTACTACGTGGAGAGCGAGGGGCACAACCTGATCTATCACACGAAGAAGGGCGACTTTGTGACGCGGGAGCGGATGGGAGACGCGGAGAAGTTTCTCTCGGACAAAGGCTTTTTCAGGAGCAACAAGTGCTACCTGGTCAACCTGCAGCATGTCGAGGGAATTGTCGACGGGTGCTGCGAGATCGGGGGAGAAAAGCTCCTGATCAGCCGGGCCAGGAGAAACGAGTTCATGACTGCGCTTACCAGGCAGTTCAGCGACTGACCGAGTGCGCTGTATGAGGCGGGGCGGCTTCGGGAGCGGCCCCGAACCTTGTGCGGCGTCTTTGGGAGAGAGAATGGATACGATTGCGACGACATTTCCGGATATTCCGAGAATCTATACAGCTATTGCGGAGTGGGCGGCCTGCCTGCTCTTTATTTTCTTTATGCCGCGCAAATACGATAAGGCGATGACGGCCGGGATCGCCGCGGGATTTCTTGTCCTGCAGTGTTTCTTTCTGGTCGTGACGGCCAATGCGCCGCTTCTTTTATGGATTCCCTGCATGCTGATTGCTTTTGGGCTGATGTTCGCTTTTTTGGCGCTGTGTATGGACTACCCGTACCATATCTGTCTTTACTACACGCTCTTGTCTATTGTGACGGCCGAGTTTATGGCCAGTGTGGGCTGGCAGATCGTGCGGGGATGCTATCGGGCTTACAGCGGGATGAACCGGTTTATCGCCGCGGCGGTCATGGCAATCGTCTATGGGCTGGTCCTTGCGGTGATCGGCTGGATCGAGCGGAGGACGCTTGAAGCGCAGCTGGAGGTGAGAGTGCAGTGGCAGGACCTGATCCCGCCGGCCATCGTCGTGCTGGCGACCTTCGCCATCAGTAACCTGGGATTTGCGCTCAACATTTTCGCAGAGGGGAAGGCAGTTGACGCCGACCTGTTCAACACGCGCACGCTGGTGGACCTGGGAGGTCTGGTGCTGCTCTACGCGGTGCGCCTTAGGCTGATCGGGATCCAGGCGCAGCGGGAGCTGGAGCGGATTCAGACGATCCTGAACGCGCAGTATGAAAAATACAGAAACGCGCGGGAAGCCATCGATATGGTGAATTTCAAGTACCACGACCTCAAGCACCAGATCGCGGGCCTCAAGGCGGAGATGGATCCGGAGAAGAGAATGCAGGCGATCGAGGAGATGGAGGAGCAGCTGGAGGAGTACAGGCCTGAGCGGCAGACCGGAAATCCGGTTCTGGACGCTATTTTGTCAGGTAAAGAGGCGCAGATCCGCGCACTGGGCATCGCCTTCACGTGCGTCGCGGACGGAGCGCTGATCTCCCCCATGCACGTGGTGGACATCTGTACGATCTTCGGAAATGCGCTGGAGAACGCGATCGAGTGCGAGGCGACCGTGCAGGAGCGGGGCCGGCGCTGGATCCACATGCTGGTGACCGAGAAAAAGGGCTTCGTCTACACGGAGATTTCCAATTACTGCGAGGGCGAGATCGCGATGAAGGACGGCCTTCCGGTGACCACCAAGGAGGACCGGAAGATGCACGGCTACGGAGTGCGCAGCATCCGCTATGCGGCGGCCAAATACGGCGGATCCGCCACTTATGAGCAGGGAGATGAGCAGTTCGCGGTCAAAATATTGATTCCCAAACCGATCACGCAGAGCGACAGACATAATCCGGTGCTGTGAGCGCTGGCAGATGGTGATCGCACAGGGCGCGGCGAGCCTTGAACAGAAACGGAAAAGACGGCAATTTGTGCCTGACTATGTACGGTTTATGCCAGAAACCGCACATTGTCGGGCTTTTTTGGTAATATATGATATATAAATTTGCTGATTTTGTAACAGACAACACGGACAATAGAGAAGGAGGATCAATGAAGCATCAGAATTTGATTGATCAGCTTACTTTGGAGGAAAAGGCGGCCCTGCTGGGCGGCAAGGGGGAATGGGACTCCAGAGATATCCCCAGACTTAATATTCCGTCTATGATCATGTCGGACGGCCCTCACGGACTTCGGAGACAGGCGGGCGCGGGCGATCACCTGGGCCTCAACGCGTCTCTTCCGGCGACCTGCTTCCCGACGGCGGCCACCATGGCCGGCAGCTGGGACAGAGAGCTGGGCACCGAGGTCGGCGTCGCCCTGGGCGAAGAGGCCAAGGCGATGGGTGTCAATATTTTGCTCGGACCCGGTATGAATATCAAGAGGAACCCGCTCTGCGGACGAAATTTCGAATATTTCTCAGAGGATCCCTATCTGGCGGGCAAGATGGCGGCCTCTTATGTAAAGGGCATCCAGAGCCAGGGCGTCTATTCCTGCATCAAGCATTTCGCGGTCAACTCCCAGGAGGAGCGCCGCATGGCGATGAACGCGGTCGTGGATGAGCGGACACTGCGCGAGATCTATCTGGCGGGGTTCGAGATGGCCATCGACGAGGCGAAGCCGGGCGCCCTTATGACGTCCTACAACCAGGTAAACGGCGAGTACGCCAATGAGAGCATGCATCTGCTCAAAGACATTCTCCGCGGCGAGTGGGGCTACGACGGATTTGTGGTCTCCGACTGGGGCGGCGCCAACGATCATGTCACGGCCGTCAAGGCCGGCTCCGACCTGGAGATGCCCGCGCCCGGACTGGGCAGCGCGAGAGAGCTGGTGGAGGCAGTAAAGAACGGAAGCCTCTCCATGGAAGATCTGGACGCGCGCGTCGACGAGCTTCTGGACGCAGTGCTGACGACGACCGAGGCGGCCAAGGGCCACAGCGAGGAGTTCGATATGGCGGCGCACCATGCGCTGGCCAGGAAAGCGGCTTCCCAGTGTGCGATCCTGCTCAAGAACAATGGCGGCATCCTTCCTCTGAAGGCGGGCACCAAGGTCGCGGTGGTAGGTGATTTTGCCTTCCAGCCCAGATATCAGGGAGCCGGTTCTTCCATGGTCAATTCCACCAAGGTGGAGACGATCGAGGAGCTGATCGGCGCGGAGCCGGATCTGCATGTCACGGCCATGTGCCACGGCTACAAGAGAAGCGGCGAGGCGGACAGCGCGCTGCTCAGCGAGGCCGTCAAGGCGGCGGAAGGCGCGGATGTAGTCCTGTACTTCTTCGGCCTGGACGAGATGAGTGAGTCCGAAGGCCTTGACCGCACGCATATGCACATTCCGAAGGTACAGATCGACGTCCTGCGCGCGATGGCAAAGGTCAATCCCAACGTGGTCGGCGTGATCAGCGCCGGTTCCTCCATCGAGATGGAGTGGGAGGACTCCCTGAAGGCTATCCTGCACGGCTATCTGACGGGCCAGGCGGGCGCGGGCGCCATGCTCGACATCCTCACCGGACGCGTCAACCCTTCCGGAAAGCTGGCGGAGACCTATCCCATGATCTATGAGGAGACGCCTTCGAGCCCTTACTATCCCGCAAAACAGAGAAATTCCGATTACAGGGAAGCGCTGTTTGTCGGCTATCGCTATTTTGACACATTTGATAAGAAGGTCCGCTATCCCTTCGGATTCGGCCTCTCCTATACAACCTTCGAGTACTCCGACCTCAAGGTGGACGACAAGGGCGTGACTTTCACGGTCAAGAACACCGGATCCCGCGACGGCGCGGAAGTGGCGCAGCTCTATGTGGGCCTTCCGGACGCCAAAATACCACGCGCCCGCAAGGAGCTCAAGGGCTTTGCCAAGGTCTTCCTGGCGGCAGGGGAGTCCAAGACTGTCGAGATCCCATTCGACCGCTTCACCTTCCGCTACTGGAACGTGAAGAAGAACGGCTGGACGGTCGAGGGCGGCACCTACGCGATCAGCGTGGGCAGCAGTGTGGAAGACATCCGCCTGGAAGGAAGCCTTGAAGTGGCCGGCGAAGCGGCTCCCGCCCCTTACGACGAGTCGAAGCTGACCGCTTACAGAGAGGGCAGGATCCTGGAGATCCCGGACGAGGCCTTCGCGGAGCTTCTGGGCGGCCCGATTCCGGACGGCAGCTGGACGAGCGAGCTGGGCGAGAACGACGCGATCTGCCAGCTGGTCAACGCAAAGAGCGGATTGGCGCGCTTCGTCTACAAGCAGCTCGAGAAGAAGAAACAGGAAGCGGAAGCGGCCGGAAAGCCCGACCTGAACGTTCTGTTCATCTACAACATGCCTTTCAGGGCCATCGGCAAAATGACCGGCGGCCAGGTCGACAAGAAGATGGTGGACGGCATGGTGGACGCCGTGAACGGGCATCTCTTCCGGGGACTCGGCAAAGTAATCGGCGGCTACTTCTCCAATATGAGCGCCAACAAGAAATATGAGAAGAAACTGAAGGGAGATAAGTAATTTATGAAGGAATTTATGGACAACTTCGCGCAGAAGCACCCCAAAGCGGCGCAGTGGATCCGCGAAGGCGGTCTCTTTATCATCTTCAGCTATGTGGTTACTTTCATCAAATATCTTCTGCTGACGTTCCTGCCCGGATTCTACAGAGGAATCGTGGGCGACGTAGAGTGGGTGTGGCCCGGCATTAAGACGCAGCTGTTCGGCGTTCCTTTTACGCTGGCCATCATCGGAAACAGCCTCGCGGACGGCGGACTTGCCTTTACACTGGCAAACTACACCTCCATCATCCTGGGCGAGTGCATCAACTTCCCGCTGCAGAGAAATGTCACATTCCGCAGCAAAGGACCTCTGGGACCGCAGATCTTCTTCCATGCGCTGGGCACGATCGGCGTCATGCTGATCATGAACCTGTTCACCTGCATCTGGAACCCCGTCACGGCGGCCTTCGGCATTCCGGACGCGGTCCGCAACATCGTGACCACGGTCGCGACAGGCGGTGTGGCGATGGTTATTATATTTGCGATTGATAAGACGATTTTTGCTCCCGGGTTTGGGGAGAAGAAGAAATAAGAAGAAATAAGAAGTGTCTGAGTAAAGCCGGCGTCAGGGGGGACCCTGGCGCCGGCTTTGTTATGTGTCAGGTGTGTCAGGGGGACGAACCCGCAAAAAGACTGAAAACAACGGTATTTATTGCAATTTTAATTTTTAGGAGTATGCTATAAGGAGCAATTTTTTTAATTATTCAGCACCCCGGAAAAAAGATTCAAATAAGGTCCGGGGAGCTAGCTCACCGGACCTTATTTGAATCTTTTTTCCGGGGCGGACAAGGCGCGGAGCGCCTCTGGACGCCTAAAGTCCCGAATGCGAAGCATTTGGGACGTGGGGCTGAATAAATTATCATTTTTATAATTATTCAAATAGACGGGAGACGTTATGGCGATACTGCTGTTCCTTCTGTGGATCATATGGAATGGAAAGGTAAATGCGGAAATCCTCCTTTTCGGCGTCGCACTGACTGTACTTGTACTGGTATTTGCTATAAAGGTGCTGGGGTACAGTTTGAAGAGCGAGCGGCGGTTCTGGAGGAATTTTCCGCTTTTTTTGTGTTATGTATTTGTGCTGGTGCGGGAAATCTTTGCGGCAGCGTGGGCAGTGGCCCGGGTGGCATACAGTCCCGGCGGGAAGCCCGAGCCGGTCATAGTGGAATTTCACTCCGGTCTCCCGACAGACTTCCAGAATGCTCTTTTGGCAAACTCAATTACGCTGACGCCGGGGACGTTTACCCTTGTGCAGGAGGGAGACCGCTTTGTAGTGCACTGCCTGCGCAGGGAATACGCGGAAGGGATTGAGGATTCGGCTTTTGTGCGGCTGATTGGGAAGGTGAAGGTTTGACTCGGTGTTTGTGCGGCCAACCGGAAAGGTGAAGGTTTGACTCAGCGTTTGTGCGGTCGATCGGGAAGGTGAAGGTTTGATGAAAATAGAACAAGCTTATCAGATTTTATATGGAGGGGCGCTGATCGTGCTCATCCTGTTCATAGGACTTATGGTCATCCGCTCGATCATCGGGCCGCGCAGTACGGACCGGATCCTTTCAGTAAACATGCTGGGGACCATGACCATCTGCTCGATCGCTATTTTGTCCGTTCTGCTGGACGAAGGATATCTGGCGGATGTGGCGCTGATCTACGCGATGATCAGTTTTGTGGCGGTTCTGATGATGGCGTCTGTGTTCGTGCCTTCGAGGCCGAAGGCGCCGGAGCTAGATGGGGATGAAAAAGAAGAGGAAGCTCGCTTGAGAGATTAGCCTTGGTGAGAGATTGGCTCTGGTGAGAGATTAGTCCTCGTGCCGGAATTGAACGCAGACGTCGATTTTCGGTTTTTGCGGTTGTTGTGAACGGTAAGCTGATCATTTTTTTTGCCATATGCCTCTTTTAAATCCCTTCTTCGGTGGATATTCCACTGAAGAAGGGGAGCGAAAAGGGTACTATGAGCTCCTGATAGCTATATAGGTCTCTTCCAAATCCCTTCTTCGGTGGATATTCCGCCGAAGAAGGGAAAACAAGAAGGGAGTAGAGAAAACAAGGTGAGAGAATGACACTGGAATGGATCAGATTTTTTATAGCGGCGATCTTGCTCGTGCTGGGGCTGTGCTCTTTTGGCGCGGCTGTGCTGGGAGCCTACAGGTTCGGGTTTGTGATGAACCGGATGCATGCGGCCGGAATCGGCGACACGGCGGGCATTTTCCTGGTGATCGCGTCGCTGGCGGTGGCGCGCGGCCCTCAGATGGATACACTCAAGCTGGTCGTGCTTGTCTTTTTTCTGTGGTTTACGTCGCCGGTGTCCACGCACTTCCTGGGACAAGTTGAATATTACACCAACCCGGTGCTGCGCAAGTACGTAAAGAAAGCCGGCAAAAAAGCGTCGAAAGCGCCGGAGCAGGCGAAAGTGTCGGCCGCGCGCGGGAAAGCGCCGGAACAGGACAATGCACCGGCCGCGCGCGGGAAAGCGCCGGAACAGGACAATGCACCGGCCGCGCACGGGAAAGCACCGGAGCACCCCGGCAAAGGAGGCGACAATGCAGCTGACTGAAATCGCAAGAATCATTCTTCTGCTCTTGCTGATCGTATGCGCAATAGGCGTAAACTTCGGAAAGAGTCTCTTGCAGGCAGTGATCATCTTCATGTCCTACAGTTCAATCATGTGCATTTTGTGGGTCCTTATGGAGTCGCCGGACTTGGCGATCACGGAGGCGGCCGTCGGAGCCGGCGTCAGCAGTGTGCTGTTCATGCTGACGCTGCGCAGAATCCATACCGAGGACCTAAGGCTGGAGGCGCTTGAGCAGGAAGCGCGAAAAGCTGACGCCGCCAAAGCGCAGGCGGCCAAATCAGAGGCCGGGAAAGCTCCGGCACAGGCTGACGCCGCCAAAGCGCAGGCGGCCAAATCAGAGGCCGGGAAAGTTCCGGCACAGGCTGACGCCGCCAAAGCTCCGGCGGCCAAATCAGAGGCCGCCAAAGCTCCGGCACAGACGGAGGCCGCCAAATCACAAACCACCAAAGCTCCGGCACAGGCGGAGCCCGAGAAAAGCAGCGGCAAATCATCAACAACCGGAAGCGTCGACAAAACGGGAGATGCAACGTGAAGTTTATAGAGATCAATGACGAACTGGATCTGGGCGGAGAGGATCACGACATCCTCGAGAGCGTGATGGACGGGGAAGAAGTTCACGACAGCCCGAGAGAGAAGGTCAAAACAGAGAAAGAATATTATAAGAACTACGTGCGCAGCTCGCAGTGGGGCAGGAAGCTGATCCGGACGGAGAACAAGGGTTTTACCGTGTTTTATACCGCGGTCGCGGTGGTCAGCTGTGTGGCACTGATCGGGGTGCTGCTGTTCACGATCTCTTTTTTGCCGCGGTACGGCGTGGAAAACCCCGAGAGCACAAAAGTGGTGAAGAGGTATGTGGAGAGCGGTCTTCAGGAGACGGGCGCGGTCAACATTATCTCGGGCATTATTCTGGACTACAGGGCGTTCGATACTTTGGGGGAGTCGCATGTATTGTTTACCGCGCTTCTGTGCGTGACGGTTCTGCTCATGAGAGACAAAAAGAATATGCGCACGCAGTATGAGGATTTCTACACCATTCGGGATGAAAAATATCACGAGCTCTACAGGGAGTCCATCATGAGGATGGTGGCCGGCATTCTTTTGCCATGCCTGCTTTTGTATGGAGCTTATGTGCTGCTGAACGGGCAGATCTCGCCGGGCGGCGGCTTCTCCGGCGGAGCCGTGCTGGGATCCGGCATGATGATCTGCGCGGCGGCGTATGGTTTTAAGACTTCTGACAGGATCATTACGAAGAGGGCGTCAAATCTGATCGCGTTCTTCGCGCTGGGATTCTACAGTTTTGCGAAGGGATATGTTTTCTTTACCGGCGCGAACGGGATCGAGAATCATATTCCCAAGGGCACGCCCGGGGCCATCCTGAGCGGAGGGCTGATCCTGCCGCTGGATATCGCGGTGGGACTGGTGGTGGCGTGCACGATGTTCGGCTTTTACAGTCTGTTCCGAAGAGGCAGCATCGGAGGCGAGTGAGGAGCCCGGCCCGGAAGATGATCGAAAAGCACGGGCTTGGGAAACAAATGAGGAGGCTCTGCGAATGGAAAACCTGATCGCAAACAGCACGGAAGCCGTGGCTGTCATTTTATTCGGCATCGGATTTACGATGCTTCTGTTTCACAGAAATCTGTTCAGGAAACTGATCGGGCTCAATATCATGGACACGGGAGTGTTCCTGTTCCTCGCGTCGATGGGCTATATCGAAGGGCGCAAGGCGCCGATCATCGTGAACGGCGTGCAGAACACGGAGGCCTATATCAACCCTGTGCCGGCGTCGCTGGTGCTGACAGGAATTGTCGTGTCAGTGTCGGTGACGGCGATCATGCTGTCTCTGACGGTGCGCCTCTATATGCGCTACCATACTTTGAACCTGGATGAGATCTACAGCATTGCTGATCACCGGGAGGACGACCGCTGAGCGGCCGCCAAAGGAAACTGTAAACGGAGGACTTTGGGAGTGGACTTTATCAGAAACTTCCCCATGTTCAGCGTTGTGTTGAGCCTGTTTTCAGGCGTTCTGTGCACGATGCTGCGGGGAAAAGCAGCCAAAATATATACCATCATCTACGAGTGCGCGCTCGTGGCCATGGTGTCGTCTGTCCTGTGGTACACGGCGGACGCGGGGAAGTCCTTCACGTATGTGCTGGGAGAATTTCCGGCGCCCTGGGGGAACGAGCTGCGTGCCGGCACGCTGGAGGCGTCCCTGGCGCTGGTCTTTACTGTCGTGATGCTGTGCGCTGTTTTGGCGGGGCAGCACTACGTGCAGGAGGATATGGACGAGAGCAAGATCAACATTTACTATGCGATCGTCAATCTGATGACGGCGGCGCTGATGGCGATGACCTGGACCAACGATATTTTCTCCGGATATGTGTTCCTGGAGATCCTGACGCTCACGAGCTGCGGCGTGCTGATCGTGCGCGAGATCGGAAGAACGACGCTGGCGGCGGTGCGCTACATGATCCTGAATCTGGTGGGATCGGGCCTGTTCCTGCTCGGGGTAGTGCTCTTGTACGACATCACGGGAAACCTTCTGATGGTGCCCATGCGCGCCGAGATCGCGACGCTGTACCAGGACCCTGGCGCCAAAACAGTGCTGATCATGGCGACGGGAATCCTGACGATCGGGCTGTCGATCAAGAGCGGCCTGTTCCCGTTCCACTACTGGATGCCGGACACTTACGGCTGGGCGACGCCCACGTCGGCGGCGCTGCTCTCGTCGCTGGTCTCCAAGAGCTACATCTTCTTATTGATCAAAATATACTGGCGAGTGATCGGAATTGACATCTTTACGGATATGCCGATCCGCAATATTTTGTTTGTGCTGGGGCTGTGCGGGATGATCTTCGGCTCGGTCTCGGCGATCCGGGCGGAAAATATCAACCGGATGGTGGCCTTTTCCTCGGCCGCGCAGATCGGCTACATCTATATGGGAATCGGGCTGGGCGGAACGGCCGGCTATACGGCGGCGGTCTTCCACATCATGGCGCACGCCGTGACCAAGTCGCAGCTGTTTCTGACTACGCCGAGGCTCGCCGACGTCTCCGGGGACAGTCTCCGGTTCAAAAACCTCCAAGGCTGCGCGCTGGCGGACCCTAATGCGGGGCTGTTTTTCCTGCTTCCGAGTCTGTCGATGATCGGAATTCCGATTTTCGCGGGCTTTTCGTCCAAGCTCTTTTTTGCCATGGCGGCGGCGGACAGGGGCGGGATCAAGCTGATCCTGGTCATGCTGGCACTGGCGGCCAGTTCACTCTTAAATGCGATGTACTTTATCCGGACGCTGATCCGAATCTATACGCCCGCGCAGCGAGCGGCGGCGAAGGTCAGGCACGGACTGGACTACAATATTCCCATGATCGTCCTCACAATGGGGAACCTGGCCATGGGGCTCTTCAGCTGGGTGTTCGCGCAGCTGATCGGGCAGGGCCTTGGCATGTTCATGTGAGGAAGTCACGAGAGGGAGGAAAGAAAAATGCTTATGATTGCGGCAATACTGATACCGGCGATAGCGGGAACGGTGATCTCGGTGGTCACCATGGACGACCGCACCAGAAAACTATTATACGCGTGCACGGTGATCGTGACGGATATGGCGGCCATTGCCGCAGCCATGGGCGGCGGCACACTGCATCTGGGCGAAATGGCGGAGGGCGTCTCCTTAGTTTTCCGGGCGGATACGATCAGCCGATGCTTTCTGGCCGTCGCGCTGCTCCTGTACACGGTGGTCCTGTTCTATTCCTTCGAGTACATGAAGATGGAGGAGCGGATCCCGACTTTCTACGCCTTCTTTCTGGTGTCCATGGGCGCGCTCATCGCGGAGTGCTTTGCCGGCAATCTGGTCACGCTTTATCTGAGCTTCGAGTTCCTGACGCTGACGTCCATGCCCCTGGTGCTGCATGAGCGGACCAAAGAAGCGGTGG
>JAFUFL010000017.1 GCA_017469935.1 Lachnospiraceae bacterium
AAAAACAGCCGTCAGGCTGTTTTTTGAGTCGTGGCAGGGCTCACCCTGCGCGTGTGCGTCATGTCCCTTATAAACTGCTTTGAATGAGCAGCTGGATGAACCAGATCATTCCCGAGCGAAGGAGGGAATGAGGGCTGCAGCTCCTGCAGCCCGAAAGCCCATATGTCTGAGACGTCCGGTCATCAGAGCGGACGGCGAGGTCGGAAAAGCGGTTCCCTCCGGAGCGAGGGAAGGATCTGTGTGAATCCCTGCGAATTCAATGCAGTTTAGAAGGGGCATGACGCACAAGCGTAGGATTATCAACTTCCCGCTTAGGGCGACAACCCCATTTATTTAGCCTCAGGGCTGATTTGAGAAGGTTCTGTCGTCACAAAAAACAGTTCAATCTCTCGTCTGATACATGGTCCTTCCGTATCCCTGCCACACGACGCGGTACTTTTGCGCCGCGCACAGCTTGTTCAGGTCGGAACCGTCCGCGAGCAGAACAAATTTGCTGCGGACCGTGCCGTCGGTGAGAAGCTTCTCCAGAACGTGGGTCTGGCAGACGTTCAGAGAGGTGTAAGTGGGCAGCATGTACTCCCACTGGAGGGCTTCGGACTCGGGAAGCTTGGCAATCGTGTTGTCCCAAGGGTCATCTTCGAGTGGAAGGACCCCGCGCAGCTCGAGCTTCAAGGCTTCTTCCTCCACGGTGGACAGAGTGTTTTCGTCCACCTGCGGCAGGCGGAAGTTCTGCGGGGCGCGAAGAACGAAGAAAAGCATGACCGCGAGAACGGCCAGCTCTCCCGCTATGTGGGAAGGCGTCGTCCCCAGCTCGATGATCAGAAGGCCGTAGGCCAGCGTCACGGCCAGCATCATGCGGTGCAGCTGTACCGGGCTGTACAGGACGACGTTGGCCTCGTAAATGGCGGCGCCTGCCAGCAGCATGAAGAAGATCACGGCGCAGCGGCCGTCCTTTTTGGCGGGCTTTGTAAACAGAGTCTTGACCAGTATGCATAAAAGGATCAGGGACTGGGCAAAATAGAGAAGGGGGATGCCTCCCGCCCACCGGCTGTCATGAAGATAGCCTTTGATCTCTCTGAGGGCGTCCAGGTTGGAGCGCAGGATCTCCTTTATCATGATCACGGGGGAGCCGCTGCTCAGCAGCTGCTTCAAAGTCTCCGTCTGCGTGCTGTCGAAGAAATAGCGCGCGACATTGTAGCCCGTAAAGAAGAAGAACAGGCCCAGAGAAGCGGCGGCCGCCGCTGCGCAGAGCACGAAAAAGAATGCTTTGGCACCTGCGGACAGACGGCTTTTCTTCCGGAAGATCATATAGACGGGGATCAGCAGCAGCGGAAAATAATAAGGCCGCATGGTGTTCCAGAAAAAGACGATCAGGATCATCGCGGTAAGCGCCGCTTTTTGAGATCCAGCAGAGGCATTCGGTTTTTTGACCATCCACAGGACCAGCGCCGTGAAGAAGATCAGGAAGAAGTTGTAGCTGCTCTCGCTCATGCCGGACCAGATGTAGCGGCCCGCCACCAGATAGCTGACGAAAAACAGCGCGGTGAAAAGGCCCTGCTTCGCGTCGGGGCGAACCAGGAGCACGTAAAAGAGGCCGGCCAGGACGGCCAGGATCACGTTGCAGAAATAGATGAAGTTGTGGCCCTCGATCCCCGTAAAGAAGGAGAGGACAAAATAGGGCAGATACGTGAAAATATTGTAAGGCCCGTAGGCGAGATGGGCGGGCGCATCCTCGTTGAAACCGTACATGCCCTGGGGATAGAATTCGTACCGAAGGAGCCGGATCACGCGGTAGTAACCGACCTCGTCGTTCCAGGTGGTGTTCCAGGCGTCCAGGCGCAGGGCGGAAGTCCCGGTCAGAAGCTGCAGAAGGCCGGCGCTCAGAAAAGGCGCCAGCAGGATCAGGAGCCAGAAGAGCACCTGCTCGGGCCGGATCCGGTCATGTCCGGACGGGGATCCGGAATCGGTTGTTGAAAAGTCAGACATATTATAAATACCTCCGTATGAGAATCTTTGCGAACCTTATACAAGTCTACGCCCATTATACAACAGCATGGGCGGGGAAAAGACAAAATATTGCATCAGACGGACTGTCGGAGGACTAAAAAAAGCGTATAATGATTACAATACGGCTGAAGCAGGAGGACGTGGAATGGAAAAAACACAAAAGATAAAGATAGGTGCGACAGGCTGGGTGATGATCGTCATAAGCATCATGATCCTGTTCACGTGCGGCTTTCTGACGGCGCTGGTCGGAATCGACTACGGCCCCCACGAACAGATCGCATTGAGCCTCACACCGGAGGATCCCGTAGGCCTTTTTAAGGCCCATCCGGAGCCGTTCTGGCATCTGCTCACATACGGTGTTGTGAAGCTCCTGCACTGCAGGGTGGAAATCGCGGCGGGAATTGTCTCGGGCCTTCTGATCGTGCTGACGTATGTCATTGCTTTTGTCACGATCCGGGGCGCCGTTTCCGGATTGGAGGGATATGAGATCGCCGGACTGGATCTGGTGCTTCATCTTGTCAGTGCGATTTATGTGCCCTTTTTCAACAAAGAGCCGTTTTTGGGGCAGGGTACGCCCAACATCTGGCACAACCCGACGACGATCGCGGTCAGGCCGATCGCGCTGCTGATCTTTGTGCTGGTCGCTTCCATGGTCATCCGGATAAGAAAAGAAGAATTTGAGAAGAACATACCGGTCGGAAAGGCCATTGCCGCAGGACTTCTCCTGATCCTGTCCTGCCTTGCCAAGCCGAGCTTTGTCCAGGTCTTTTACCCGGCCATCTTCACGCTGATGGTGATCTGGCTGATCATGTTCAAGGGAAAGAACCTGAGAAATGCGATCCAGCTCATGCTGATGTGCCTTCCGTCCCTTGCGGTCATGATCCTGCAGTTTGTCATCGCGTTCTACAGCGGACAGTCAAATTCCGGCGGCATCACCATCGCGCCGTTTGTCGTAGCCGGGGCGAGAACGCCCTCCATCGCGATCTCCATGCTGCTGCTCCTGGCATTCCCGCTGCTCATGGTGATCCTCACGGCGATCCGGAAAGATCTGACATGGGGCGATGCTTTGGCCTGGCTCATGCTCCTGTGGGGATCCATATGGAGACTTCTGCTCGCCGAGAAAGGTGAAAGGATGTACCACGGCAATTTCACGTGGGGTTATATGCTGGCGGTATATCTGGTCTGGTACACGGCGGTCAGAAGCTATCTCAAGCTCTACTTCAGCGAGCAGATGACCGGCAACAGGAGGGGCGTGGGCTTCGTGCTCGCGACGGCAGTCCTGGTGCTGCATCTGGTGTCGGGCCTCTACTACCTGATTTACCTGGTGGCGCTTGGACACGGGATGTGAACATGCCGGCCACGGGATGTGGCGCATAATGAGGTCATAGTTGCAAAAACATACATGCGAAATCCCGCATGCGAAATTACATTTACGAAAATAAGAGGAGATTTGAAAATGTCTGTTTTTAAAGGCGCGGGCGTCGCGATGATAACGCCCATGAAAGGAAATGGAGAGATCAACTATGAAGCACTGGGAGCTCTGATCGACGATCAGATCGCGGGCCACACAGACGCGATCATCATCTGCGGGACCACCGGCGAGGCGCCGACCCTGGAGGACGATGAGCACCTGGAAGCGATTCGCTTTACTGTCGACAGGACGGCAGGAAGGATCCCGGTCATCGCAGGTACGGGATCGAATAACACCGCCCACGCGATCATGATGTCCAAAGAGGCGCAGCAGCTCGGCGCGGACGGCTGCCTCCTCGTGGCGCCTTACTACAACAAGGCGACACAGAACGGCCTGGTGCAGCACTTCTCCGCAATAGCGGGAGCGGTCGATATTCCCTGCATCCTCTACAATGTTCCCTCCAGAACCGGTTCCAACATTCTTCCCGAGACGGCGGTCCGCCTCGCGAAGGAAGTAGATAATATTGTGGCCATCAAGGAAGCGTCCGGCAATATCAGCCAGGTGGGCAAGCTCGCGGCCATCGGCGAGGGAATCATCGACATTTATTCGGGAAATGATGACCAGATCGTTCCGATCTGCGCGCTGGGCGGCATCGGCGTCATCTCCGTTCTCTCCAACGTGGCCCCCAAAGAGACCCACGACATGGTGGAATACTGCCTGACCGGCCGCTATGATCTGGCCGCGAAACTTCAGCACAAGGCACTTGACCTTGTGAACGCACTGTTTTGCGAAGTCAATCCCATCCCCGTGAAGGCGGCTCTGAACATGCAGGGCTTTGACGTCGGAACGCCCAGGCTTCCGCTGACCGAGATGGAGCCGGCGCACAAGGAAGTACTCAGGAAGGCGATGATCGAGTTCGGGTGCCTGTGAGACGAATATAAAGGAGTGGGCAGGAGCTGAACGTCTTCGGCGACGCGGTTGGACTATTTGAACACTTTTTTCTTCTTTGGCCTCCATGGAGTTTTTCACTTGCCGGCAATTTATGCGGAAATCAAGGGAAAATCTGCCGGAGTTGGATCACAGAAAAGAATTCTAAAGGGGTGGCCCCCCATCAGCCGGCTTGATCAGCTCGGCAAATGGAGGCCACCCCTCTATTTCTGATAGATATAATCCAACGCACCGGAAAACAGGACGGATTTCCTGGATTTCTGACCTCAAGGCAAATTCCCATTGAGGCCGGTCTCTCTCAACCTCTGCATATGGTCCAACCGCTCAGGATCAATTGGTGCACATGTTTCAACCGCTCAGGCTCAATCGCTGCGCTTTCCGGTGATGGAAAGGATGCGGATGAACAGGTTCACGACATCGAGATAGATGTCCGCTGCACTGTCGACGGCATTATCGATCGTCTTGGGGAACTGCTGTGCCCTGCACCAGTCCAGTCCGATATATCCGCAGAAGATCAGCGCGACGGCGTAGTCGATGATGGACAGCGGGAGATGGAAAATGAGGCCGCCGATAAACTCCACAAGGATGCAGCCGATCAGCGAGATGAACAGTGTTCTGCCAAGGCTCCGGAAGAAGGACGGGTACAGCATGGACAGGATGATCATCATGATGGTCACCAGCCCGGTGGCGATAAAAGCGTAGGCGACTGACTTTGCAGTGAAGAGATAAACATAAAAGGTAAGCAAAAGTCCCATTGACGCCGCCATACCGGTAAATGCCGCAAAGCTCACGGCGGGGCTGCTTGATTTGTGGACGATGATCGAGCAGCCGATCGTGCCGACAAAGTAGATCACCAGTACCAGGATATAGTTGAGACTGAGAATCTGGTAGGTGAAGAAAGTGGCCATAACAACGTTGATCAGGACGCCCCAGAGGAGAGTCAGGCCGATCGTGAGGTTGTAAGTCCGCTCGGTCACTGCCGTGCCGGCGTAATTCTGCATTCGTTCAAGTCTGTATTCATCTGTTCCCATAATATAACCTCCATATTCATTGATTACATATGTATTTATGCAGATCGGGCATGTGTCATGCTCCGTTCATACACTATCATAATATTATACGAAATTTGTTTTATTTGTCCATTATCTGAGCCGAATAGCTTTTTTCCGTCTTTTTTCGTCTTCTTTCCGGCCGCTTTTCTGAGCGGGAAGTAAGCGGGAGCATCTCCGTGCCACCCGGCGCACCGCATAGGTACCACAGGTAACTGCACGGGCGCCGCAGGTAATCGCATGGGCGCCGCCCGGCGAAGCAGCAATTCCTGTATTGTGCCAAACAAAAAATCGTTGTAAAATACATCGTTGATGGTATATGACACAGGGGTATAGTCATAGAGATCAGAGAAAGGACAGAAAGAATGTTCAAATACGCATGTCTCAACAACATTTCGGAAAAAGGCCTCCGGACTTTTACGTCCGAGTATGAGCGGACAGAGGACCTCTCAAAAGCGCAGGGAATTCTGGTAAGAAGCGCGGCGATGCACGACATGGAATTCTCTTCGGAGCTTCTGGCGATCGCAAGAGCGGGCGCCGGTGTCAACAACATTCCGGTGGAACGCTGTGCCAGAGAGGGCGTCGTTGTCTTTAATACGCCCGGCGCGAACGCAAACGGCGTAAAAGAGATGGTCTTTGCGGGAATGCTGCTCGCAGCGCGCGACGTTGTCGAAGGCGTGGACTGGGTCCGGGCCAACTGGAACAATAAGAACATTGCCAAGACGGCCGAGAAGGAGAAAAAGAAGTTCGCGGGCACGGAGCTGTCCGGCAAGCGGCTGGGAATCATCGGCCTTGGCGCGATCGGCGTGCGCGTGGCCAACATGGCGGTGGAACTGGGCATGGAAGTTTACGGCTATGACCCTTATGTATCCGTAGACGCGGCGTGGCACCTCAACAGAAAGATCACGCACGTTTTTGACCTGAACGAGATCTATGACAGATGCGACTATATCACCATTCATGTACCGGCCCTTCCGTCCACAAAAGGGATGATCGGCAGGGAAGCCGTGAAGAAGATGAAGAAGGGCGTGATTCTCATCAACATGGCGAGAGATGTCCTGGTCGATGAGGAGGCGGTCATCGAGCAGATCGAGGCCGGCAGGATTCGCCGCTATGTGTCGGATTTCCCCAATCCCACGGTTGCAGGCAGAAGAGGCTGCATCACGACGCCTCATCTGGGCGCTTCCACCGAGGAGTCCGAGGACAACTGCGCCGTGATGGCGGCGGAGGAGCTCATGGATTATCTGGAGAACGGAAACATCCGCAACAGCGTCAACTATCCCAACTGCAGTATGGGCGTATGCCGCTCCGCGAGCCGTATCGCGATCTTCCATGAGAATAAGGCCAATATGATCAACAGGCTGACCACCCTGATCGGCGAGAGCGAGATGAATATCTCCGAGATGACCAGTAAGTCCAAGGGAGACGTGGAATATACGATGCTCGACCTGGATGCACCCGCGACGCAGGAGCTGGTGGACAAGATTGCGCAGATTCCCGATGTGTGGAGAGTGCGCATTATCAAATAAGTATATTTGTGGATGCCCCTGCCGCAATGAGCGGCGGGGGCATCTTTTAGGCATAGACTCGATTTTTCGCTATTTTGACTTCCAATATTCAACTCCCTCTCCGCGCTTATGGCTTCGATTGGAAACTCTTTTTTCCATGAAGCACTCGTCTGCCTAATTTTGTGGAAAATTTCTTCATAAATCGGGCAAATACCACATTTTCTCAGAAGCTTTTAGGACATGCTTTTGCAAAATTGACGGTTTATGCCTAACCCCCCATGCTGGCCAGCCGTGCCAATCCGGCCGGGCAGCAGCCGCGGCTCGCCCCGCATGCCCCGTGCCAATCCGGCCGGGCAGCAGCAGCGGCCC
>JAFUFL010000103.1 GCA_017469935.1 Lachnospiraceae bacterium
GATCCGGCGCCATTGTTCGGTACGGACACCTAAAGCTTTTTGATTCATAATTCGCCTCCTTCTAAAATGACTGCCAAAATGCTCAGATCATTATAGAAGAATGCGAAAGAGAATATCAGACACACGAAGTTATACGCTTACGTTCAAAACAGGAGGTCATAACAGCAATGAGTCTGCTTGAAGCAAAGGGAATCAAGAAGATATATAAGACGCGTTTTGGAGGAGTATCTGTAGAAGCGCTGAAAAACGTCAATTTCTCTGTTGAAAAGGGCGAGTATGTTGCGATCATGGGAGAATCCGGCAGCGGCAAGACTACCCTGCTCAACATCATCGCCGCGCTGGATAAACCTACGGAAGGCACGATCACACTTGATGGAATGAAACTGAATTCTGTTAAGGACAGCGAGCTTGCGAGATTTCGCCGTGAAAATCTGGGGTTTGTGTTTCAGGATTTTAACCTGCTTGATACATTTACGCTTGAAGACAACATTTATCTTCCGCTCGTCTTATCCGGAATGGAACCGGCAGAAATGCAGAGACGTCTCGATGAACTGGCGAGTCCTTTGGGCATAAGTGAATTGCTCAAGAAATACCCTTATGAAGTATCCGGCGGTCAAAAGCAAAGGGCGGCAGTTGCGAGAGCATTGATCACGGATCCCCGTATCATTTTGGCGGATGAGCCTACAGGAGCCCTTGACTCCAAATCATCAGATGAACTGCTTGATCTGTTCGCAAAGGTAAATCATATGGGACACACTATTCTTATGGTCACACATTCTGCCAAGGCGGCAAGCAGAGCGTCGCGGGTGATGTTCATCAGAGACGGCGTTGTTTTCCATCAGATCTATAAGGGGGAAGTGACGGATCAGCAGATGTATCAGAAGATCAGCGATACGCTTACGCTTCTGGCGCAAGGAGGTGAGAGACGATGAAGTCAGGCTTTTATATGCGTCTCTCTGTATCGGCAATGAAGAAGAACGGAAGGCTGTATGTGCCGTATCTTGTTACTTGTATCATGATGGTCGCAGTGTATTACATTCTTCACTACCTGGGGAATTCCGGGATCATGGATGGTATGCCGGGCGGTCACACCGCATCGGATATGATGCAGATGGGAACATACATCATGACGCTGTTCGGGACGATCTTTCTTCTTTATACGCAGTCAACACTTATAAAAGGGAGAAAGAAGGAATTCGGACTCTACAGCATACTCGGCATGAACAGATTCAATCTGGGAAGGGTCCTTTTTCACGAGACGATCATTACATGGGCAGTCTCACTGGCCGGAGGCCTGGCCGCAGGCATCGGCCTTTCCAAACTGGCGGAATTGGGATTTACGAAGATGATCGAAGTTCCGGTGAGATATACTTTTTCGATCCCTGCCGGTTCAGTAATGATGACGATCGCGACGTATACCGGTATCTTTCTGGTTATACTCCTCAATTCGATCAGGCAGATCGGCTTTGCAAGTCCGATCGAGCTTGTGACGGCAGACAGAGCAGGAGAGAAACCCCCGAAATCGAATTGGGCTGTAGGATGCCTTGGAATTGTCTTTCTCGGAGCAGGCTATTACATCGCTCTCAGGATCGAGCAGCCGTTGTCAGCGCTCATGTGGTTTTTTGCAGCCGTGATCCTGGTCATGATCGGAACGTATCTGCTGCTGATCGCCGGCTCGGTGATACTGTGCAGGATGCTGCAGAAGAATAAGAATTACTATTACAAAACGAACCATTTTGTTTCGGTATCATCGATGGCATACAGGATGAAAAGAAACGGAGCAGGGCTCGCGTCGATCTGTATACTGCTGACGATGATCCTGGTCATGATGTCGTCGACTTCGGCTCTTTATACAGGAGCGGACCAATGCCTGAACGTGCGCTATCCTAATGAGATCGGAGCTTTTGCATGCAAATACGGGTATGATGAAGGTCTTGAGAAGCTCGGTGAAAAACTGGATGAGGACCTGAAGTCCGTTGCAAGGGAACACGGCGCAGTCATAACGAACAATAAGACTTACTATCAGTGGTCTGTCAGCGGATATTTTGACAACAGCAAACTTGATATTACGCTCAATTCCAAGAGCAATCTTGCATTTGTCAACTATGATAAAGTTGCTCAGATCATCTTTATAGATGCTGATGTTTACAACAAGGTGTTCGGATATAACGAGACTGTGGCTCCGGGGGAGGCGCTGGTCGGTACCGCCAAGAAGATTCCGATCGACGAAGTCATAACGATTGGCGATGTTCCTTTCAAGGTCGCGAAAAGGATCGATGACCGCATAGGGGAGATAGATCCCGCTGCTGTAGTATCAGCCTCCCCCGGAATTTTTGTAATCGTAAATGATGCAAACAGTGTTGCAAAGAATTACATCAAGTATACAGACTATGACGGCGAACCGATGCTTGCGTGGTTCTGGGACTGCAGATTTGACACCGGCATCGACGAGTCCGATCAGATAGAGCTTGCAGAAACACTGAACAAAACCATCCGCAATGAACTGGAAGGTTTGGGATTCTCAAACATGTATTGCGAAAGCCATGAAGCAGAGCGCGGCGACTTTGTGAGCACATTCGGCGGCCTGTTTTTCCTCGGCATCATGCTGAGTATCATTTTCCTGGTCTCCTGTGTGGTGATCATGTACTATAAGCAGGTGTCGGAAGGCTTCGAAGATCAGGCGAGGTTCGGTATCATGCAGAAGGTGGGCATGACCAAGGAGGAAATACGGAAAAGCATCGATTCGCAAATGCTCACGGTGTTTGCGATCCCGATCATCTTCGCCTGCATCCACCTCGCAGTTATGCTGCCGATCATCAATAAGCTTCTGATGTTATTCGGGCTGTTAGATATGCCGCGCCTGATGATCGCTGCGGGGGTCTGTGTTTTGATCTGTGGTACATTGTATGCGGCCATTTACAGACTTACGTTGAATGCATATTACAGGATCGTGTCTTAATACAGAGATTGGAAAGTTCCCGGCTTGACGCCGTTAGCTAATTATGTTAGCATACGAGTTAGATTAACCTAACACGTGGAGGGGATTTGTGCCCAGGGATAAAACAGCGACTCATATAAAAGTCCTTGCAGCGGCAAGAGAAGAGTTCATGGAGTATGGCTATGAAAACGCTTCCATGCGCCGTATCGGGCAGCGCTGCGATATGACGGCAGCCGGCCTTTACCGGCATTGTAAGGATAAGGCGGGCCTGTTCGGCGAACTGGTCTCACCTTCCATCGAAAAGATCGACGCATGGCTTGAGGCACATATCAGCCGGAGCATGCAGACTTTAGAAGATGAGACCATAGACTTGTGGAAGGATTCAGAGATCGACATGATGCGGGACCTGATCTATCCCAACATGGAGGAATACCGGCTTTTGTTGACAAAGGCACAGGGTTCCCCATACGAGAATTATCTTCACGACCTGACACAAAGGCGACAGGAGAAGATGCTTTCTTTTCTGCCGCTGCTTCAGGAAAAGGGATATAATCCGCATATGATCGAAGCGAAGGAATTGCATCTTCTTCTGAGCGCGTATACAACAGCTTTGTTTGAGCCGGTCATTCACGGATATTCAGAGGAAGAAGCGTATAGGTGTTCGGAAATGCTGGAAGAGTTTTTCCTCCCCGGCTGGAAGCAGTTGTTAGGTTTCTGAATAGTAAAAACACACGTAAAGCGCCTGTCTCTTAAATGGGACAGGCGATGCGTTTGTTATAGGGTTAGTTAACACTAATACCTGAATGTTAGCTAAAAGGAGGTCTTATTCATGGATGAGAACAGGAAATCACAATCCCCCATCGCCTGGGTGCTGGGGCAGACGGGAGATCACGGCGGGCAGTATGTCCTGAGCGTGATCCTCGCGATCATCGGCGTGGCCTTTTCGGTCGCCCCCTATTTCGTGGTAGTGGGGATCGTGCAGGGGCTTATGGACGGACAGCAGGATTTTGCCTTTTTCCTGGGAAAGTGCCTGATCATGGCGGCCTTGTGGATGGGAAGGGTCTTGTTCCATGCCCTTTCCACAGCGACGAGCCACAGAGCGACTTTTGCTGTGTTGGGTGAGATCCGCAAGAGGTGCACGGAGAAGCTGGCCCGCATGCCGTTAGGCACTGTCCTGACACAGAGCAGCGGAGCATTAAAGAACACCCTGGTCGAGCGGATCGACAGCATCGAGACGACGCTGGCGCATATCGTTCCGGAATTTACGGCGAACCTTTTGGTGCCGGTGATTATTGAGATTTACATCTTTACCATTGACTGGAGAATGGGCCTCGCAAGTCTTGTCACTGTTCCGATCGGCATGTTCAGCTATGCGCTCATGATGCTCGGCAGCGGGGACTTTTATCAGCACACGATCACAGCGACGAAGGCGCTGAATGATACGGCCGTGGAGTATATCAACGGCATTCAGGTGATCAAGGTCTTCGGCAAGACAAAATCCAGCTATGACCGCTTTGTTCATGACGCCTATGAGGCGGCGCACAGCTTCATCGACTGGATGCGGGCCAGCATCCTGCCCATGACCTTTGCCATGGTCGTTATGCCGTCCACAATGGTCTCGGTCCTCCCGATCGGGGGGCTCCTTGTAAAGAACGGAAGCCTGTCTCCTCAGGATTTTGTCATGGTCATCATTCTGTCCGTCGGCCTGATCACTCCGTTCGTGACCCTGATGAGCTATTCGGATGACATCAGGACAATGGGCACGATCTTCGGAGAGGTTAGAGCGATCCTGGATGCGCCGGAGATGGTTCGTCCGGAAGAAGGAAAAGCACCTGAGAAGAATGACCTGGAGCTGAAGGACGTGCATTTTTCTTATCATCAGGACGCAGATTCCGAGGTGCTGCACGGCGTTTCCATGAAGATTCCGGAAGGAAGCTTTGTGGCGCTGGTAGGTCCGAGCGGCAGCGGAAAGAGCACGATCGCGCGCCTCATCGCATCCCTGTGGGATGTGACGGGAGGAAGCATCTCAATCGGCGGAAAAGATATCCGGGAGATCCCGCAGGAAGCCTATGCCGATAAGGTCGCCTTTGTCTCGCAGGACAACTACCTCTTCAACATGACGGTGAGAGAAAACATCCGCCTCGGCAGACCTTCCGCGACAGACGCAGAGGTGGAAGAGGCGGCCAAAATGAGCGGCTGCCATGACTTTATCATGAGTCTTGAAAATGGCTATGACACCATGGTCGGCAGTTACGGCGGCCATCTTTCCGGCGGCGAGCGGCAGCGAATTTCCATCGCGAGAGCCATGCTGAAAGCGGCGCCGGTCGTGATCCTGGACGAGGCTACCGCCTATACGGATCCGGAAAATGAGGCAGTCATTCAGCGGTCTGTCTCGAAGCTCACGGAAGGAAAGACCCTGATCGTCATCGCGCACCGACTCAGTACGATCGTTGATGCTGACAGGATCTATGTGGTGAAAGATGGGCAGATCCATGAGAAAGGGACCCATGAGGAGCTGCTCGCGCATCATGACCTGTATGAGAAGATGTGGAACGCGCATATGGAGGTGAAGGACAATGGTTAAGATCATCAGCCGCTTTTTTGCATTCTGCGGAGAGGAGAACCGCAAGAGATTCCATCAGTCCATTGTTCTGGGTGTGCTCCAGGCGATATTCGAGGCCCTCAAGATCCCGGCCATAGCTTGCATGGTTCGCGCGCTGCTTCGCGGAAGCGTGACCACGCAGGATATCCTTCTCGCGCTTGGGATCATGCTGTTTTCAATTGTCGGCTCCAGTCTGGTCAAGGCCAAAAGCATGATGCTGCAGACCGAAGGAGGATATGACACCTGCGCAAGAAAACGCGTGGAAATCGCCGAGCATATGCGTTATCTGCCGATGGGATATTTCAATGAGAAGTCTCTGGGGCAGATCACTTCGGTCACCACAAATGTGATGCAGAATCTGGAAAATGTCGCGACGCGCGTGATCATGATGGTCTGCGAAGGCCTGCTCACTACTTCCCTGATCATTGTGATGCTGCTGTTTTTTGACTGGCGGATCGCTCTTGTATTGCTCTGCGGGTTTGCACTGTTCCTCTACGCAAACCGTTTTCTGCAGCAGGCGGCCGGTACGCTGGCCGGGCAAAAGATAGATTCCGATGAGCGCGTGGTAGAGAAGGTACTGGAATACCTGCAGGGAATGGCAGAAGTCAAAGCGTATCATCTGACCGGCGTTAAGAGCAGAGAACTCAACGACGCTATCGCTGCCAATGTCAAAGTGAATACGGATATGGAAATGACGCTGATCCCCCGCATGAGCGCTCAGAATCTGATCGCCAAGCTGACGGGCGTGTGCATGGTGGCGCTGTCCTGCTTCTTCTACTGCAGAGGGACTATGGATGCCCTGACGGCGATCGTCATGGTGATCTCCGCGTTTATTGTCTATGCAAGCCTGGAGACGGCAGGCAACTATTCCGCCCTTCTCAGGGTGGTGGACGTGAGCGTGTCGAGAGCGCAGGAGATCCTGGATACGCCGCAGATGGATATTTCAGGGGAAATAATCAAGCCTGAGAACAGGAATCTCTCTGCGGAAAATGTGGAATTCTCCTATGAGAAGCGGAAAGTCATCGATGGGGTTTCGGCGAAGATTCCTGAGAAGACTACGACAGCGATCGTCGGCCCTTCGGGAGGCGGCAAGACGACGCTGGTCAATCTTTTGGCAAGGTTCTGGGATGTGGATGCCGGAACGGTGACGCTCGGTGGAAGAGATGTAAAGGACTATGACATGGATTCGCTGATGGAGAATTATTCATTTGTGTTCCAGAATGTCTATCTGTTCCACGATACCATCGCGAATAATATCCGTTTCGGGCAGCCGGACGCGCCGATGGAGAAGGTGATAGAAGCGGCAAAGAAGGCTTGCTGTCACGAGTTTATCGAGGCACTGCCGGATGGGTACGACACAGTCATCGGGGAAGGCGGAGCCAGCCTTTCCGGAGGAGAAAAACAGCGGATTTCCATCGCAAGGGCAATGATGAAGGACGCCCCGGTCATTTTCCTGGATGAAGCCACCGCCAATGTGGATCCGGAGAATGAGAACGACCTGATGAAGGCGATCCAGGCGCTGACGGAAGAAAAGACGGTCATTATGATCGCGCACAGGCTCAAAACAGTGGAGCATGCAGATCAGATCCTCGTTATTGATCACGGGAAAGTCGTGCAGCAGGGAACGCACGAGAATCTGATGAAGGAAGAAGGCATTTACAGGAACTTTATCAGTGAGCGCCGCGAGGCAGCAAGCTGGAAAGTCAAGCAGAAGTGAGGAGGAATGGAAAACAAATGAAGGAAGATATGAAACTAAACGGCCGCGACCTGATCAACATTGGTATTTACGGTGCTATCTATTTTGTCATTCTGTTTGCAGTGGCTATGCTGGGAATGATCCCCATTTTCCTGCCGCTATTGTCGGTATTTGTTCCGATTCTGGGAGGAATCCCGTTCATGCTGTTCCTTACAAGGGTGAAAAAGCCCGGCATGATCTTTATCTTTGCGATGATCATGGGAATCCTGATGCTGCTGACGGGTATGGGCCCGTGGCCTCTTTTGACCTGCGCGATTGCCGGTCTTTTGGCGGAACTGGTGTTTAAGAGTGGTGATTACAGGGACGCGAAGAAAGCGGTGCTCTCGTACGGGCTTTTCAGCACGTGGATCTTCGGCAATTATCTTCCCCTGTTCACAGATTACGAAGGATATTTTGCACAGAGGGCGGACTACGGGCAGGCGTATATCGATGCCGTACAGAAACTGATGCCTCTGTGGATGGCGCCGGTCCTTCTGATCGCCTGCTTTGTCTGCGGCATGATCGGCGGACTTCTGGGACGCGCTCTTTTGAAAAAGCATTTTGAGAAAGCAGGCCTTGTCTGATGGAATACTCATCAAAACAGTCACAGGAAAAGAGAAGAGGATTTATTGATCCGCGGACAAAGCTGGCATTGGTCCTGATCCTGGCTCTCTTTGTGATGGGGGGACTCGGCGGAGAGCAGATGCAGCCACTGAAAATGATCCTGTCAGCACTTCCGTTTGCTCTGCTGCTGGCGGAAAAGCAGTGGACCCGCTTCTTCCGGGGCGTATGCATACTGGTGTGCGGGTACGCCCTGCTGTGGGCGATGCCTTATCTTCCGGCTGTGCTCTCATATTTTGCACTATTTTGCGGAGGGATCCTGACACGCTTTGTGGTGACCATCATGATGGGGGAGTATGTTATCGCAACTACATCGGTCAGTGAGTTCATTTCCGCCATGGAAAAGATCCATATGCCGCAGCAGGTGACGATCCCGCTCTCTGTCATGTTCCGCCTATTCCCGACCATCGGCGCTGAATGGAGATCGATCCGGCGCGCCATGCGGATGAGAGGGATCCACCTCGGAGGAGCAAAGGCGGGACAGGTAGTGGAATATCAGATGGTTCCCATGATGACTTCGAGCGTCCGGATCGGGGAGGAACTCTCGGCGTCGGCCCTGACACGCGGTCTGGGTGCGCCGGTCAAACGGACCAATATCTGCAGGATCGGATTTCGCGCGCAGGATTATCTGCTGCTTGCCGGATGTCTTTTCGTTATCTGTGTCTGGATTCTGGAACTTTGCGGGGTGAGATTATGGTAGAACTGAAAAATGTGACATTTCGTTACGGCACTGCAGAGAATCAGAATGGGGCAAAAAACAGTCTTACCGGAATCGATCTGTCAGTCAGGGATGGAGAATTTGTTCTTCTGACCGGACCGTCCGGATGCGGAAAGACAACTATCCTTCGCCTGATCAACGGCTTGATCCCGCACTTCTATCAGGGAGAGACAAAAGGAACCGTCCTTGTGGACGGAAAAGAGATCCGGAACATGGAACTGTATGACACGGCGAGGCTTGTGGGCACGGTTTTCCAGAATCCGCGCACCCAGTTTTATAATGTCGATACCACCGGAGAACTGGCTTTTTGTTGCGAGAACAGGGGACTGCCGGAAGAACAGATTTATCAGAGGATTGACGACACGGTCGCTTCTCTCAAAATTGAGAAACTGATGGACCGCAGTATTTTCCACCTATCTGACGGGGAAAAGCAGAAGATCGCATGTGCCGGCGTGAATGTATCCGGGCCGGACCTTATTCTATTGGATGAACCATCCGCAAACCTGGATCATGAAGCGACTATGGCGCTCAGGGATATGATCCTTTCCTGGCGTTCTCAGGGGAAGACGATCATTGCAGCAGAGCACCGGATCGCGTATCTGTGGGACTTGATCGACCGGGCAGTCATTCTGGAGAACGGCAGGATCGCGAGGCAGTTTACCCGGAATGAAATGTCGGCGCTGACGCCGAAGGACTTGGCACAGATGGGGCTTAGGACGAACATCATGGAAGAGCCGGAAAAGAATCAGCTGCCTGTTTTTCTGGAAAATGACGAGCCGATGATCCTGCATGACTTTAACTTTTCTTATCGCGGCAGAAAACAGCCTGTCCTGCAGATCCCGCATCTACGTCTGGCGGCGCATGAGATCACAGCGGTGACCGGAAATAACGGCCTTGGCAAGACGACTTTTTTAAACTGCCTTTGCGGGCTGGAAAAGAGATTCCGCGGAACCTTGGAATACAAGGGCAGGAAATATGGTAACAGGGACAGGCAGAAACTGTGCTATCTGGTCATGCAGGATACCGGAAATCAATTGTTTACAGAGAGTGTTCTGGAAGAAGTCCTGATCTCTCTGCCCAAGAATACAGAAAACGCGGAAGGAAGAGCAGCGGAGCTCCTCGGGCGGCTGGATCTTGGAGAGTATCCGGACCGTCACCCGCAAAGTCTGTCCGGAGGGCAGAAACAGCGGCTGGCCATTGCATGTGCCCTGGCTTCCGGGAGGGAGATCCTGTTGCTGGATGAACCTACAAGCGGGCTTGATCACGGACATATGATAGAAACGGCGGACATGCTGAAAAAGCTCCGGGATATGGGAACGACCGTTCTTGTCGTTACACATGACACGGAACTGATCCGGCACTGCTGCAGCAGGATGATATCCCCTGCCGGTATATAGGGGTGCAAACTACCCCGGAGGTGGTTTTTGCAGAGGCGGTTAATGTTCATATCAGAGTGTTTCAGCCGCCGGAAGAAGTGGCGAATGCTATTTGAAAAATAACTGATAGGTTATGGCAGCTGAATAAAAAAGAGGAGAAGAATTTCTGCAATTCTTCTCCTCTTTTTTTATGTCTGTTTGTGATTCAGTCCTCGGCTGTCGGGAATTTCACGGGATCCGTGTTTTCCTCCCACATGCGCCGCATATCAGCTTCACATTCAGCGTCAGCCACAGCGCCTTTGAAATAGGTATAGCGGTCGGTCTCTGTGATCTTGCGGATCAGTTTGCAGGGATTTCCCGCGGCAATGTACCAGGAGGGGATGTCTTTGGTGACAACGCTTCCCGCGCCGATCACGACGTTATCGCCGATATGGACGCCGGGAAGGATGACGGTATTTCCGCCGATCCAGACGTTATTGCCGATCGTGATGTCGATTCCGTACTCGTAGGCTGTGTTGCGGGCAGCGGGGTGGACCGGATGGCCTGCCGTATAGATGGAGACGTTGGGGGCGATCTGACAGTTGTCGCCGATCACTACTTTGCCCACGTCGATGATCGTGCAGTTGTAGTTGCAGAAGAGATTCTTGCCGGCTTCAATGTTGAAGCCATAGTCACAGTAGAAAGGCGGATTGATAAAGGCGCCCTCCGACTTGCCGAGCAGTTCCTTTACGATCGCGCTGATGCCCTCGAAATCAGCGCGGTCCATCGTGTTGAGCTTCTGGGTGAGACGCCGGGCGCGCTTTTGCTGTTCAAAGACGGATTCATCGGAAATGTACAGAATTCCGTTATCTCTGCGTTCGATATTGTTCATGGGATACCCTCCTTAAGTTTGCTCTTCTTATTATATCCGCAAATGGCAAAATATTGTATAGAAGGAGCGCGAATTGGCTGCCGATTCAGGCGTAACGCTGTCCACCAGGGACACCAATAAGAGGGGACTTCTGGCCACGATGTCCAACGCGTCGCTGGTGCGCCAGCCGGCCGCAGTCGAGAAGGTGCTGATCCTTACTTACCTCGGGATCGACATGATCGTCTTTACGTTTTCCGTCATTCTCCTGTGGAAGATGGATGTCGAGAAATAGGCCAGGGAGGACAGGCAGAAGATCAGAGAGAACGAATCGATATTTTGACCAATTTTGTTGGCTTTTTTATTGACTTTGATACGGCGGGGCAGTAGTATAATATTAACGAAATTTTACATTTTCGTGTCTTTATTTTAACATATTCCAAGAGCAGATCAAATCCGGGGGAACCCGCCGCGGGACATAGGAAAAGGGGAAACCTATGCGTGAGATCAACGACCAGTACCCGGAGTATGCTGAGCCGTACGAACCAGTAAAGGGTGGAAAACATCATAAAGGAATTTACGGGACACGCGGGCCGGACAGAAGGAACAGTCCGAGGCGGTTCCTGTTTTTTGCGTTTATCGGACTGCTTCTCCTGCTGCTTGTGTCCTCCCGTCCCGGCGGAGAGCTGGCGGGAACTGAACCCAAGGCTTCCGATAAAGAGACGGCAGTCACTTCGGAGACGAAGCAGGAGGAGCCCGCAGAGCCTGACACGCCGGAGCCTCCGATTAATCCGGAGGAGCATAAGGATATATCCCAAAAGCCTGAAGTGCCCCAGGAGCCGGAGACAGAGCCGGAACCGCAGGATTCACCGGACTCTCCTGAGCCTGAGGACGAACCTGAAAACGAGCCTGAGGACGAACCTGAAAACGATCCTGAAGACGAACCTGAAAACGATCCTGAAGACGAACCTGAAAACAAGCCTGAAGACGATCCCGACTTACCTGAGGAGCCTGAGGAACCGACCTACAAGGATCCCGCTGTGAGCATCGCTCATGTTTATTACTGGTACTGCCTGGGTCATATTGAGGTGGAGTATAAGATCACGGCCAATGACGGAGAAGATATCACATCTTCCGCTGCGATCACTTCCGTGGCAGATCCCTCTATGACAGTCAGCATGCCTTCAAAGACGGGCTCCGGAACGATCGACGCAAATGCAGACGGCACCGGCAAACTGACTTATATGAGCGCGGACGAGTGGAAAACGGACGTGACGCTTGCGTATACGCTGAACGGGGAGAATAAAACGCTTACTGTCAGCAACACAGCGCAGCCGGAGTTCATGGACTTCTTATGGCTGGATTCGCAGCATCTGTCGGGGAACAGCTCTACTACTAATAAAGTCGTCAGCGACACGATTGAGTTCAGGTATGGAAAGAATGACCGCCACACATATGATGTGTCGTTTACCAAAATAGAGATGGGCTGGATGAAAGAGGTCCCTCTCAGCGGAGGCGGCAATACATACGAGGAAGTCGGCAGCACCAGGAGAACCGTTTGGGACGGCACCGGAACCTGCCCGATCACAGGGCCTTCGGGGCCGGCAGCAGATGGGGACAACTATGTTTTGACATTTGAGTACCACGACATTCTTGATGTTGTTCCGCCAGCAGACGCGGCGGATGCTACGCACTTCTATCTCAACTATTATATGGAGGGCACAGGAACCGATACGGACGGAACTGTGTATACGATCCACACTCCGACGTATGGGCAGTCGACGCCCTGTGAGATCGAAAAGGATCTGGAGGTGGAGATCAACTACATTTATTTGTGGGACGAGCTCAATCATATTGAAGTCGGATATACGATCACGCCCGGTGACGCTGAGGATATCAGGTCAGTCGCGACAGTGACGTCTGATATTGATCCTGCAAAGACGGTTACAATGGATGAACGGACAGGATCCGGCCTGATCAGTGTGAATGCTGACGGCTCAGGCAGGCTGTGGTGGCATCACAGCGGCGACTCCTGGACGGTTGAAGTGGAACTGAACTACAAGATGCACGGAGAAAACAGGACGCGCACTGTCAGCAAATCCATGCCGCCGGAGTTCAAGGGGCCTTTGTGGCTCTATGGTCTGGGGGCTTCCGGAAGCGGATCGAGCGCAGACAATCAGGCAGTAACCTCGGATATCATTTTGCAATATCCGGCCGATGACCGTCACACATACGATATTACATTCACCGGAATAGATATAGGATGGGAAAAGCAGGTTCCTATCGGAAACGGCGCCTACACTTACGAAAAGATCGGAAGCAAGAGGACAATCTGGGACGGCACGGGCACAAGTCCGGTCACAGGCCCCACAGGACCTGTGATCAATGGGGACTGGGCAAGTCTGACTTTCCGCTATGAGGGAACGTTGGACGCCACACCTCCCGCGGACGCGGAAGGAGCGACGCACTATTACCTGATCTGCTATACAGAAGGAACGGGAACAGATACAGACGGGACCGTTTACCGGATCAACCGCCCGACTTCCGCAGAACTGACGCCCATTGCGCTTCCCGGTGTCACACTGGTGGAGCCGGAGGTGACCTTCGACCACCTGTATTGGTACCAGCTGGTCGATCATTTGGAACTTGGATATGATATCACGGCAAATGACGCGACGGATATCACTTCTCAGGCCAAGATCACCTATGATCCGGGTGGAAGCACTCATTTGGAGCATACTATGCCCGAGGTGACCGGCGCCGGCACCAAGACAGTCGAAGATAATGCCGGCGGTGATCTTGCGATTTTCAGCGGCGGACAATGGGTCACTACGATCACTCTTCAGTATAAGCTGGGCGGCGAGTCCAAAGAGAAAGTGCTCACAGTTCCCGGCAATCCTGAGTTATTCTCCGGCTACATGGAGACGAAATTCGGGTCTATAAGCGGAACCTTCAGCAATATGAACGTCGGCTGTGAATTGCACGTGTACTACAGAGACGGGGACTCCCATGAATACACTCCGAAGTTCAAGAAGGTAGATATCGAGTGGTTCAGAAATGATTACGAGTCCGTAGGAACAAGTACGATCTGGGAAGAAGGCGATCAGCAGGTCTTCTGGGGACCGTATCCCAGCGGGCCCAACGCTGACGGGAATATGGATCTGGAATACTCATTCTGGTACGAGGGATTAGACGCGACGCCTCCGCTCTCATCGGTGACGAAATTCCAACTTCATTTCTACGGGGAAATGAATGGAAATGATGAGTATGATACTGCGATGGAACTGTATGCGTTTACCGATAAAGGAGATCTTCCCGGCGTGGTGCCTCCGTCGGGTAATGCGCCCGATGTTACGATTGACCATGTGTACTGGTGGAGAGAACTTGACCATCTGATGGTACAATACTCGATCGAAGCGAATGACGCGGTGAACATCGTATCCTACGCTCAACTCACCAACGGCTATGATGTCTGCAGTATGGAAAGCGTCAGCGGCGACGGCAGCATAGAAGTGAGCCTTTTGGCTGATGATTATCGGGCGATGCTTGACAGCGGATCGGTGGATGTCACGGTCTATCTCACTTACTCGCTTGGCGGAGAGTCCGGCAATGCAGAATATTCAGAAACGCGCAGCGTGGAAGAGATGATATGTAAATTGAAAAACGGCAGCTTCTCGGAGGGCGAATCGTCCGGTATAGCTACGCTCAATTACGACCTGTATGTTGAGCAGAACGGGAGCGATCCGCACGACTACGAGCTGGATTTCCGGGAGATCAGAGTTTACTGGTACTATGGGGAAGGTGATGATTGGCCTGCTGATGAAAAAGTCATCTGGGACGGAACAGGCACAGATCCCTTCACGGGATCCGGATCCGCTTACACCTATTCGGATTCTATAGACGTAAAGCCGCCCAGTACGGATTATAAATACTTTGCCCTGTGGTTTTACGCGGTGGCGAATGGAAATGATTCCTATGACAACGAGTATGGGATCGACCTGTATCATGTCACGGATAAATTTGAGTTGTCAACCAACGATTGATAGGAGGGTACAAAGACAATGAAAAAGAATAGGTCGATGATCGGAACACTGATCGCTGTTATACTGATCGTTTTGCTGCTAAACCCGCAGTGGCTTCCCGTGTCGATCGAGACAAAGGAAAAGATCCGCGATCTGGAAAAGAGCTATTTCCTGATCGAGCGGAGCGGAAGAATTACGGCGGCCCATATTTTGACATTGCTCCTTATGATCAGTGTGCTCTGGGTCATCAATGTGGTGGTCAAGTGGATCATTCAGTATTTTGGCAAGAAGAGCATGCGCGCTCAGACGATCGGTGATCTGCTGGCGGGCACATTCCACTATTTGATCGTGATCATTGGCGTGGTCTGGGGACTGGCGATCCTGGGCGTCAATACTACTGCTGTGCTGGCGGGCATAGGAATTGTGGGCTTGATCCTGGGATTCGGCGCGCAGAGCCTGATCGAGGATATCATCACCGGCGCCTTCATCATCTTTGAGGGGCAGTACGTCAACGGCGATATCATCATTCTGGATGATTTCCGGGGCACGGTGCGCAACATCGGCGTCCGCACGACGACGATCGAGGATGCGGGAGGCAACCTGAAGATCGTCAACAACTCGGACATCCGCAATTTCCAGAACCGTTCCCGCAACAAATCAGTCGCGGCCTGCGAAGTCAGTGTGGCTTATGACACAGACCTCAAGAAAATGGATAAGGTCATTGCGGAGGGTCTGCCGCTGATGTATGAGGCCCACAGGGACCTCTACCAGAATGAGCCGGTCTTCCTGGGCGTGACAGCGCTGGCGGACAGCGGCGTAAACCTCAAGTTCATCGTCGATGTCAGGGAAGAAGATGTCTTCAAGGCGCAGCGCCAGCTCACCAGGGACATTTGGGCGCTCTTCATGGAGAAGGGCATTGAGATCCCGTTCCCGCAGGTGGTGGTGCATCAGGGGTGAAATCCATGAGCAACTACATCACCTCATTATAATGTGGATGAGGACGCGACAGGGGCTTTGTCACGACGATCGAAGAAATCAAGTGACATACAGGTACTGTACAAAAGAACAACTCAATAACACATAAACAGGATCCAGAGCCCAGGCTCTCGATTTTGTTATGCCTGGATAGTCAAAACATATGGTCATTATTCATGTCGATAGCAAAAAATATGATGGATAACAAATAGCCCATTGTCCTCCATCATATAGCAATGCATCACAAAGTGTGATACGGTTGCATTATCAGAGAATTTATCAGAAAGGATGCCGGTCATGAACATCCAGATATTCGGGACCAAGAAGAGCAGTGATACAAGAAAAGCTGAACGTTTTTTCAAAGAGCGCGGGATCCGGTTCCAATCCGTAGACATGAAGGAAAAAGGGCTGAGCAAGGGCGAATTCCAGTCGGTCATGCAGGCGGTCGGTGGGCTGGAAGCCATGATTGATGAAAACTGTAAGGACCAGGATACGCTCATGCTGATCAAATATTTTGCTGCAGAAGATAAGATGCAGAAAGTGCTTGAAAACCAGTCCGTTTTACGCCTACCCATCGTCAGGAACGGGAAACAGGCTACAGTCGGTTACCAGCCGGACGTATGGAAGACGTGGAAGTGACTTGATGGCAGATCGGGATTTTCTGAAGAGAAAGCTGTGGTTGAGTATTCTGACGGGTCAGCTGTTCGATATAACTGCGTTCTGTATGAATAGAAAAAATTCTGTTTCCCGATTCGTCAGACTGCAGGGAGGAACCATGGTTTATTATATTGATGATGAACTGATAATACGCAACATGGAAGAAGCAGATGCCCGGGTCTTTACCGATGAAGAGATCGCACAAGGTTGGCATACGGATATCTCCAAATATTTGGCAAGACTCCAGGATCAGTCTGCGGGAAAATGTGTTTCACTGACAGCCGTATATCAAGGACAGCTTGCCGGGAAATATGCAGACACTGTATGGCTTGGCGTCGTACTTTACAGTGGATATGGAAGTGCTCAGCGAATATATGTCAAACGAGGCTATATCCCGGATGGGACGGGTGTCTGGTATCAGAATAAACCCTGTGCGCAATACGAAACGGAAATTGCAAATGATGATAATCTCGTGCTTTTCCTATCTAAGAAATTAAAACGGCAAGACGAAAACTAATCTTACAAATTCCCGTTGAACTAAGACGACAGAGTGGTTGGAAGAGACAAAATAAATCATAATTCAGGAAGGTGAAGCGACACGAAGAAACTGTTTACTGCTATAAGAGCATCTGACCTTGAAATGGTAAGGCAAATCATAGAAAAGAAACCTGAACTGGTGAATTGTGTTGCAAAGAAGCCGCCTAAGAAGGATGACGGACAATCGCCTTTGCAGGTCGCGCTCAAAACGGGAAATACCGCAATTGCCAACTATTTACTTGATATGGGTGCGGATGTGAACTTCATCGAGGATGAGACATGCTGCAACGCATGGAGAACACCGGTGCTTCATGATGCGATCAACTGTGCTGTGATGTCGTGCAGGTGGAATATAGATGATAAATATATGGGCTTCAGGGAGTTCTCAACAAAAGAGAGAGCAGTTGAAGCGCTCGATGTCCTAAAAAGGATGCTTAATATGGGAGCAGATGTAAATGCACTTGATTCATATGGCAATTCAGGATTAAACCGTTTTGCACTGCAGGCAAAGCAGATATTGCCATCTTACAATTATGCGGAACACCGTGAAGGGAATGATCGGATCTTCACAGCGGAATTGCACGAAGATCTCAGAAGTGTGTTGCAGGCATTAAAAGACGCCGGAGCAGACGATTCTTACAAAGCTCCGAATCTTGGTTATTCCGTCAGAAAGTTTTGCAGCGAAGGATCCATTTCGATCCTGTTTGATGAAGTGTTTGGTGCGATTTAGAGATTAAGACGATATAGATAGAGTTGGCAAATTCGGATTATGTTCTTGATGGAGGGAGGTATAGAAACATGTCGAGAGAGTTAAATTGGGCGGTGCTCGGAACCGGTGTGATTGCGAATCAAATGGCAGCGGGGCTGCAGAAAATGGGCAAGTCTCTGTATGCTGTCGGCAACCGGACGCATTCTAAAGCGGTTGCCTTCGCGGAGAAGTACGGCATCAAGAAGGTCTACGGAACAATTGATGAGATGTTCTACGACGACAATGTCGATATTATCTACATCACAAGCCCCCACAATACGTATTATGGGTTCATGAAAAAGGCGCTCGAGAATGGCAAGCATCTGTTTGTGGAGAAATCGATTACCCTCAATTCACAGGAGCTCGATGAGATGATCGCA
>JAFUFL010000104.1 GCA_017469935.1 Lachnospiraceae bacterium
ACGAGGACGAAGCTGCCGGAAAGTTCTATTCCGGGGAGGCGGCAGTTCTCATTGACTATTACGGCGCGGCGGACCTGGGGGCGACTTTCGGCGGAGATGACTGGAAAGAGCTGGAAATTCCGCAGACGGTCATCAATGTGGCCAACAGCTGGATCGACAAAAAAGCGCTGGAGGGCTATTCGTCCGTGGAAGCCTTCTGGCTTCGCAGGGAGTTCGACGGCATGACGGAGGAAGACCGAAAGACGTTTGATCCCCACTATTTCCTGGATGAGAACTTGGGCCCGGAAAAGGGGCCCGCTGTCATGATCGTGCACGGAGACTGTGATATCACGGTCCCTTATCTGCAGTCGCAGAGGCTCTATGAGCATCTGGTCAGGGTGATCGGAAAGGACAGGACGCAGTTCCTTCTGATCCCCGGCGAGGGACATGCGGCGGATATGCTATACAGCGGCGACGTGCTCGCCAAAGTGGACGCGTTCATCCGCAGGCACTGAAGGCCGCTCGCGGACGCAAACTGTCCATTTGCGAACGCAGAATATCCGTTTACGGACGCAAACTGTCCTTTCACGAACGCTCGGAAGAGACACGGAAAAAAACAATTAAACTGGTTATCGAAAACCAATGATAATCGGCGGCTCTTTACCGGTCCGCCCAACAAAGAGGAGGGGTAACTTATGAAACAAGCACTTATGCGCGGATTTGCGGCTCTCACCGCATCACTCTGCGCGGTATCTCTTGTGGCTGCTTCCTATGCTCCTACCCGTTCCGCGTTCATCAATTCCAGACTCGGAACAGTCAGCTACAGGCTGGAAGAAACGGGAGAGACAACAGGGGACAGTTACTATTTTGAATCCGAATTTAATTCGCTCAGTGATCTTCTCGCTGCCAAAACACAGCTGGCCGAGCAGATCGCGGCGGAAGGCACGGTTCTTCTCAAGAATAACGGCGCGCTTCCCCTGAACGCATCCTCCGAGCCCGTAACGCTCTGGGGACACAACAGCGTATTTACCGCGCGCGGCGGTATGATCGGCTCCACGGCGGCAGCAGGCGAGGGACAGCAGGACGTAAACCTGATCGACGCCATGTTCGCCAAGGGATTCCAGCTCAATGAGCAGATGATCGGCCTTCTGACGAGCGAAGAGGCGTTTGCCTACACGCGTCAGACCTTCTTCCCCGGCGCAGGCCTTGTGCCTTCCTTCGAGGCGACCTGGGAGCAGCCGGCCGTTTACCTTGTAGGTGAGATCCCCGCTTCCATGTACACAGACGAAGTGCTGGCTTCCGCAGACGGAACGGCAGCGGTCTGCGTGATCACGAGAGACAACTCCGAAGCGGCCGATTACGAGCCCACGATGTTCAACGGCACGGAAGGCGATTCCTTCGAGCGTCCGCTGGCTCTGTCCCAGTACGAGAAAGACATGATCGAGCTGGCAAAACAGCACAGCACCAAGGTCATCGTGCTCATCAACGCGGACAACCCGCTTGAGCTCGAAGAACTCAAGAACGACGAAGAGATCGACGCCATTGTCTGGGCAGGACTTCCCGGCGTTTACGGGTTCCTCGGCGTAGCAGACGTTCTGAGCGGCCAGGCCAACCCTTCCGGTCACCTTCCGGATACCTATGCGGTCAACTCCGCATCGGCGCCCGCCATGCAGAACTTCGGTCTGTTCATGTACAGCAACAACTCCAACAGCGGCGCGGCGGCCGGCGATATCGCCCAGCTTACCACCGACAACAAGAGTGACTGGTACGTGGTCGAGACAGAAGGCATCTATCAGGGCTACAAGTACTATGAGACCCGCTATGAGGATCAGGTCCTGGGTCAGGGCAACGCGGCTGCGGCAGAAGGTTCTTCAAACGGCGGCGCATGGTCCTATGCCAATGAAGTTTCCTATCCTTTCGGATACGGCGCTTCCTATACGACATTTGAGCAGAAACTCGATTCCGTGAACGCGGCGGTCGGCCAGACCGGCAGCGCGCAGGTAACGGTCACCAATACCGGCAATGTGGCAGGAAAGTCTGTCGTAGAGCTCTTTGTGCAGACTCCTTATACAAACGGCGGCCTTGAGAAGTCCGCAGTGCAGCTGGTCGGCTTTGCCAAGACTTCCGAGCTGGCGCCCGGCGCGAGCGAGACCGTCACGGTCGAGATCGATCCCGCGCTGTTTGCAAGCTATGACGAGACCGTGACCAAGGCGGACGGCACAGTCGGCGCATGGGTCCTCGAAGCAGGAGATTACTACTTCGCGATCGGTAACGGCGCACACAACGCGCTCAACAATATTTTGGCAAAGAAGACAGGTTCCACCGACAATCTGATCTCCGTCAACGCTGACGAGCAGATTTCCGCGGACAACGCGATCGTATGGAATCTGGCAGCTCCCGATGTGGACACTTATTCGGTCAACGTACAGAACGCGATCCAGAACGCGGACATCAATAAGCTCATCCCCGGCACGGCGGAGTACACGACAAGAGCGGACTGGTCCAAGGGCTGGAAGACGGTGGAGAGCATCACTCCTACTGCTGACATGATGGTCGGCCTCACCAACAGCACGTATTCCCTCAGCGAAAACGGCGAAGGCGTGACATGGGGCGCAGACAACGGCCTGATGCTGGTCAGCATGCTCGAGACCGATGAAAACGGCAACTTTAAAGGCGTTAAAGATTTTGACGATCCGATGTGGGAACAGCTGGTGCAGCAGATCACACTGGATGAGGCGATCCACTTCATCGAGTGGGGCGCAGATGACATCGAGAACATCGACTCCGTAGTTCTTCCCAGAACTTACATGAATGACGGACCGCTCGGTTTCGCCTATGACCAGATCGCCGGCTACGGCACACGCTGGACATCCGCGGACCAGTCGAATCCTTACTATGTGGATTCCAAGACGGCGGAGAGCAAGTACTCCATGGCGACCATGCCCACAGAGCCCGTTGTGGCAGCGACATGGAACATCGACCTGATCCGCAGAGAAGCAGAGCTCTACGGTGAGGACGCTCTGTACGCAAAAGAGAGTATCTGTATCGCACCCGGCGCAAACCTTCACAGAACTCCTTACTGCGCAAGAAACCACGAGTACTACTCGGAAGATCCGGTCCTGACATCCCTGATGGCAACGAACTTCTGCGACGCGGCTTCCACGAAAGGTCTCGTCACACAGGTCAAGCACTATGCATTCAACCACCAGGAGCTCAACCGCTCCGGCATCTCGACCTTCATGACCGAGCAGGCGGCGCGTGAGAACGAGCTTCGCTGCTTCCAGAAGGTCATGTCCACCAACTCGACCGGCACGATCATGACTGCCTTCAACCGCATCGGCACGACCTATGTCGGCGCTTACAGCGGCGTACTGGAGCAGATCGGCCGCAAGGAGTGGGGCTACAAGGGCGGCTACGTCACGGATATGGTCAACGGTTCCATGTACATGAACTGGCTTGACACAGTCTACGGAGGCGGCGGAATCATGCTCGGCAGCGCTCCGAACTGGCAGGGAACCAAGCTCGGCATCATGGAAGACTCCAAGGATGCGATCGCCAAGGATACAGCTTTCCAGCAGCAGATGCAGTACACCCTCAAGACATGGCTGTATGCAACCGCGCAGTCCAACGTTCTCAACGGAATCAGCATGACTTCCAAGATCGTCAAGGTCACTCCCTGGTGGCTGGCGGCAATCTACGCGGCAGTGGGCGTAACTGCAGTTCTGACGGCAATCCTCCTCTTCCTGGGCTTTAAGTCCGGCAAGAAGGCAGCGTAAGGAGGTGTTAACATGAATGATACAAAGGCAAAAAAGAGTCTTGGTTTTTACATTCTTGCGGCAGGGGCAGTGATCACTGTAATCTGCATTGTCCTTTACGGCAGCGCTATGAATAAGGCAAACAGCGCGTACGGCTTCATGGTCGCGGCAGCGGTTGTCGCAATCGCAGCGCTGGTGATCGGTGCGGTTACCGGCAACAAGATTGCCAACTGGGGCGGCTTCTGCGCGGCAGTCCTGATGATGGCAGGCCTCGCCTGGAGTCTCACCGTCATGGTCGACGCGATCGGCTACGTGATCTCCGGTCTCTACCAGTTCAGTCTTCTGCAGTCCTACATCGTATTTGCGGTCTGCGGCGGCATCGCCTGGCTCCTGTTCCTGATGAGCAGCTTTATGAATGTCGTGCAGGAATGATAACTGTGAAAACAGTTGATTAAACGATGAATATGCCCCCTTCGGCCATTCGGGCATTGCCCGCGTGAGCCGCAGGGGGCTTTTTGGGCGCAAAAAATTCGGATTGATATCTGAATTCGATAGTTTTCGCTTACTGCGTCCGCGTTCCGCTTGCGTACTTATTTGGGGAGTTTGCGGAAAACAGAGCACGGGAAAACAGACTGTGGTATGCTCAGAGCATGGCGGCTCGCTCTGCGAGCCTTAAAAAACCTGAATGGAACAAGGAGAACAAACATGAACAGTGCAGTCTGGATCTGGTATCCGGGTGACTTTGAAATATATCACGGCATGAAGCAGAACTTTCGCAGGGAGGAGAGAGGCCTGGGATGGCCTGCTTTCTGGAAGATGGACGACTGGCGCAAAAATCTGCGTTTTTTCCGTAAATATGAGCTTAAAGAAGCGGAGACATTTACGGTATACGGGCGCGGAGTCGGCCATGTACAGGTAGACGGGCAGAAAATTCCGATTGGAAAGGAAATCTCTGTGTCTGCGGGCACGCACCTGATCGAAGTGTTCATCGGCAGCATGACGGGGCTTCCCTGTATTTATGTCGAAAACAGCGCAGAAGAGGGAAGTATTTACAGCGACAGCACCTGGGGCGTCGATGATTTTCTGGAGGCGGTTCCGGCGGGAACGTCTTCTCTTTATACGAGGAGAGAGCAGGATCCCGGTGAAGTCGAATATGAGGAGCTCCTTGTGCAGCCGCAGTCCGTCACGGAAAAGGACGGCGGCGCGCTGATTGACTTCGGCAGAATGGTGGACGGAAGGCCGGTGATTGTATTCAAGGACAATCGGGACAGCGAAAGGGCTTTCACCATTCTCTACGGTGAGTCCGAGGACGAAGCCATGGACGCCGCCTTCTGCTATTACAAAGAGGAGAATACGACCGCGGACAGGGAACTGCGAAAGCGCGCGTTCCGCTTCCTCTATCTGCCGGGGATCCGACCCGGTGAAATCGAGGTCCGCGCGGTGCACCAGAGGGTGCCTCTCAAGGTGCGCGCTTCGTTTCACAGCGACGATGAGATGGTGAACAGGATCTGGGAGGTGTCCGAAGAGACCTACAAGCTCTGCAGCGGTCTTTTCTTCATTGACGGAATCAAGCGGGACCGCTGGGTCTGGTCCGGAGACGCCTATCAGAGCATGATGGTAAATCCCTATCTGTATTTTGACAGAGAGATTGACAAGCGGACGTCCCGCGCGCTCCGCGGCAACACGGAGATCCGGCAGCACATCAACACGATCGTGGATTACACGATGCTGTGGCTGATCAGCATTCAGAACGAGTACATGATGGACGGCGACATCGCCTATGTCCGCGAGATGTATCCCAAAATGGAAGCGGTGATGGACCTTCTCTTTTCGCAGACGGACGAGCGCGGATTTGTGAAAGGCAGGGAGCGCGACTGGATCTACATCGACTGGGCGGACATCGACAAGGACGGCCCGATCTCGGCGGAACAGGTGCTCCTGTGGAAGTGCTGCGGAGTAATGGCTTACTGCGCAGGGCGTCTGGCGGACAGAGACGGATCTTCGGTCTCTGATGACAACAGATCGGAATGCGGTCAAAATATTGCCGAATCCCGGAAACCCGCCCTGGGCCCGGACGGCAGACCCCTTCCGGCGGACCATGTGGCGCCTTATGACGCACCCCTGCCGGCAGAAGAGAGGCAGCGCCTGAAAGAGCGCGCCGCCATCTACGAAGAGAAGGCGGAAAACCTCCGGCAGGCGATCTTGGACTATTACTGGGATGAGGAAAAGGGCGCACTCATCGACAGTTTTACGTCCGGCAGAAGGAATGTGACCAGGCACGCCAACATATTTGCGGCGCTGTTCGATTTCGCGGACGAAGAACAAAAGAAGCAGATTTGCTGGGGTGTGTTGTATAATGAAAATGTCCCGCAGATCACGACGCCTTACTTTAAATTCTTTGAGCTGGACGCGCTTGGAAAACTGGGCGATCTGGACGGGATCTGGAAGATGCTTCACGAATACTGGGGCGGCATGCTGGAGCGCGGCGCAGTGACCTTCTGGGAGCTGTTTGATCCCGCCGAAGAGGGGAGAGCGCAGTACGGCATGTACGGAGACCCTTTCGGAAAGAGTCTCTGCCACGCCTGGGGCGCGAGCCCGATCTATCTGCTGGGCAGATATTTCCTGGGCGTGCGGCCGACGTCGCCCGGGTATGCGACCTATGAGGTGAAGCCGGCGCTGCAATATTTTGACAAACTGGACTGCACGATTCCGGTCGGAAAGAAGTCCGTACACATCACGCTCGAAAGCGGAGAACTCGCGGTGAGCGAGTGCTGAGAAGATGCGTGCGGCGGCTCGCTCCGCGAGCCTTGATCAATACGTTGTTTACGGTAAACAGGAGACAGAAATGGCACTGATCAGTATTATTAAAGATTTTCATCCGCACAATTACGCGAAACTTCTGGACAAGGCGGCCGAGCTGGCACCGCCGCTGCACCACAGCATTGCGGAGCCGGTGGGCGGCTTCAAGCTCAAGGAGCGCTACAGCCCCGAGAAGGAGGAGATCGTCCTGCGCAGCCTTCCCCATCTGGCGCTGGGCAAAGGAGAGAACCTGTGTCTGGATTTTGGCACCCATATCGTGGGGTATCTGACGCTGGAACTGTCCTACACGGGGAGCCACCCGGACGCGCCGGCCTACATCAAGCTCAAGTTCGCCGAGAACATCGCGGAACTGAGCGAAAATACAGAGGAGTACAAGGGCTGGATCTCCCGCAGCTGGATCCAGGAGGAGTATATGCATGTCGACGTGCTGCCCGCGCAGATCACGCTGCCGCGCCGCTACGCCTTCCGCTATCTCAAGATCACCATGATGGACACGTCGCCCAAGTACAAGCTGATCGTGCGCCACGCGGAAGTAAGGACTGAGACCTCCTCGGACGCCAGAAGGCTGCCGGAGGTGCAGATCAGCGATCCGCTCGATAAAAGGCTCTATGAGACCGGCGTAAGGACCCTGGCCAACTGCATGCAGGACGTCTTCGAGGACGGTCCTAAGAGGGACAGACGCCTGTGGATGGGAGACCTTCGCCTGCAGGCGGCGGCCAACTACGCTACCTTCCGGCAGAACGACCTGGTAAAGCGCTGCCTCTATCTCTTCGGCGGAAGCCGTTTCCCGGGCGGACGCGTCGCGGCCTGCGTATTCACGCAGCCCACTGTACAGGCGGACGACACCTGGCTGTTTGATTATTCTCTTTTCTTTGCGGTCGCACTGGAGGAGTATCTGCAGGAGACGGACGACACGGAAACCCTGAGTGACCTCTACGACGTGGCCATGCAGCAGATCGAGATGTCGATCCGGATGTGCGAGGAGACGCCCGGCGGGGGCCTGCTTCTCACAAAAGACGCGGCAAAAGATGCCTTCATCGACTGGACGGACAACCTGGAAAAGCGCGCCGCGGCGCAGGCAGTCATCATCTACGCCATTCGCTATGCGAGGCGGCTCGCCAGGAGAAAGAACGACTACTCCCAGGCCAGCTGGCTCATGGAGCAGCAGGAGAAGCTCCGGAAAGGAGCGCAGGAGATTTTCTGGGACGCGGAGCAGAAGTGCTACGTCTCCGACGGACAGGTTTCGCCTCACAGCCAGATCTGGATGGTGCTGGCGGATGTGCCTGCGCCGGAGGAGTCGGCGGATCTTATGGGACGGATCTGCGAATCCGGAAGTGATGAAGATGTGCTTGTTGAGGCACTTGACAAGTATCCGCTTGCCACTCCGTATATGCATCACTACTATGTCATGGCGCTGCTTCGCGCCGGCCTGAAAGAGCAGGCAAGAGAGCACATGCGCAGCTACTGGGGCAGCATGCTGGACGCAGGCGCAGACACTTTCTGGGAGACATGGGATCCTAAGGATCCGAACGCTTCCCCGTATGGAGGGGCTGTTATCAACAGCTATTGCCATGCTTGGAGCTGTACGCCGGCGTTTTTGATTACGAAATATTTTAATGAATAATGGCAAGGGCCGCGGCGGTATCAGCGCTGCGGCCCTTTGCTTGTGTAATCTGTATGTCACTCCAAAAGCACGTCATAGATTCGAATCTCAACGCCCCACTCCCTGCCCTGAACCTCAGACCGGAAGTGCTGCGCGCACAAATACGGCCCCAGCACCGGGCTGTCGGTCAGGAACATGGGGCACCCGTCAAAATAGGGCTCGCCCCGCATGATCGGCGCCAGATAGCTGTCGTTCCGGACAAAGAGCTTGCAGGGATTTTCGTCCCTGTCTGTTCCCTCGAACATGTACTTGGCACACATATTGCGGCTCATGCCGGGATTTTCGATCTGCACATCGACAGCGCCGGGGAGGGTTTCTCCCGTGAAGAGCTCTGATTCCACGGTGGCGCGGAACGGAATCATTGTTACGGCGCCGTAGGGGCATTCCAGGTCGGAAACTTCTTTGTTGTCCGCATAGACTTTGAAGATCATGATGGGGTCGGGTTTATTCAGTTCGGTTTTATTCATCTCTACCTCCGAATATTGAACTCTTTCTCCGGGTTATCATTTCTTTCCCCGGACTGTACCGGGAATCACCGCTGTCATCCGAAATTAATTCTGATTTTTGCAAACATGTCATCCAGAATCAGCCTGGGATTTATGTGTTTGAAGACGCGGATCCTGCGGCCGGGATAATCATAATTATAAACCATGGTCTCATAATCGATAGTCGGTGCGGCAATCTCATCAAAGAAATCAGGGTTGTTCGGATCCTCCAGAAATACGCCGATCGTAGGGCTGTCTCCGAGCCCCCAGCTCTCTCCGTTGGGCCAGAAGGGAATATCGGCGGCGTCATTGTTGACCTCCAGCATCTGGTCGAAGAGATACTTGCCGATTTCTCCGCAGGGCGCCACATTCAGCTGCAGCTCACTGAGCGTGACGGACATCTGCCGGTAAACATCGGCGGGAATCTGCCAGATTGGCATCTCTGATTTCATCAGGACGTTCGCCGCGGCGATATCCTGCTGCACATTGAATTCGAAGCCGCCGGCAGGGTAGGCGCCGCCTCCGATCCAGACGGCGGTCATCCTCTTCGCGATTCGGGGCTCTATGAGCAGGGCGGAAGCCAGATCGGTCACAGCGCCCTGGCAGGCAATGTACAGAGGATGAGGATCGTCGCGCATGGCTTCTTCAATAATGAAGCGGGCTCCCTCGGAATCTACGGGCGTGTGCTCGTCGGGCATGGGCAGCTGAGAACCGAGATAGGACGGGTATTCCCGTGCATCCATGAGATCGAGGATCTTATTGACTTCCTCAAGACTTGCCGTGGCAGAACGGCCGCTCTTGTACATCTTACCGCCCAGATCGAAGTGTCCGGCCACAATACCTTTCACAATGAATTTGGGCGTCAGAAGATGGTGTACCAGTGCAAACTGGTCGTCTGCCTCGTTTTTGCAGTCTGTGTGAACGATCATGCGTACTCTTTTGGGATCCGGAACAGAAAAATGATACTTGGTTTTCATATGTGGTCTCCTTATTAACGCACCCAGACACTAATGGGATTTGGAATATCGGTTATTTCGGATATAGAGATATCCGGGGCAGACCGGCGATGCACCGATCCGCCCCGGATGGATTTTACAAAGTATGGATTACTGCTGCGCCTCCAGTTTCTTGATATCTCTCTCGCAGTGATAGAAGAGAAGGAAGAGAACGAACATGGCTGCTGCCATAATGGCGGGTACCCAGCCGTACAGGAACTTGATGGCTGTGGATACGGATTCGGGCTGAGGAATGCCCTGGGCATCCAGTGCCGCATCGAGGCCCGCTGCCGCAAGGACCCATCCGAAAATG
>JAFUFL010000105.1 GCA_017469935.1 Lachnospiraceae bacterium
ATGGGGACGTATCAGCTGACACAAAATGTGTCAGCTGATACGTCCCCAAGTCACACCGCTGATACGGCCCCATGACACACCTCAGATTCTGAGAACGCCCGCCTCCGTCACGATCGTACGGATCGGAATATCCGTCTTTTCGATCGCCAGCTTCTCGATTCTCTGCGCCTCAAAGGCCACCATTACAAGTGCTTCCGGTTCCATACACGCCATAAACCGGTCATAGTAGCCGGCCCCGTGCCCGCACCGGTTCCCGTCCGCATCGAAAGCGACGCAGGGAACGATGATCAGATCGATCTCCTCCGGCGCAAGGACCTCAGACTCCTCCATGACCGGCTCGAGGATCCCGAAAGCTGCTCGGTGCCAGGCGCCCTCAGATCCCGGCACAGCCGCCTTCATGACTCCGTGCGGCAGAGAAATCGGATAGGCGATGCGATATCCCTCCGAATCGGCCCACTTGTTGAAGGCGTCGACGTTCACCTCCTCCCAGGTTCCCCTGTAGGAGAAGATGGTTTTCACCGTACTGTAGCGGGGCTCTCTCATAAGCTTTATCAAAAGATCGCAAATCGCACTGCTCTTTTCATCCCGCTCCTCCTGCGTCAGAGCGCGGCGCGCGGATACTGCCGATGCGCGCTGCTCTTTTTTGAACTCCAAAGTCTCTTTATACTGTTCGCTCCAATTATTCTCTTTCATAAGTATTATTCCACAGAAAATTATTGATATTCAGCAGCGCTTATCTCTGCCGGTCCGCTCTGTTCCTCTCCGAAATATTGTACAAGAAAAAACCCGATGATATAATGGCAAAAGCAAAAGTCACATCAAAAGAATCCATATAATACAAGGAGAACCATACAAGGAGAATTCCGAATATGAAATTAATTGACCAGACAGTTACCGCTTTTACCGAGCAGCTCGCCTCTCCCGCTCCCGTTCCGGGCGGCGGAGGCGCCAGCGCTCTTGCCGCTGCCATCGGCATCTCCCTCGGCGACATGGTGGGCGAGCTCACCGTCGGCAAGAAGAGATACGCCGACGTCGAAGAGGACATCCGCAGCCTTATGGAGCGCGCCCAGGCCCTTCGGCTCCGCTTTCTGGAGCTGGTGGACGCGGACGCGGAGGCCTTCGCGCCCCTCGCCAAAGCCTACGGAATCCCCAAGGACGATCCTGGCAGGGCGCAGGTCATGGAAAACGCACTTAAAGTCGCCTGCTCCGTGCCCATGGACATCATGCGCGCCTGCGGCGAGGCCATCGACATCATCGAGGAGTTTGCCGCCAAGGGCTCCCGGCTCGCCGTCTCCGACGCCGGCTGCGGCGCCATCCTCTGCAAAGCCGCCATGCAGGCTGCTTCCCTCAATGTCTACATCAACACAAAGTCCATGAAGGACAGAGCCTGCGCACAGGCGCTGGAGGATGAGGCGGACGCTCTTTTGGCAAAATATACCGTCCTCGGAGACTCTGTCTATAATTCAGTAGTGAATAAGCTCCGCGGCTGAGCCCGGTGCGACCGATCAGAAAGGGGAAACTATGACCAGAATACTAAAAGGCAAAGAAGTAGCCGACGCTATGACCGCCCGAATGAAAAGGGACGTGGAAGAACTGAAAGCGGCCGGCATCACGCCGACCCTGTGCATTTTCCGCGTCGGCGAGCGTCCCGATGACCTCTCCTATGAGAGAGGCGCCGCCAAGCGCGCGGCGGCCGTCGGCGTAGAAGTTAAGAAAGTGGTCCTTCCCGCGGATGTCTCCCAGGAAGATTTTGACGCCGAACTGATGGCCGTGAACACGGACGATTCCATCCACGGGATCCTTCTGTTCCGCCCTCTTCCCAGGCACCTGGACAACGAAAAGGCGAGACAGATGCTCAGCCCCGCCAAAGACATCGACGGCTGCACGGATCTCTCCCTGGCCGGTGTCTTCACGAATACCAGGACGGGCTTTCCGCCCTGCACTGCCCAGGCGGCCATGGAGATCCTGCACCACTACGACATCCCGATCAGCGGCAAGAAGGCCGCCGTCATAGGCCGCTCTCTGGTCATCGGCCGTCCCGTCGCCATGATGCTGATGCACGAAAACGCCACCGTCGTCAACTGCCACACCCGCACAGTCGATGTCCCTTCCATCACGAGAGAGGCGGACATCCTGATCGCGGCCTCCGGACAGCTGCACAGTGTCACCAGAGATTACACCAATCCCGGCCAGGTCGTCATCGATGTGGGCATCAACTGGGATGAAACCAAGGGCGGCATCTCCGGCGACGTAGACTTTGAAGACGTGGAGCCCCATGTGGCGGCGATCACGCCCGTCCCGGGCGGCGTCGGGGGCGTGACCACGTGTGTCCTGATCAGTCATGTGGTGGAAGCCGCAAAGACACACAAAAATCACATTTGAAAGCCCCCCTCTTCATTGCCCTCTCCTGTCAGGAACGTATATAAAGATGAAATGCAGAAAAGAAAACCTGCATTACCCGATCACCTGAAAGGAGATTTAAAAATGGATAAAAAGATGAAGATCATTGCGCTCATCGCGCTTCTCGCTTATGTGATTTCCCCCGTAGATGTCATCCCCGGACCGGTGGACGACATGATCATGTGCCTTCTGTACGCAGTCATGAACTACAGGAGTGCTTCGAGAGATCTGCCTGAGGAGAAGCCGGCCGATTAGCACAGGAGGAAAGTCTCCAGCGCAAGCGCCGCGGCTCCCCCCCGCAATCCTTAAACCGAAAAAAAGCGGATCCCGTGACCACCCCGTCACGGGATCCGCTTTTCATATGCTACTCTTCCTGCGTCCTCTCCATATCCAGCAGCGGCTTTTTATAAAGCAGCGCACAGATATACCAGGGAAAAACAAATCCAAACAGGAGCAGAAGCGGCGTCAGTCTGAGGGGAAAATTCCACAGCGCCAGCGCGTAAGAGCCCAGCACGGCTGCCATCAGGATCGTCCTCGGGAAGTAGACCAGTGCCGTCACCAGCGAATTGGCGATGGTGCGCAGCGTCGTGTTGGCGAATCTGGAGAGAATCGGGAACACGTAGATGAAAATGAATACGAGCACTATGATCGGCAGGAGCATAAAGGTTCCTATTCCCTGTCCCAGAAAAGATTCCGGACTGACGTTCCGGATCCGGATGTCCGCCGCAATGAGCGCCGCGGCCGCAAGAAGAAGGAACCAGATCACTGTCGCCTGCACAAAATTCTCGCGGAAGGATTTGAAGAAGGGCCTTACAACACCCTCGTCCTGGTTATTCACTTTGTGAAAGAGCACATAGTGCATGGCCGTCATCGCCGCGCCGGCCGTGAAGACCGGCAGGCAGCAGGCCACTGTGATGATATTGAGCAGGATCAGATCAAACACTTCGCCAAAAAAGCGCATGGCGGGACTGTCAAGACTGAACAGATTTTTCATTCTACCTATCGATTTCCTCCAGGCTGTATTTTGTCACATCAAAAGAAGCTGCACCGTCCGCAAAGAACGAAATCCGATCCGCCCGGATGTCGGTGTAGTAGGTCATGGTCATGACCTTTTCGCCGCCGTTCACGAAAACCTCGACACTGAACCGGTCAATGATGACGCGCAAATGAAGCACGCCGTCTACAGGATTTGCATACGCTCTTCTCTGATGAATGATCGCGCGTCTCGAGCCGGAGAACTTCCTGTCGACCTTCAGCGTCGCCTCAGAGGGACGGTAGCTGATTCCGGTGTGATAGCGGTCATCCTTCGCAAAGTGGATGGCAAACTTGTGGAATCCGAAGTGGCCATCCCGGTCCTTCTCTCCCACCTTGAGATCCAGTTCCATATCTACAAGACGGCCACGAATGTCTGTCAGTTCCACTTCCTCGTCCCTGATGCAGACGTTTTCGTAACGCACTTCACCTTTTCGCAGGGACAGGAGTTCTCTGACCGGCCACTGATTAAGCCGTCCGTTTTTAATCGACAGTTCTCTGGGCAGAGTCATCTGTCCGAACCAGGGAATGCTTCTGGTGTGAAGGTTGCAGGTATCCCAGTTCTGCATCCACGCGATCATGATCCTTCTGCCGTCCTGCGTAAGGACCGTCTGCTCCGCATAGAAGTCCATGCCATAGTCCACACTCTGCTCCGCCTCCGGGACGAACCGCCCGGTCTCCGGATCGATCTGTCCGATCAAGCAGAAAGTTCCGTTTCCGTTGTGGTACTCCAGTCCGTCCGGCAGCATATCCATGGCACTGGCCAGGAGAACCTGCTTTCCATCCAGTTCAAACAGATCCGGGCACTCCCACATTCTTCCGATCCGATAGCCGTTGACAGCGAGTTTTCTGTCAAACTTCCAGTGCAGCGGGTCCCTGGCAGAGAACAACAGGACCTGCCCGCCTTCCTCCTCCTCGTGGATCTGTGTAGAAGCCAGAAGTCCGTCCGAATTGTTCCTGCTTCTGTCGTGAATAACATCCTTGACTTTTTTCAGAGAATAGCTCACGATTGCCGCCCGGTAAGTGCCGTCGGCGTCCTGCCAGATCCTGGGATCCCGGAAATCATACTTGCTGCAGTCCTCCGGAAGGTCATTCCATGAGAGCACAGGATTTCCCGGATACTTCTCATAGTTCTCGCCGTCTCCGAAAGCGACGCACTGCGTCTGCACTTCTCTTGTTCTGTATCCATCCGTCATTTCCTTGCGCACACCGGTATACATGAGCATGTGCCTGCCGTCTTTCATGGTCAGAGCGCCGCCGGAAAAGCAGCCGTCCCTGTCAAAGAATGAATCCGGCGCCAACGCGGCCGGCAGGTACTTCCAGTGTAGAAAATCCGTGGTCACGGCGTGTCCCCAATGCATGGGGCCCCAGTGAGAATCATACGGGTGATACTGATAAAAAAGATGGCACTGCCCATTATACCATGAGAAGCCGTTGGGGTCATTCATCCACCCGACGCGGGTGGACAAGTGAAAGGCAGGTCTTTCCTCGGGCAAAATATACTGTTCATTCTCTTCTTCATATCTTCGGGCGTCTCTGAGTGCCTGGCTGGACATCTTTACCTCCATTTTAAAGCTGTCTTTCAAAGCTGTCTTTCGTTTTCCGCAGAAATCTTAAATCCTTCCGGTTCCTGTGCAAAGTGGGGCATACAATGTCTGTATGCCCCATCATAGCGTCCATTATGTACTGCTTACTATACCTTACTCTGCTGCTTTGTAACGGTCATAAGCTGCCTGGTAAACTTCCTTGAGTTCTTCAAGGCCGCAGCTGTCGGTCAGCATTGTCTTGTAAGCTTCCCACTCTTCATCTGTGGGAGCGCCGTCCTTGAGCCACTTACCTTCGTTCTCGGAGATCGCGTTCTCGAAGTCGGTCTTGTACATGTCGATGACATCCAGTTCGTCCTGTGTGAAGACACAGTCGATCGGATAGGTCTCGTCGTTGCTTACGTAAGGCATCCAGAAATCATTGAGATCTGTCAGTCTCTCGATCGCGCGCTGTTCCATCTTGAAGGTTGTCTGATAGTAGTCGCTCAGGATCAGCTTAGGTCCTGCGACTTCGTTTGCGCTCTTGAGCTCGCCGGCGCCCTTGCCGTACTTAGCCTGCGCCTCTTCCTCGGTGATGGACAGCCACAGTCCGTTCTCATCCTGGCCTGTGAAGAATACATCCTTGGGACCATACTGAAGCTGCATGGTGTTTTCCGGGACATACCACTGATCGTAGAACTTAAGAAGGTTTGCGGGGCTCTTGCATGCCTTTGTGATGCTCAGCTGGCCGCTGTTGGTGCCGCCGCCTGTACGGATGGTGACATTGTGCGTTCCGTCGGGACCGTCAAGAACAGGAAGGAACACGTAGTCCTTCGCGTGCTCGCCCATCAGCTCCTCGATGTACCACCATGTGGATACGCCGACATAACCCTGCTGGCACTTCGCCATGAGCTGTGTATCCTGCATGGAGAACATCTCCTGGTCCATCAGTCCCTCTGCGAACCAGTTGTGGAAATACTCCATAGCCTTGCGATAGTTGTCATCGACGCAGACGAAACTGACCTTGCCGTCTTTCAGGACCAGATCGCTGATAATATCATTGGGCCAGTTCGTGAAGCCAAATCCTGCGTAGAAGATGTTCTGGCCCCAGCACCACTGGTCAAAACCTGTGCACATAGGGATCGTTGTGCCGGCTTCGTTTCCATAGAACTTGTGGCTCATGTCGTTGTCCTTGAACGCCTTGAGAGCCGTGTGCAGCTCATCAAGTGTTTTCGGAACTTCCAGTCCCAGGTCGTCCAGCCATGCCTTGTTGATCATGGCGAACTGCGGGATGGAGAAAATGCTGTAGTCCTTCTCAGCGCCGATGGCAGCCGTGCCCATCTGCTCTGCTGCGGGCAGACCGTAGATGCCGCCGTCAGACATGGTGATCGCAGCCTTAATCTGGGGATGCTCCGCAAGGATCTTGGCCAGATTGGGCATATACTCTTCGGTCATGTAAGGAGCGAGGTTGATAAATGTGCCGTCAGCGCCGTAGTTGGTCAGCTCATAGTTGGAGAAGCCGACGCCCTGGAATGCGTCCGGAAGCTCATCACCCGCGATGCGGATGTTGACCTGTTCGGAGAGGGAATCGCTCATGCACTCCCACGCGATCTTGATGCCTGCTGTCTGCTGCATCTCATTGAGAACGGGGTTGTTGTCATAGCCGCTGCTGAGAGCGCTCATGCCGGACAGCACCTTGAAATCCGTCTGGGAGGTATCGGCATTTACCTCTGTGGAAGCGGTGGATGCCGCCTCGCCGCCGCCACCGCAGCCTGCCAGCACAGAAACAGACATGATCGCAGTCATACCGACTGCAAAGATTCTTTTCCACATATTCTTTTTCATAATCTCTCCTCTTATTTGTTTGTGATCGTTTGGAATCAACCCTTGACCGCACCGGCCATCATACCTTTTTCAAAATATTTCTGGACGAACGGGAAGATGATCAGCATAGGCGCTGCCGCGACAATGATCGAAGAAAACTTGATCATCTCTGTCAGCTTGTTCAGTTCTGCATAGCCGCCCGAGATCGTGCTGGCCTGGCTTGCCGCCACCGAGCTCTTGATCAGGACGTTTCTCAATACCAGCGGAAGAGGCGCTTTGCTCTGTCCGGGCAGATAGATCAATGCTGTGAACCAGTCGTTCCAGTATGCGACCATACTGTAGACGACCATAACAGCCATGATCGGTTTGCTCAGCGGGACAACGACCTTGAGGAACGTAGTCCACTTGGAAGCGCCGTCAATTTCCGCCGCCTCGATCAGAGACTTGGGAATGCTGTTCTCGAAGAAGTTGCGGACGATGATCATATTGCCGACTGCAACGCCGCCGGGCAGGAACAGAGCCCAGATGTTGTTGATCAGACCTGTCTGCTTTACTACCAGGTAGGTCGGAATCAGACCGCCGCTGAAATACATCGTAATAATGAAGAAAATGCTGATGAACTTTCGTCCGGGCAGATTTTTGACACTGAGCGGATATGCCGTCAGATACAGCAGCGTTACGGAGAAGACCGTACCGATCACCGTATACTTCACGCTGTTGATGAAACCTGTGAACAGGTTCTTATCCGCAAATACCGATGTATATCCCTTAAGAGTAAAACCGCTGGGGAAAAGGAATGTCTTTCCTGCATATACATCATACGGGTTGGATACGGACGCGACCAGCACGTAGTAAAGCGGATATGCCACGATAAACGCGATGATCACACTGAGCACGACCAGAATGATGTCGCTTGTCCGTTCTGAGAGGCCGCCCGGGGTTCCTGATTTTGCTTTTGTTCCCATACTTCCTCCTTTTCCTTATACAAAGCTGACATCTTCCGATATCTTGCTCGACAGCTTGTTGACGACAAACAACAGGATAATGTTGACAACCGTATTGAACAGGCCGACTGCTGTCGCGTAACTGTACTTGGCGTTTTCAATACCCTGCTGGTACACATAGACAGCGATCACATCACTGGTGACCTTGTTGAGGTCTGTCTGCAGCAGCCAAACTTTTTCAAAACCGATGTTCATCAGTCCGCCGGCCGCCATGATCAGCATAAGAACGATTGTGGGCAGAAGCTCCGGGAAATCGATGAAACGGATTCTCTGGAACATGGAAGCACCGTCGATCTTAGCCGCCTCATAGTGGGAAGAATCGATTCCGGCAAGAGTTGCCATGTAGACGATGATGCCCCATCCTGCGTCCTGCCAGATGCCCGACGCGATGTAGATCGTTCTGAAAGCACCCGGCATGGAGAGAAAGTCAAGCTGTGTTCCCGCGAGCAGGTTGATCAGACCGCCCGAAGGGCTCAGGAAGATCCTGACCATACCACAGACGACCATGGTGGAGATGAAGTGCGGCGCATAGAGAATCGTCTGCACTGCAGTCTTGAGTCTCTTAAACCGAAGCTGATTGAGTACAAGTGCCAGAATGACAGGAATCGGAAAACTCCACAGTAGACTGAAGAGACTCAGAAGGAAAGTATTCTTGATCATTCGGACACAATTCGGAGAACCGAAGAACCTCTGGAACCATTTCATTCCTACCCAGCTGCTGCCCATGATTCCTCTGCTTGCCTTGTAATCCCTGAACGCGATCTGAATGCCGTACATGGGAATGTACTTATAGATCACAGTCAGAATTACGGGAATCAGGAGCATGCAGTACAGCTGCCAGTTGTCCTTCAGCCCCTGACTAAGTGTCTTCTTGGGCTTGTAAACAGCGGCTTCGGAAGCTGCCTTTGTTTTTTTCATGACTCCTCCTTTTTTTCATGAAACATGCATTTACATTTTCCCTTGCACATAAATCCTAAGATTTATGACTTAAAAACAGTGTTTCGCGCGTGAAACGTTATTTTATGTATAATTCTTTATATCATCCATCATTATTCTGTGTAAAGTGACTTTTGTCATAATTTTTATTTTTTCTATTCATAACAAATTGCTTATTCGCAATTTGTACAAAATCGCAATTGTGAATCGTTTCATGAAATTAGCTTGCTTTTTGTGATTGCAAACGTATAATAGAAGTATAAGGTTTCACCTCTTCTTCTGCCGCAGGCGAAGGGACATGCCTTTGTATCGCGATAAGTTTTTACAGATTATAAGGAGTGAACTCATGCAATATAAGAAAGCACCTACAATGAAGGATGTGGCAGCAGAGGCCGGTGTGGCGCTCGGAACTGTCTCCAAAGTCGTCAACGGAAAACCCGTCGGGGAAGAATACGAGAAGAAAGTCAGGGAGGCCATCAAAAAACTCGGCTACCAGGTCAACAGTTATGCACAAGGGCTCAAGGCCAGCAAGACTTATACAGTTGCCGTAATCGTGCCCAACACAAGTCACCCCTACTACGGAAGCCTCGCCTTTTACCTCAACAAGTCTCTGTACGAGCGCAATTACAGAATGCTTCTGTGCTGCAGCGATTTTGATCCGGGCAGGGAACAGGAATACATCGAAATGGCGCGCCAGAACAAGGTCGACGGCATCATAGGCCTGACTTACAACCCCGACCTGGTCGTCCCCGATGAGGTGCCCTTTGTCTCAATCGATCGATATTTTGACGCCTCCGTCCCCTGTATCGCCAGCGACAATTTCCTGGGAGGGCAGCTCGCGGCCGAGAAGCTGGTGGAACTGGGCTGCAGCCGCGTCGCGCTCCTGCGGCAGGGCTCTATCCTCAAAAATGAGCCCAACAAGCGCATGGCGGGCTTCGAGAACGGATGCCTGATCCACGACATCCCTTACGATATTAAGATGGTCGGAGACGGCGTCCCCGTATCCGTATTCGGTGATTTTCTGATGGATCATTATCACGACGGGAAACTTGATTATGACGGCATATTCTGCGTCACGGATAAGCTGGTCTATGAAGTGCGGTTCATGCTGAAAGAGATGGGGCTTCGCGTGCCCGAAGATGTGCAGCTGATCGGCTTCGACGGAATCCGCCATTTCGGTTACAAAGACTATGTCTGCTCAACGATCGTGCAGCCGGTCCCCGAAATCGCGGAGATGTGCGCCGAACTTATTGTGCAGGAGTCAAGAAGGCTGCAGCCGCAGCTGGTCTGTCTGCCCGTGACCTACATGCCGGGCGGAACGACAAAGGATTGCGGCACGCACTGCCATCACAGCAACGATTTGACCTTCGACAGCTATCTGAGCCCGGAGGCGCGGGATAAGCTTAGTAAAATGCAGGGGGATTGATCGACATGGATAACGAGCGCGGCAAAATAGTGAAAAACTGGATCTACTATTATAAGTGGTATGTTGTGGCCGGCGTACTTCTTTTGATCTTTGCAGTCCGCTACATCGCGGGGATCCTGGGCGTCGCAGAGCCCCGCCCGGACCTGCAGGCCGCCTATGTGGGGCGCCACGTGCTCTCCGAGGAAACGATTACTGCTCTGCAGGATCTGCTGGCTTCCAAAGCCGGCGACTTCAACGGCGACGGCAAAGTCCTGGTCACAGTGCATCAGTATCTGACGTCCGATGAGACCGATATCGCCGAAGCGCAGCAGAGCGCTTCCGCGGCTGAAATATCGCTGGTCGGCGACATTGACGGCTGTGAGAGCTATCTGTTTCTTCTCGAGGATCCGCAGCAGTTTCAAATCGAATGGCAGATTTTGGCAGATTCCGAAGGCAATCCGCCGGCTGCCGACGACTACTCCGTGGAAGGTAAAGTGACCCCTCTTACGGATTTTCTTCCCGACCTGCGCGCAGTGGCAGCCGAAGAAGACCGGGACGTACTCTCCTCTCTCATGGTCGGCCGCAGATGCTTCTATACGGAAAAGACTTGTGAGAATGCAGAGGCACTTGCCGCGATGTGGGATGATTTGCTTCATCAATCATCATTGATCACGGCAGCGGGGAATGCTTCTGATTCTGAAGCCGACGCAGCCGGGAATGGCTCCGGTTCGGATAAAGCTGATTCCGCAGGCAGCGGCACTGACACCTCAAAGGCAGCGGATCCGGCTGACAAGGCAAGTGAAGAAGCTGATGTGAAAGACAGTACTAAACCCGCTCTCCCTGAGGCGGATGAAAACGGAATGTTTGTTTTTGGCAACAATATTTCAGCGCCACGCGATTGGGGCCAAATGGCCCTCAACGAATACAACGAGGCACTTGCGGCAAACGGATTCTACTATGCTGCCTGGACAAGCGGCACGCCTTCCGCTATCACCAACAGTGAGGGCGAGGAAGCGCTCCTCTATCCTGTCCAGCTTTATATGATCACTTATGAAGGCACTGATCCGGATGACGCCGGCAGCAAAGCATCCGGCTGGCTTGCACAGGCCAGAAAGAATTATAAGATCACAAATGAGACAACATATACTGCAAACGGCAGGGAATATGTGATCCTGGAGTACACCTATAAGGATTCTTCCAATCCCTATGCGCAAGGTTGCTCCGCATTCCTTACTTCTGCGGATGAAACAGCCATTTGTGCAGAGCTTGTCAGTGTAGAACCGCAGGACACTGCGCTGCCGGCGCAGCTGAAATCGTTCCTGGATAGAGTCAGATAGTGATGTCCCTGCGGACGACTTTCGTCGGCCGGGTTTTACGCGCCGTTTCGATAATCATGATCCTTCTGAAAAAGGCCCTGCTCTTTTATAAAGAGCAGGGCCTTCTAATGCCTTAAGGCGAATCTTTACTTATCTTCCCGACGTTTTCGAATGAATCACCGGGAAGCCTTGTCCAAAATCCTGAACGATCAGATCTCTCTCCACTGTCCGTTCTCGGAAACGAGCTTGGCAACCTTAGCCGCATCTGTGCCAAAGAAGGCACCTTCCTTGACTACATACTCGCCGTCCTCGCCGCGCTGCACCACTGCACGCTGGCTGTCACCGAAGAAATCAAAATACATCAGCATGTAAGAATCATCACTGTTGGAAGAGACAGCTACATTGAATTTCTGTCCCCGGTCAGAAGTGTACTCTACCTTCTGCGTCTTGACATAGACCTGCTCGTTCATCCTCTGCGCGATCTCATTTGAGAATGCGATGCCGGAAGAAACGGTGGGATAGACCGCGACCGCTCCGCAGGCGAGTGCGACTGTGAGCATGGCTCCGAGAATTATATTTCTGAATTTCATTGATTAATACCTCCAAATTTGTAATTATTCAGCACCCCGGAAAAAAGATTAAAATAAGATACGGGGAGCTCGCTCACCGGAACTTTTTTATCTTTTTTCCGGGGCGGACAAGGCGCGGAGCGCCTCTGGACGCCCACAATCCCGAATGCGGAGCATTTGGGACTTGGGGTGCTGAATAGTTACCCAAATTTTAAAAAATAAGTTCAGCCCTTTACCGGGCCCGCTGCCGGCTGCCGCCTTCGATTTGTTTGGCTCAGCCTCAACGTTTGCATATCTTATACTCATCGGAAGTCATAAAACAGGTGAATTTCTGATTCAATTTCGGTATTTTTTGACATTTATACCCGTCATATCGATAACGACTTCATATATGACGATAGTTTCTGGACAGAGTCAGGTAAAAAAAAGAGCAGGATTGGAACTAACCATTCCATCCTGCCCTTTATTCAATTTATTTGCAGTTCTTCACGCATACTCAAGATAGCACTGCAGAGCGCCGTACAGATTCGCATCATTTTGGAACTTGCAGGTGACGATCTCTGCTCTGGGGATCATATATGGACAATCCGAATAGAGCTGATCCAAATTCAACCAGCTCCCTTCTCCCCTCCTGCGGAGTGGGGATCTTTCCTCTGGAGAGAATCACTGCGTCTTTTCCCATCAGAGCATATTTGATAGATGTGCCTCCGATGTCGATAGATAGAATACTCATGAGTACCCTCCGTCATTCAGCAGTCCGCCATGCTCTTTCCTTCTCCGACCAGTCCCTGGAAATCCTTGGTGAACTGAGCGATCGCAGCGTCAATCGCAGCGTTCTTTACGAGGCCGTCAATGACATCCGGCGCAACAGTCACTGCCTTCACGCCATATTTTGTCAACTCCAGGACCTGCTGGCTGTTCTTGAAGCTTGCCGCAAGAAGGCCGCTGTCAAGGCCGTTCGCCGTGATTGCGTCGTGGATGTCCTTGGCGACCTGTACGCCGTCAAAGCCCATGTTGTCAATGCGGTTTACATAGGGAGCCACATACTCAGCGCCGCACTTCGCTGCGAGGAAGCCCTGCATCGCTGTGTAGATCGCCGTGCCGATGAAACGGATCCCCTCTCTCTTCAGCTGCTTCATGGCCTTGAAGCCTTCGGGAACGCAGGGAATCTTCACCAGTGTGGTCTTTCCCAGCACCTCCACGATCTTATGGGCTTCTTCGACCATACCCTCTGCCGTCGTCGCTGTAGCCTGTACGAACAGCTCGCCGTCCTCGCCGATGATCTCGCGGATTTCCTTCAAGACCTCATAGGGGTCTCTTCCAGCCTTGGCCAGGATCGAAGGGTTGGTGGAAACGCCGTCGACCGGATAATACTCATAAATGCGGCGGATTTTTTCTACATTTGCGTCATCAATACAGAATTTCATAGTGTGCCTCCTTGAATATATGTGCCTTGTTCCTCTTTTGCCCTTTCACTACCTTTAAGGGCACGGAAAGGGCAGCTGCCAGCCAGGTCAGCAGACCTGTGCCCCCCATAGCTCACAGCGTCTGTTCCGTTCTTCCAATGATATCATCCTGCGTCGCCTTGGAAAGGACATTGAAGAATGCGCTGTAGCCGGCTACGCGGACGATCAGGTCTTTATGCTTCTCCGGGTGCGCCTGGGCATCCAGAAGAGTCGCTTTATCAACTACATTGTACTGCACATGGTAGCCTTCCAGGCGGTTAAAGAATGTGCGGACGATGAATTCTAATTTCTTGGTGTTCTCCTGCGTGGAGAGCATAGCGGGTGTCACTTTCTGGTTCAGCAGTACGCCGCCCGTGATCTCATGGGTGGGAAGCTTGGATACACTCTTGAAGACAGCGGTCGGACCGTGCTTGTCCATGGAGTGTGCGGGCGAGCATCCCTCTGCCAGGGGCTCCTTTGCATGACGTCCGTCCGGCGTCGCCATGGTGCCAAAACCCTGTCCGACGTTTGCGGAGATCGAGGACGTTCCACCGTAGCGGATGCCGCCGATCGGGCCCCTGCCGAAGCGGGTATTCTTATACTTCTTCATCTCA
>JAFUFL010000018.1 GCA_017469935.1 Lachnospiraceae bacterium
ATTTTGTGTCAGCTGATACGTCCCCATGACACACTCACCCATTTATGGTAGAATAAGCTTTAGGGTGTTTGGTAATTAGTTAATTAATAATTCACCATAAGAAAGGATCTTACCGAAATGAGCAATGCAAAAGAGTACATAGATGATTTTAAAGCTAATTATGACAGATTCATGATCGCCTGCGATTCGCTTGAAGAAGAGGGAAAGTGGCCGCTGGATGAACTGGGTGAGATGGACGCCTATTTTAAGAATGACTTTGCCTGCGTCATCATCAAGCTGATTACCGCCGACGGAAAGATTGACGTAAATGAGCTGAATTTCCTGAATGATGCTCTCGGATTTGACTACAAAATCGAGGAACTGAGAGAACTCTACAAAAATGACGGCGACAGGATCGACAGTTATTTTGAGACGGAACTTGGCAAGAGCATTGACATGATCAGGGAGAAAAACGAAAAACTGGCCGATATGTACAAGGGCTTATTATTGCTGCTCGGCAGGATCGTCACAGAAAGCGACGGAGCCGTAACCGATAAAGAAAAGGCTGCGGCAGAAGCAATGGTCGAAGCTCTTGGATAAAAAAGTATGAAGTATCAGCGAGAGGAGGACATTCAATGTCTTTTGCTGTTTTTGCTGACGGAAGCGCAAACCTTCCGCAGTCATTATTAGAAGGAATCTCCCTTCTTCCGTGCGAGTACACCGTGGACGGAAAGCCGGAAGTTTACCTGGGAGATGTCGACCATTTCGACGGTCACACCTATTATGAGGCACTGCGAAACGGAGTCAAAATAGGAACCAGCCTGCTTAATACGGCACTGTTTATCACGCATTTCACACCGGTACTTGAGAGCGGGCAGGATGTCATTTATGTGTCCATGAGCTCGGGAATCAGCGGCACCTATAATGCGGCGTCGGCCGCAGCGACAGAACTCATGGAGCAGTTCCCGGAACGATTTGTACACATTGTGGATTCGAAGGGATGCGGTTTCGGCAACGCTCTTTTGGCACTCAAGGCGGCGGAACTGAGCCGTCAGGGAGTAGATGTAAAAGAAGCGGCGGCAACAGTGGACGACTGGGTGCAGCACGCGTGCCAGTACTTTACCGTGGATGACCTGAACTTCCTCAAGCGCACGGGGCGCGTCAGCGGCTTCACGGCCGCGATCGGATCGATCCTGGGCATCAAGCCGATCCTCTATGGGGACAGCACGGGACACATCGTGGCCTGCATGAAGGTGCGCGGACGCAAAAAGTCGATCGAGGCGATCGTCGAAAAGTACAAGGAAAAGCACATGGATATTCCGGACCAGAGGATATTCATTTCTCACGGGGACTGTCTTGAAGATGCGAACGAGGTGGCCAGACTGGTCAGGCAGGTCACGCCGGGGGTCGAGATCACGATCTGCCAGCACGAACCTTTCTCGGGGGCCCATGTGGGGCCGGGCATGCTGGCGCTGTTCTTCTGGGGAAAAGAGAGATGATGTGACAGGGGGACGTATCAGCTGACACAAAAATGTGTCAGCTGATACGTCCCCGTGACACACTTGTCACATTTCTTTGAGCGTCACCATCTGGTAGGCGTGGTAAGCCAGCTGCACGGGCAGAGGCAGGACAGCGTCCGCGATCGTCTCGCTCAGGATGCGCAGCCGGAGCTTGCGCTTGAGTTCCGGGTCCAGCTTTCGCTTTTTCATTTCCTCTGCGCTGATCTTGGCATTTTCTTCATCCTTTTTCTCCGCCATCATCTGCACGTTGTCAAAATTGAAATTATTCAGGCGCCGGAGGATCTCCAGGCGGTCGCCGTCGTAAGCGATGGCGCAGCCTGCCGTGGCTTTGTAGATCGTCACGCCTGTCACGCCGGGAGCGCGGCCAAAGGCATATTTGAGGATCTTAGCCTGTTCCTCGGTGAGCTTCCGGGTGCCGATCCGGATGCGGATCCTGTGCTTTGTCTCTGCTTCAATACGATAATCCATGGAATTCTCCTCGGTCGGAAATAGTAGACATTCATAATGTGCACTTTCATGATGTCGGACATACTCCATTATAGCAAAACAGAGACAAAATGAACATGAAAAAGCCCCGAGGCTGCTCAGAAAGCCTCGGGGTATTTGAGTAACTGCCGCCTGGGATCAGATCCTCTGGGTATACTGCTTGGCGATATATCCGTAGCAGGTGCCTCCTCTGGGATCATAGATCAGGAGCCTGTACCAGTTGCCGTCGGCGGTTATACCGTCGACCTTGAGCTTGTGGCCCTTCTCGTAGACTTTGGCGATCTTGCCGCCGGGAGTATATCTGCAGTTGAGGGAAGAAGAGGTGACTCTCACCCAGATCGGAGTGATTGCCTTGACTTTGACCGCTGCCTGGGCAGTACCTCCGCTGACTTCATTCAGTTCTTCCTCGGTTATCTTGTTCGTTGTGAATTCGTCCATTTTAATGCCTCTCGGTTACCGTATTCCGATTAAAAAATATTCCGATTGAAAAATGCTTCCCGATAAGGATCAGCACTTCTCGGTATATCTCTTTGCAATGTAAGCGTAGCAGGTGCCGCCCTTGGGATCGTAGATCAGAAGTCTGTACCACTCACCGTCCGTGGTGATGCCGTCGACTTTGAGCTTGTGGCCCTTCTCATAGATCTTGGCGATCTCGCCGTTAGGAGTATATCTGCAGTTAAGGCTGGAAGCTGTGACTCTTACCCAGATAGGGGTGATCGGTTTAACGCTTACGCGTGCTGCACCTACGCCGCCGGTTACTTCCTGAAGTTCCTGCTCATTGATCTTGTTTTCCATCATGTCACTCATTTTGATTACCTCTCTTTTTTTTAATACCAATTATCTGTTTGCGGATGTTTTGTTTTTGTTATCTGTTAATACATACGCATGGGAGGGAAGCATCCACGGAAAAAGATAAATTTTCGGGATTTTATTTTTCCGGATTTTTTCTTACTCGGGTAATTTGACATACAAAAACATGCGAAAAAGATTGTATAATGATGTTGATTAAACACCGCCGTGTGTGGAAGGTCTCCGGAAGGGTTTCCTTTTTACGCGGGCGTGCACTTCATTAATCCGGGCGGGAATTACCGGCCGGATTGAAGAAGAAACTCATCAACTTAATTACAGGGGGAACTCAAGATGGCTAATTTTTGCAGGAATTGCGGATCAAGACTTGTCAATGGAAAGTGTGTGCGGCCGGGCTGCCCGGATTATGCGGGACAGCCGGAAGACAGCGGCAATGTAAAGATGGAACCGAGCAGTTTCGCCGGACCGGACGCCGCTTATGGCCATAACGACAGCGAGGCGCCGGCGATAGAACCGTTTGAACCGGAACTTCCTGATGAAAATCCTTCCGAATTCGGAAGACCTTCCGGAGCAGCCGTTCAGCGTACCGGTTACGACAATCCCGGAGACAACGCGGGAGCGCCCGGATACGGCTATCCCGGAGACAACGCAGGGGCGCCCGGGAACGGCTATCCCGGAGACAGCGCAGGGGCACCCGGAAACGGCTATCCCGGAGACAATGCGGGGGCGCCCGGATACGGCTATCCCGGAGACAATCAGTTCGGACCGGCGGGAAGTCAAAGAGGCAGATATTCGTCCGATGATCTTCAGAGAAAGATTTCTGATGCCGGAAAGAAAGCAGATGAGGCAATCAGAGGCGGACTCGATGCGCTGGGCGAGAGCTATCAGAAACAAATGGCCAGAGAGCGCTCGATCACGGACGGAACCGGGAGAGGGTTTACCGGAACGGGCGATGAGACGATCACCGGCATAAAGCTTGTCAATGGCGAGAAGATGGTCAGGACCTACCACTGTACAACCTATGGCTTCTTCAGGAAGAAAGAAGGCTATATGACGGTTACCAACAAGAGAGTGATCTTTGAGTCCATGGATGCGACAAGCAGAATCTCGAACGAAGTAACCCTGGACAGTGTATCGGGCTTCAAAAACTATTACGGAATGAATATAAGTCCTGGCCTGTTGATTTCAGCGGTTATCTTTTTCTTATTTGCAATCGGCATGTTCCAGGTGGCGACGCAGATGTATCGCGGCGGCATTATATTCGTTTTTTACGCTCTTATGCTGATTGCTCTGGCGGCTGTCTGCGGATTTTTGGCAATTAAGAGAAGCGTGGTAGTGAGTGTCTTTTCTTCGAAAGCCACGGGAACGCCGATCTCCGTAGGAGAAGGTCCCAGATCCATGATCGGCAACGGCTCTGTGTATACCATGGTCGGCAGACCTACGGAAGATACGGGAACAATGATTCGGGAGATCGGTGCGATGGTTCAGGATCTCCAGACCAGAGGAGATCACGCCATAGAGGATTGGGTGGTCTGATCTGGGCCTTGCGCGGGCTTTGAATCACACGAATCGGTGCGCGGAATGACATTGCGATCATTTCGCGCACTATAGTGTCTCTGGAATATCAATATCCGAAAAAGAGGTAAATATGGAGAAGATCAGAACGGAAGTTTTCGAAGGCAACCGGCTCCATGAAAACTGCACATACAATGAAGAAAATCCTGAATTTATGCTGGTGGGAACCAACTGCAGGACCGGACAGAGAAGTATGATACCGGTGGGTCCGCAAATGCTTTCGCGGCACTTGCTGCTGCTGGGCGGGATCGGCACCGGTAAATCCAATGCGTTCAATTTTTTGATCGGCAATATCCTGTACGGGAGGAGTGACAGGGATGTCGTCATTATTTTTGATACCAAAGGGGATTATTATAAGGAGTTCTACAGACCGGGGGATATAGTCATCAGCAATGACGAGCGCGCGACAGGTCCCGACGGTCCCGACTACTGGAATGTGTTCAACGAAGTGATGATCGATGACAGAGTCGAGGAGAACATACTGGAGATCGCGAGGGCAATCTATTCGGAAAAGATTGAGCACACTACGCAGCCTTTCTTCCCCAACGCGGCCAAAGACCTGACTTCCGCGCTCCTTCTGCACCTTGCCAGGAATGAGAGGCTGGCAAATCGCCGCAACAACGCCTCGCTGCGTGCCATCTTCGACAGCTTTTCCGTGCCGGAGATGAAAAAGATCCTGGATTCCCACAAAGATCTCAAGGCGATGAAAGCCTATATCGAAGATGAGAAATCCGGCCAGACACTGGGCGTCGTCTCGGAGATCCAACAGGCTGTGCGGGAGCTGTTCGTGGGAAATTTTGCCAAAAAAGGGACGCTTTCCATGAGACAGCTGGTCCGCCGCAAAAAGGGGCAGGTTATTTTTATCGAGTATGACCTTGGACTCGGCGGTATTTTGACACCTATTTATAAGCTGCTGATCGATTTGGCCATCAAGGAAGCGCTTTGTCGGACCTCGAATGAAGGAAACGTGTATTTCTTTATCGATGAGTTCCGGCTTCTTCCGCATCTTGAGCATATCGATGACGGTGTCAATTTCGGCAGGAGCCTGGGAGCCAAGTTCTTCTTCGGGATCCAAAATATTGACCAGATTGCCCATGCTTACGGAAAGGACCTGGCGCAGAGTATTCTCTCCGGATTCGGAACAAAAATATGCTTCCGGGTCAATGATGCGGAATCGAGGGAGTACATCAAGAATCTATTCGGAAGAAACACGAAAATGGTATCTTTTGTCTCTTCCGTCACGAACAGAGGGATCGTCGAACAGATCAGGGACGCCTATGTGGTGGAAGACAGCGACATCAACAATTTGGGAGTGGGACAGGCGATCATCGGAGCACCCGGGAGTGAGCCGTTCAGGTTCCAGTTCAAGAGATACAACACTATAAGCAGTCAAAAGTAAACGAGTCCTGAACTATTATTTTCAAGAAGGGAACTGAAATGAGAGTAACGGAACTTGCAATTCCAATCAGGAAAAGTGAGAGAGTAAATCCCGCCACGGCGATTGCGTGGTCATGGAGAATCCTGAATGAATATCCGGAGCCTTTGCGGGATGCCGTTGTTGCCTGGGCGTCCGGAGATAAAGACGCCGACTTTGAGCTTTACGGATACAGTTTGCGGAGACTGGCGGGGCGAACGGGCTCTACGGTATTCGGAGCTGCGGAGCTCATGAATGTGCTGTACAAAGATAAGGAAGAGGCAGCGGTACTGATCAGCAAGTGCATTGTCCGATGAGATGCGGTTGAGGGGTGTAGAGGGAGCAGTACTGATTAGAAAATGCATTGTCCGATGAGACGCGGCTAAAGGGTGCAGGGGCAGCGGCAAGATCCGGTTGGAGAGAAGTCAATGAGCTTTTTGGGAAATCTGTTTACAATAGTGAAAGACCCGGTCAGAGAGCAGAGAAGGATCGAGAATCTCTTCAGATATGATAACTGGGCCCATATGGATCCCGAGAAGCGACTCGATGCGATGCGGCAGCTGGAAAAATTCACGGCCGAGCAGGAGGGGCGTCCGTCGTTGGAGGTGGTGCCCAAGGCCATGGATTCCTGCACCTATGGATTTTATCGAAATGGAGAGGGCCGCATCTACATTAATGAAAATCTCCTGAATCATAATAACCTGAACGGGGATGGATGGCCGGCTCTGGAGGACGGAAATATCCAGGCCTTTAACACTGTTTTGCATGAGGGCCGGCACGGATTTCAGGATTATGCGATTCATAACCCGGAGAAGGTAAATGTCCCGCCCGAACAGCTCAGAGAGTGGGCCATAAATGAAGGTCGCTATTTTGACAGCGATCACTATGGGTATGACCATTACAGAGGCAACTCCACAGAGCAGGATGCCCATGACTTTGCAGATAAAAGGACAATTGAAGCATTTGAAAGAATGGAGCGGGAAGGCCGCCACGAGCCGGGACTGGAGGCGTTCAAGGATACCGTCCGGTTAAATGAGCCCCGGTTGTCGCCGCAGGAGCTGCAGGACATGAGGGATGAGCAGATCATGGGCTGCATGGACCGCGGTCTGTTCTACAATTATGGCGGCGAGATGCGAAGCGTAGACCCGGGACTTGTCAGGGCGCCCAATGCGGAGCGGCTGTGGGATCAGGACCACCTGAAATCGGACTATCTTGCGAATGCGAATAACATCCCTCTCGTCCAGAATGAACTGAGAAACGGACAGTCGCTCGATCAGATCAGGCAGAATCCGCAGCTGGCCGGGTGCGTGGATGCTTATTTCAACGGCAATAATCCGATCCGGGTCGGCGAGAATCCGGATGGAACGTATTTTCTTGCCGGTGAAGGGGCACGGCGCCTGGAAGCGGCCAAAGAGGCCGGATACCGGGTCCCTGTCTATGACGCGGAAGCGGGAAAGTACGGATGGTCGACGGGAAATCCGGGCCGCTTAAATGCAGAGAATGCGCGCCTGACAGAGATGATGAAGGGCAATACGGAGCTTCTGCAGATGTACGACGCCGGACAGAAAACGCTGATTCCCGAAAAGGCGATCGACTATCCGCAGCAATACGGCGAGTCGTCGGAGCAGGACCAGATGTGGAGCAGGGCAGATTCCGAGAGCAGGGGAATTGCGGAAGATGGCCGTGATTTGGACCAGCCTGCGGAGATGCAGCCGCCGGAGGAGATTCAGGAGCCGGAGGAGCTGCAACAGGTTGGGGTAGGTGAAGACCAATCTGCGGAAGAGGATCAGTCTGCAGGGGAAATTCGGGCTGAGGGCGAAGGTCTGGCCGAGGGCGAAGAGCGAGCCAAAGGTGAAGGTTTGGGCGAAGGTGAAGGCGAGGGCCAAAGCGAGGGCGCTGAGCGAGCTGAGGGCGAAGGTCTGGCCGAGGGCGAAGAGCAGGCCGAAGGCGCTGAGCAGGCCGAGGGCGAAGAGCAAGCCGAAGGCGCTGAGCAAGCCGGGGGCGAAGAGCAGGCCGAAGGCGCTGAGCAGGCCGAGGGCGAAGAGCAAGCTGAAGGCGCTGAGCAAGCCGAGGGCGAAGAGCAGGCCGAAGGCGCTGAACAGGCCGAGGGCGAAGAGCAAGCCGAAGGCGCTGAGCAAGCCGAGGGAACTGAGCAAGCCGAAGGCGCTGAGCAGGCCGGGGGCGAAGAGCAGGCCGAAGGCGCTGAGCAAGCCGAAGGCGCTGAGCAGGCCGAGGGCGAAGAGCAAGCCGAAGGCGCTGAGCAGG
>JAFUFL010000106.1 GCA_017469935.1 Lachnospiraceae bacterium
CCGTTGTCAAGGGAACCGTGGAATACCGGAACAGGCGGCGGCGCCGTCTGTGAGGATATGCCGCGAAAGTCCCTTGACATAAGGTTCGCGGATTATCCTCCTGCAAAGGGAAAGGGGCAACTGCACCCTTTCCTGCCTACGGCGAGGACGGGTCCGGGCAGAGCCCGGGAGAAGGGTCAAGGGACGCGTCCCTTGCGGGTTCTCAGGGCAGCGCCCTGAGCCCTCGGAGAGCCCCTTCAGTGTTCAATATCTGCAGCTTTTAGGGTCCATTTGGGTCTTTTTCTTTAGTCACAGTTTTTCATAGCTTATTTGACACTACCTTTTTTTGCGCGGGCCGGCAAAGGCCCGCTGATTGAATTATGGAATTATGGTTTACAAAGTTTAGTTTAATTGCTTTTTAACAGGTCTCTTCCGGGCGTTCGTGAATGGACATTTTGCGTCCGTAAACGGTTCCGTCCGTGTTCTCTTACTATCCCAGGAGCTTTCCTATAAAGCTGTTCCTGCGCTTTTCCTGTGCCTCCTGATATTTTCTTTCTTCTTCCTCGAAATTCATTCCCTGCTTCTCGCATTTCTCCCTGAGCTCACGGATGCGCTCCTCTTCGGCTTCGCGGTCCGCCTGCTCCTGCTCCATACGTGCGCGCTCCTCGGGATCGATCCAGGTGCCGCCCTCTGCAAGAACTGCTTCCTTCTGCCGCTCGATGATGAGACGTCTGTCTTCCTCGCCGTATTTTTCGACGTCGAGCTTCCACAGAAGAAGGATAGAGATCACGAATGTGATGACGTCAACAGTCAGGTATACGAAGGCGAGAACCTGCTCGGTACCGCCCATCTGGCGATAGATCACATCGCCGGTCCAGTTTGCGAAGTCTTCGATCAGCGTCACCGTCTTGGGATCTACCGGATAACCTGTATTCACATAGCCGGAGAAGGTAAGCATTGCGTTGATGATACCCATTCCGAGTCCGCCAAGTCCCACCATGATCGAACTGTAAAGAGACATGGTGAATCCGTCGGATCTGAAGCCGTTTTTAGCTTCCAGGTGGTCCAGAATGTCGGAGATCAGCGCGAGCATGACATACTGAGCCGGTACGATACCAATACCTTTGAGGACAACTGCCGTGCACACGATCGGGAAGCTGTTGACATTGATAAAGCCGATCAGGCCGCCCAGTGTCGCGAAAGCAAGTCCCAGAATGATCGCGCGCTGCTTGCCGAGTTTGTTGGCGAGAGGCCACGCGACTACCATACCGACCGCGGACGGAAGGCCGCCTACAAGGCCGAGCGTTGACATCATGGCCGCGGAGGTACTCTCCGGATTTGCGGAATTCATGACATTGTCAAACATCCATCTGGCGTAGAAGCTCATCGAGCTGTTCTTGCACAGCTGTCCGAACTGGAAGACCAAGATAAAAATGATGACCATCCACCAGTATCTGTCCTTTGTGCAGACGTCTATGTGTTTTTTCAGCGGAAGTTTTTCTTCCTTGAGCCCAAGCGCGATCGCCTCCTCGGTGATCCTCTCTCTTGTGAAGTAATACTCAAAGATGATGCCGACTGCGGAGAGCAGCGCCAGCGCGATCGAGAGAAGGCGCCAGTTTGCGTAGGAAGCGTCCACATCAATCCCGTTCGGCCCGGACACGAACATGAAGGGCTGCAGAAGGATCGGAACCAAAATGCTTGCGCCGATTCCTGCCGCCGCCACAGTCGAAGCGTTGGACAGCGTTGCCAGAAGTCCTCTCTGATTCGCGTTTCGTGTCGAGAGCGAGACCATCGAACTGTGGGCTGTATAGTAGCACGGATAGGCAATGGCGTAATAGAGATTATAAGTTACGGCGATCCACATCATTTGAAGCCCGTTCGATCCGGAGCGTGGCGTCATGAACATGAGCAGGATCGCCACCGCGATCATCGGAATCGAGAGCAGAAGATAGGGGCGCGCCTTCCCTGCGGATGTCCTCGTGTTGTCGATCCACTGTCCTACCAGAATATTGCCGGCAATGACAACAATCGACGACAGCATAGGCAGCAGCGTCGCGAAGACGCCGAACTTTGTCCATCCCAGGACGTCAACATAGTAGCGATTGAGATACGATCCGAAGATCGCGTTGGAGATCATCGCGCAGAAAGGTGCGAGCAGATATCCGAAGGCCATCTCCTGAATTTTGACGCTAGAGGAATTGATTCGTGTTTTCAGTGCCGGGTTGTCAAAAATTTTACTGTTCATTTATAAATCCCCCACAGGAATTGTTTCTTTATGGTCACTCTACAGGGATCTCGCACACCGTATCGCCGGCCTCATCCGTCACTGTGATACGTACTGCGCCGCTCTCTCCCGCGCGGACCACTGCCATCGCCTCGCCAAAATAGGTGCGGACCGTATCTTCTGTGTAATTGCCCTTTACGTACGGATTCGCGCTGCCCAGACCCAGAAGTTCGCCGTTCTCTACTGTCACCTTCAGTTGATGAATGCCTTGGGGCTGCCATACTCCGTTCTCATCCGTATACTGCAGGCGCACAAAGCTCAGTCCGCCTGCCTTTACGGTTTCCTCCTCCGGTGTCACACGAAGGGCTGACTCCTCTCCTGCAGTCCTGAGGCTGTAGCGCCCGATCTCCGCGCCATTCTCATCATAAGAGACAGCTGTGATCTCGCCGTCCTCGTAGGGCGCCTTGAAGCGGTACATGCAGCCGTTCACGGCTTTCTTCTTCCGTCCGCAGGATTTGCCGTTCACAAACAGTTCCACTTCGGCAGCACGCGCGTATACTTCCACATTCGCAGTACGGCCCTCGCAGCCGCGCCAGGACCAGCTCTCGACCGCCTTGGACAGCTGCCATCCTGTCAGCTGCAGCTTCTCATCCTCATACACCGGCAGAACACCGATGAGCGGTCCCTGCTCTCTCTCCAGAGCCACCCTGGTGTAGGCCGCCTCCGCGCGGGGCTTGCCCAGAAGGTCGATCCTTCCGTTGCCGCCGGTCATGTGGCTCTCGTCCTCAGTGAGCAGGTAGTCCTTGAACTCCGTGGCTCCAATGCCGGTCTCGCCGATATAGTCGATGCCGGCCCAGACA
>JAFUFL010000019.1 GCA_017469935.1 Lachnospiraceae bacterium
CATCGTCTTCATCGATGAGATCGACGCGGTGGCCAGGCGCAGAGGCACGGGCCTGGGCGGCTCCCACGACGAGCGCGAGCAGACGCTGAACCAGCTTCTGGTGGAGATGGACGGATTCGGCGTCAACGAGGGCATCATCGTCATGGCGGCGACCAACCGCGTGGACGTCCTCGATCCCGCGATCCTTCGTCCCGGGCGCTTTGACAGAAAGATTTCTGTGGGCAGGCCGGACGTCAAGGGCAGGGAGGACATCCTCCGCGTGCACTCCAGACAGAAACCGCTCGCCGAGGACGTCGACCTGAAGGAAATCGCCCGCACGACGGCCGGATTCTCCGGAGCGGATCTCGAGAACCTCATGAACGAAGCCGCGATCGGCGCGGCAAGGGCAAACAGGTCCTTCATCATGCAGTCCGATATCAAGGAGGCTTTCATTCGCGTAGGCATCGGCAAGGAGAAGAAGAGCCACGTCATCACTCCCGAGGAGAAGCGGATCACCGCTTTCCACGAGACCGGACATGCGATCCTCTTCCATGAGCTTCCCAAAGTGGGCCGTGTCTACACGATCTCCATCATACCTACGGGCATGGGAGCCGGCGGCTACACGATGCAGCTTCCCGAGAAGGACGAGATGTACATGACAAGGGGCAGAATGCTCCAGGAGATCATGGTGAGCCTGGGCGGCAGAATTGCCGAGGAACTGGTGCTGGACGACATCACGACGGGCGCGTCCGCGGACATCCGCCAGGCGACCAACATCGCGCGGCACATGGTCATGCGCTACGGCATGTCGGACAAAATAGGAACGATCAACTATGAGCAGGAAACCGATGATGTTTTCCTGGGCTATGATCTCGGTCATGAGAACAAGCACAGCGAGTACATTAACGGTGAGATCGACAAGGAAGTGCGCCGCATCATCACGGAGTGCTATGCAAAGGCCAAGGAAATCATCGTTGCACACGAAGATATCCTTTATAAGGCGGCGGATCTTCTTATGGAGAGAGAAAAGATCACAGGCGAGGAGTTCGATGCGCTCTTTGCCGGGGGTGCGGCGCCCGCGAACGCGTAATGCGGCCGACAAACGGGGAGTTATTCTGCAGGGGAGCTAATCAGATCTGCAAAAACAGCACTGTGAATAATGTACAATTCACATTTTCAACTTTTGTGAACTTTGTGAATTCTGCGAATTTATCTTTGGGGGGCGATTTGCTACTATATGCTTGTAACCCCCCAATACATTATAAGTTTTTGCTATACCCCATTTAGAAGAATACCTTCTCTAAAAAAGACAGTCCCCCAAGCGCTGTCTTTTTTACGTTGCAGGGATTTTGCCCCCGCAGGCTTTCGGCATCCGTTTTGAGGTCTCCTTAAAACGAAAGGCGCGAGCGCTGCGGGGTTTTTACATGTCAGGGTACTTGAAATGCACGACGATTTGCTGAACGGGAGAGCGCTTTTTACAGACCAGACACAGGAATTCCTGAAAGTGCAGACCATAAAGCCTCTCAAAAAGTACGGAAAGAAGCAATACGTGATCCGCATCCGTCTCCGGACCGGGGCGGGCGATGTGGACAGGAGCACACTGCTGACCGATCAGGGCGAAGTCCGCATGCAGGTCGAGAAGGAAAACGCCCATTTTATCTATTTCACGGCGCAGATCACGACGGACGAAAAGCCGGTCCGCTATGCCTTCAGGGTCAGACTCGCGAAGACGGGGGATGAGATCCTCTACAAGCGCACCGGGATTGAGTGGCCGGAGGAAGCCGCGGAGGCGGAAGCCGTCGATTCTGCCGCACATGCAGAAACCTCCGGAAAGAAGTCCGCGACCGAGGGCTGGTGGTATTTTGCCCCGCAGTTCAAGACGCCGGAATGGGCGCAGGGCGCCGTGATGTACCAGATCTTCACGGACCGGTTCTGCAACGGAGACCGCTCCAACGACGTGGTGACGGGCGAGTATGTCTACAACGGCGGCCAGGTCAGGCGCATCGACGACTGGTACAGCCCGCCGAAGGCGGACGACACGCGCGAGCACTACGGGGGCGATCTGCAGGGAATCATCGACAAGCTGGATTACCTGGACGACCTGGGCATTGAGGCAATCTACCTCAATCCGATCTTCGTCTCGCCCTCCAATCACAAATACGACACGCAGGATTATGACCATATAGACCCTCACTTTGGCAAAATAGTGCACGATCAGGGCTCCATCCTCCCCAAAGGTGCCAAGGACAACAGCAAGGCTTCCAGGTACAGATGCCGGGTGACCGATCCGGCGAACCTCGAGGCCAGCGACAGGCTCTTCGCGAAGCTGGTGCGCGAGGCGCACAGGCGCGGGATCCGCGTGATCCTGGACGGCGTCTTCAACCACTGCGGGTCCTTCCACAGGTGGATGGACCGGGAGAAGATCTATCTGAACACCGGAGGCCATGCGCCGGGCGCCTATACGAGGAAAGACTCGTCCTACAGGGACTATTTTGACTTCGAAGAGGAGGCGTGGCCGGACAACGACACCTATGAGAGCTGGTGGGGATTCTCGTCCCTGCCCAAGCTCAACTACGAGAACTCCATGGGGCTGCGCGACGAGATCCTGCGGGTGGCGGCCAAGTGGGTGTCCCCGCCCTACAATGCGGACGGATGGCGCCTGGACGTGGCGGCGGACCTGGGGCACTCGGAAATCTTCAACCACTATTTCTGGCAGCGGTTCCGCAAAGTCGTGAAGAAGGCCAACCCCGACGCCATCATACTGGCGGAGAACTACGTGGACTCGGCCAGGTGGCTGGGCGGCGGCGAGTGGGACACCATCATGAACTACGAAGGGTTTATGGACCCGGTCACGTGGTTTTTGACGGGAATGGAGAAGCACAATGACGCCTTCCACCCGGACTATATAGGAGATCCGGACAGGTTCTGGGACGCGATGAGGTGGAAAGGGCAGGAAGATATGCCGGAGGCGGCGCTCATGTGCAGCATGAACCAGCTCTCCAACCACGACCACTCAAGGTTCCTCACCAGAACGGGCCTGAAAGTGGGGCGGCTGGCCACACTGGGCACTGCGGCGGCGGCTGAGGACGTCCGCGAGAGCGTCTACCGCGAGGCGGCCGTTCTGCAGATGACATGGCCCGGCGCGCCGACCCTCTATTACGGCGACGAGGCGGGGGTCTGCGGGTTCGCCGACCCGGACAACCGGCGGACGTATCCCTGGGGACACGAGGACCGGGAGATGATCCGCTTCCACAGGGAACTCATTCGGATGCACAAGGAATACAAGTGCTTTCGGACGGGATCGCTGATCCGGCTCGCAGACGGACCGGGCCTGCTCTCGTACGGCAGGTTTGACAGAGAGTCTTCCGCGGTAGTGGTGATCAACAACGGCAACGAGACGGTGACGGCGGAGATCCCCGTGCTCTATGCGGGCGTGCAGGCCTCCTCGCAGATGAAGCTGCGGTTTCTGACCAATCAGAGCGGCTTTCTCGCCTATCCCAGGAAGAATTATCAGGTTGAAAACGGAATACTTACGATCGAGCTGACGCCGGAATCGGCGGCTGTGCTGGTGGACTGAAAGGAAAAGTGCACAAAAACACAAGAGCAGTTTCGTCGTTATCAAAATTGCGCCGGCGGGACGGATTCCTTTATAATGAAAACGATTACACGTTTCTGAAATTTACAGGGAGGTTACCATATGTTCGAAGACAAAAAATGGGACAATACGTTTAAAAAGCGCCTGTCAAGGCACTACGACGAGCTGAAATGGCTGTACAGCGAGCTCTACCACAATGATCAGCAGGCTTTTGACTACTTCTGCGACATGATGTACGACTACTATGAGCAGAGAAGTCCGCTGCTCAAGGAGTGGGACGAGGCCCGCGAGGCGGCGCCGGACTGGTACAAGGGCAATGATATGCTTGGGATGCTCATGTACACGAACTGCTTTGCCGGGAACCTGAAGGGTGTCAAGAGCCATCTGGACTACATTCAGGAGTGCGGCGTCAACTATCTGCACCTGATGCCCCTTCTGGAGAGCCCCAAGGACCGGAGCGACGGCGGCTACGCGGTCTCCAACTTCCGCAAAGTGCAGCCGGAGCTGGGAACCATGGAAGACCTGGCCGAGCTGGCCGATGACTGCCACAGCCGCGGCATGTGCGTGTGTCTGGATTTCGTCATGAACCACACCAGCGAGGACCACGAGTGGGCCATGCGTGCCAAAGCCGGAGAGAAGGAATACCAGGACAGATATTTCTTCTATGACGACTGGACGATCCCGAACGAGTTTGAGAAGACCGTCCCGCAGGTATTCCCGCAGACCGCGCCCGGCAATTTCTCCTGGTGCCCGGAAGTGAACAAAGTGGTCATGACCACCTTCTGGCCCTATCAGTGGGATCTCAACTACGCCAATCCGGTCGTTTTCAACGACATGACGGCGGATATGCTCAACCTCTGCAACCACGGCGTGGACATCATCCGCCTGGACGCGACGCCTTATATCTGGAAAGAGATCGGCACTCCCTGCCGCAATCTCCCGCAGGTTCACACACTGGTACGACTGATGCACATGGCGTCGGAAGTCGTCTGCCCCGGAACGCTGCTCCTGGGCGAGGTTGTTATGGAACCCAGTAAGGTTGTTCCCTATTTTGGCACCATTGAGAAGCCGGAGTGCCACATGCTCTACAACGTCACCACGATGGCCAGCACATGGCACACAGTGGCGACGCACGACGTGCGCCTGCTCAGGCACCAGATGGAGAGCGTCTTCGCGCTGCCGCATCAGTACACTTTCCTCAACTATCTGCGCTGCCACGACGACATCGGCTGGGGACTGGATTATGAGTATCTGAAGCAGTTCGGCATGACAGAAGTGCCCCACAAGAAGTACCTCAACGACTATCTGACCGGCAAGGGCTATAACAGCGACGCGCGCGGCGAGCTCTACAACGACGACCCGCGCCTGGGCGACGCAAGGCTCTGCGGAACGACGGCCTCCCTGTGCGGCATTGAGGCGGCCGAATATGAGGGTGTTGACTGGAAGATCGACCGCGGCATCAGCCTGGACATCATGCTGCACGCATTCCTGCTGACCCAGAGCGGCATCCCGGTCCTGTACGCCGGTGACGAGATCGGCCAGCTGAACGACTATACCTATCACGAAGATCCCATCAAGGCCGACGACAGCCGCTATCTGCACAGAGGCGACATGAACTGGAAGGAAGCCGAGCTGAGGAAAACCCCCGGGACCAGGCAGAACCGCATCTTCAAGGCCCTGCGTCAGCTTGAGGAGATCCGCGCGGAGTACTGCGTATTCGAGAACGACGCCGACGCATGGATCATCGAGCCCTGGAACGACCACATTCTGGGAATCGGCAGATACTTTAACGGTGAGAAACTCCTCGCTTTCTTCAATTTCAGCGCCAACGAGCAGATCGCGTGGGTGGACGAGAAAGAAGATTACTACGACCTGGTTACGGGCGAGCCCAAGGCGGCCAAGGCGATCCGCCTTCCCGGATACAGCTTTGTGTGGCTGATGACGACATTCAACAAGCCTTTTGCCAAAAAAGCGCATCCCAAGCTTGATCGCAAGGCCTGAGGAGTTTTGCATATGACGATTAAGGAAGTAGCACGGCTTGCGGGGGTATCTCCCGCGGCCGTGAGCAGGTATCTCAACGGAGGACCGCTCAGCAAAGATAAAAAAGAGAGAGTGGCGCGGGCAATCGAAGAGACCGGCTATCGCCCCAATCTGATGGCCAAGACAATGCGGACCGGCAAGGTGAGGCAGGTCGGCGTCATCGTGCCCAGGATCATGTCCGAGTCCGTCAATTCGCTGATGGACGGAATCGCGGAAGAATTGCTTGAAAAGGGCTACATGACAGTGCTCGGGTATACGGACAGGTCAAAAGACAGAGAGCTTCAATATCTCGATATCATGCAGAGCAGCCGCGTAGCCGGGATCGTTCTCATGGCCACGACGCTCAGCGAGATCAAGAAGGTCTCCCTCGAGAGCTGCACCTTGCCGCTGGTGATCACGGGACAGAATTTCGAAGGCATGCCCTGCGTCTATCACGATGACTTTAACGCTGTGCGCGAACTGACCGAGCTGATGATCCAAAAGGGCGCGAAGCGCATCGTCTATATCGGCGTTCTGGAGGAAGATAAGGCGGCAGGCCTTGCCAGGCACGAGGGCTGCCGGGAGGCGCTGCGCCGGGCGGGCTTTGACGCGGATGGTATGCCTATGCGGATCGCCGACTTTGAGGCGCAGAGCGGGTATCAGGCCATGACAGAGCTGCTGGAAGAGAACCCGGATCTGGACGGCGTCATCTGCGCGACGGACATCATCGCCCACGGCGCCATGAAAGCGCTCAAGGAAAGAGGAAAGCGGATCCCGGAGGACGTCATGATCGCCGGCGTCGGCGACAACTGGGCGGATCTCATTTCGACGCCTACCCTGACGACCGTAAAGCTCCACCAGCGACGCTGCGGGGCCGAAGCGGCCAGACTCCTTCTGGAACTGATCGGGGAGACGGAAGGAGAGGCGGAAGCGGAAGCCGGTGAGAGCGCCGGGCATAAGAGCATTAAGCTCGGATATCGGATCATTGAGAGAGAATCACTGTAACGGTTCGCTTGCTTACTTTCATTTACTGATTTTTATTTGCTTGTAATAGAGGGAAAAGATGGGTAGAAAACTGATATTTCTTGACATTGACGGAACACTTACCATGCCCGGATCCAACGAGCCGCCGCAGAGCGCGCTGGACGCGATCAGGGCCGCGCAGAAGAAGGAAAATCTGGTTTTTCTGTGCTCAGGCCGCAATCCCGGGATGCTGGCACCGCTTCTGAAGTATAATTTCGACGGCGTGATTGCCTGCGCCGGCGGCTATGTGACAGTTGGCGACGAGCTGATCTACGACATGCCGATGACGGCACAGGAGACGAAGATCGCGGTGGAAAAGCTCCATGAAAAGGGCGTGTTCTGCACGGTCGAGTCCAGAGACGGCGCGTTCGGTGACAGCGACATCGGCGCGTTCATAGAGAACTCGATCGGGCCGGACAGCAAAGGCAACAGTGAGATCGAGCGCTGGCGGAAGGCGCTGGCAGGGAGCCTGGGGATCCGCCCCATGAGCGAGTACGACGGGAGCCCGGCCTACAAGGTCGTGATCATGTGCCTGCATCCGGAGCAGCTGATCCCTGCCAGAGAGGCTCTCGAGGACAGGTACAAATTTGTGATCCAGGAGATCACGGATCCGTCGCACAGATGTATCAACGGCGAACTGATCAACCGCAAGTATGACAAGGGACGCGCAATCCTGCGGGTCTGCGAACATCTGGGCATTCCGGTATCCGATACATACGGATTCGGGGACAGCATGAACGACCTGGAGATGATACAGACGGTCGGCACAAGCGTCTGCATGGCGAACGGCGCACAGGCGCTCAAGGAGATCAGCGACATCGTGTGCCCCTCCGTCGAAGAAGACGGGCTGGCAAAGGCGTTCGAGCAGCTGGAGCTCACATAAGAGAAGGGTGATTGGCTATTTTGCACAAATTGATACTGGTAAGTTTTACGGAAAACAGGGTTTACATACAATAAATATTAAATTAAAATAAAATACATGAAACTGAAAACGATTACAGTTTCATGAAAACCCATTGTTCCGAAATGAAAGGGAGGGAAAACTATGGCACTGGATTATCATAAGTGTGCCCAAGAGATCGCCGACAATATCGGCGGCGGCGAGAACGTCGTATCCGCAGCACACTGCGCCACAAGACTTCGTCTGGTTATCGCTGATAACGGCAAGGTCAACAAGGAAGCTCTTGACAATGTAGAGGGCGTCAAGGGTATGTTCGAGTCCAATGGACAGCTGCAGCTGATCATTGGTACAGGTACCGTCAACAAGGTTTTTGATGAGTTCATCAAGATCACCGGCGTACAGGCCGGCACGAAGGATGACGTCAAGGCAGCGGCAGCAGCCAAGGCTCCCGTCTGGAGGCAGGCTCTCAAGACAGTCGGTGACGTTTTCGTTCCGATCCTGCCCGCGATCGTAGCATCCGGTCTTATGATGGGTCTGGTCGAGGCGCTCGCCAAGATCCCCGGACTCGGATTCGGCGACAGCGACTGGTTCGCATTCCTGGATACAGTTGCTAATACCGCTTTCGCATATCTGCCCGTTATCGTAGCAGTCTCTGCGGCGCGCGTATTCGGCGGCAACATCTTCCTGGGCGCGGTCATCGGCCTTCTGATGATCCACTCCGCATTCCTTAATGGCTGGAACGTCGCTAATACGGAGGCGATCAACTCCTTCTTCGGCGTCACGGACGGCGTGATCCCGAGATGGCATCTGATCGGCAACATTGTCACGATCCAGAGATCGGGCTACCAAGGCCACGTCATACCGGTCATTATCGCAGTCTTCCTCATGAGCAAGGTTGAGAAATGGCTGCACAAGCACGTTCCGGAGATGATCGACCTGTTCGTAACTCCTCTGACCACTGTATTTGTAACCGCTTTCTTCACTCTTTGGATCATCGGCCCTATCTTCGCTACCGCTGAGACATACGTCCTCGCATTCGCGAAGGTTCTGGTCCGCAATCCCATCGGCGCAGGCCTTATGGGCGCGCTCTATCCCTGGACGGTTGTCATGGGTCTTCACCACATGTACAACGTTATCGAGGCCGGTATGCTGGCTGAGACAGGACTTAACACATGGATGCCCATCGCATCGGCAGCAAACTTCGCTCAGTTCGGCGCCTGCCTGGCAGTAGGTCTCAAGGCAAAGAACCAGAAGACAAGGTCTGTCGCGATTCCTTCCTCCATGTCCGCAGCTCTCGGTATCACAGAGCCCGCGATCTTCGGTGTTAACATGCGCTTCTTCAAGCCCTTCATCGCCGGCATGATCGGCGGCGCGGTCGGCGCTCTTGTAGCAGCATTCATGGGCATCGGCGCAACAGCTTACGGCGTAACCGGTATCCCCGGATACCTGACCATCAACAACGCTCTGCTTTACACCATCATCCTTGCCATCTCCGGCGGTCTCGCATTCTTCCTGACCGGCGTGCTCTGGAAAGAGGATGCTCCCAAGAAGGCAGCGGCAGCTCCTGCTCCCACAGTAGCAGCTCCCACAAACGCCATCATCAGCTGCAACGCGGGCAAGGTCATTGCTCCCGCGATCGGTACTGTCGTAGCACAGGCTGACATTCCGGATGACACATTCGCTTCCGGCGTTCTGGGCGAAGGCGTAGGCATCAACCCCACTGAGGGCGTTGTATTTGCTCCTTTCGACGGCGAGGTCACTTCCGTTGCTGATTCCAAGCACGCCATCGGCCTTGCAAACGAGGCAGGCATGGAAGTCCTGATCCACGTCGGTGTCGACACAGTCGCCATGAACGGCGAAGGCTTCGACGACAAGGTCGCTGAGGGCGACAAGGTCAAGGCCGGCCAGGTTATCATGACATTCGACCGCGAGGCCATCAAGAAGGCGAACCATCCTGACTGTGTAGTCGTTCTGCTGACCAACTCCGACGACTTCACGGATGTCAAGCTCGGAGCGGATGCCGAATAACTCAGGGTGAGAGGCCTCCCCGCTGAGTTATTTCGATGCACACGCGTGCGGAAAGGAAGAAGTTGCCCTGCAGGCAACCCGCACGCGGCGCAGCGGCTCGCATTGCGAGCCTTATAGCAACGAACATAAACGTTGTGTAAAATAGCCTAAATAGTTAATAGCTCCCATCTAAATTTTATAAAAATTTGCATGGGAGCTATTTTCATACAGGCAATTTGTAGTATAATGTGTTTAGTTATCCGAACTCTGTAAGACGGATTTCGGGGAAAAGAATACAAAGCAAAAAAGGAGAAACGCCATGAAAGAAATCAACTTTACTGTAACTGATCCGCTTGGAATCCATGCTCGTCCCGCCGGAATCCTCGTTAAAGAAGCTAAGAAGTATGCTTCCAAGATCACCGTTTGGAAGGGCGACAAGAGCTGCGATATGAGAAAGCTCCTTGCACTCATGGGAATGGCTGTAAAGCAGGGCGATTCCATCACCGTTCAGGTTGAGGGTGACGATGAAGATGCATGCGCAGCAGCAATCGAGAAATTCCTGAAAGAGAACTTCTAATTCTGTTGAATTTATGGGTGTGGCTGTTCGGGAAGAGCCGGACAGCCACTTTCTTTTGCAAAGCAATGCGAATTTAGAAATCAAGGAGGGTTATAAAACATGATTGTTGCAACAGGTAAGAGCATTCTTAACGGAATCGCGATCGGCAAGATCAAAATCTACAAGGCTCCCGTTTATGAGATCAACACAGGTCTGATCGAAGACGTCGACGCAGAAGTCGCACGTTTCAACGCCGCAGTCGCCAAGGCAATCGACCAGCAGGGCGTTCTCTATGAGAAAGCCAAAAAGGACGCAGGCGAAGAGAGCGCAGCGATCTTCGAGGCACACCAGCTGATGCTGGAAGACGATGACCTTCAGGACAGCGCCAGAGAGATCATCATTGAGCAGAAGAGAAGCGCGGAGTATGCGACCAAGACCGCATTTGACAACTATGCGCAGATGTTCGCTGAGATGGACGACCCTTACATGAAAGCCAGAAGCGCTGACCTTCTCGACGTTGAGACCGACGTTCTCGACTTCCTTATGGGCAATGACACCAGCAGCATGCAGGGCACAGAGCCCTCCATCCTGGTAGCGGAAGACCTTGCTCCTTCAGAGACCGTCAAGCTCGACAAGTCCCTTCTTCTCGGCATGATCACAAGAGAAGGTTCCTCCAACAGCCACACTGCGATCCTGGCTCGTTCCATGAACCTGCCTTCCCTGATCCAGTGCAAAGAGATCGATGACAGCTGGGACGGCAAGATGGCGATCCTGGACGGCTACAACAGCTGCGTATACATCGAGCCCACCGACGACCTGATGAAGACTCTTTCCGCAAAACATGCAGAAGACGTCAAAAAATTGGCTCTTCTTCAGGAACTCAAGGGCAAACCCAGCGTGACTCTCGACGGCACAAGCGTACACGTTTATGCCAACATCGGCGGTCCCTCCGATCTGGGCAGCGTAAACGAGAACGACGCGGAAGGTGTAGGCCTGTTCCGTTCCGAGTTTGTTTACCTCAACAGCAAGGAAGAGCCCACCGAGGAGCAGCAGTTCACCGCTTACAAGCGCGTGGTCGAGACCCTGGCTCCCAAGCTGGTCATCATCCGTACCTGCGATATCGGCGCGGACAAGACCATCGACTACATGCACCTTGACAAAGAAGAGAACCCCGCACTGGGCTTCAGAGCGATCCGTATCTGCCTGACCAGAAAGGATTTCTTCAAGAAGCAGCTCAGAGCTCTCCTTCGCGCATCCGCATTCGGCAACATGGGCATCATGTTCCCGATGATTATCAGCAAGTGGGAACTCATGGAAGCCAAGGCTCTCCTCGAGGAGTGCAAGGCTGAGCTCATCAAGGAAGGCCACAAGATCGGCAAGTATCAGCTCGGTATCATGATCGAGACGCCTGCTTCCGTTCTCGTAGCAGACGACCTCGCGGAAGAAGTTGATTTCTTCTCCCTCGGAACCAACGATCTGACCCAGTACACCTGCGCGATCGACCGCCAGAACGCGAAGCTGGAGAGATTCTCCGACACGCATCACCCGGCAGTCCTCAAGGCCATCCAGATGACCATCGAGGCAGGTCACAGACACAACACATGGGTAGGCATCTGCGGCGAGCTCGGCGCAGACCCGACTCTGACAGAGACCTTCCTTCGCATGGGCATCGACGAGCTGTCCGTCAACGCGAAGTCTGTTCTTCCTCTGCGCAAGATCATCCGCAGCGTAGATCTGAGCAAGTAATATAGGGGGATGATCGGGGGATGACCCCGACTCTTTGAAGAGGCAGCTAACTCTTCGGAGAGCTATATGTCCTGTTTGAAAACCCTTCTTCGGTGGAATATCCACCGAAGAAGGGTTTTTAAAAAGCAGTATTACTTTTTTTAAGGGAGCATGCGGTGTGGATTATTTCCGATTCATCTGCTAAAATAGGAATGTTATCGCCGGGGCGGCGATCTGCGGCCAGAACACTGTTTTGATCGAAAACCAGGACAACACTATTTTGACCGAAAACTATGACAGGAGATAAAGATATGCAGTACAGAACCAGAGGAACATGCTCCTCCATGATCAACCTCACACTTGATGAGAACCACGTCATCCAGGACGTACACTTTACCGGCGGGTGCAACGGCAACCTGCAGGGAATCAGCAGACTTGTGGTCGGCCAGCGCGCCGAGGATGTGATCCCTAAGATCGAGGGGATCCGCTGCGGATTCAGGAACACGTCATGTCCGGACCAGCTGGCAAACGCCCTTAAGCAGGCGATCGGACAGTAAGCCCGCAGAGCATTGAGGCATAGAGAAAAGCATGGGAACAAATACACCAAAGAAGAAAATTGTGCTGACCGGCGGTGGGACTGCCGGTCATGTTTCGCCCAATATCGCGCTTCTGCCTTATCTGCAGGAGGCCGGCTACGAGATCACCTATATGGGGTCCAAGAACGGCATCGAGAAGAACCTGATCGCCGACTACGGGCTGCCCTATGTGGGGATTTCGACGGGGAAGCTGCGTCGATATTTTGACGTGAAGAACTTTACGGATCCCTTCCGCGTGATCAACGGATTCCGGGAGGCCCGGAAATTCCTCAAAAAATACAGGCCGGACGTCGTCTTCTCCAAGGGAGGCTTTGTCAGCGTGCCCGTCGTGCGGGCGGCCGGCTCCCTCCACATTCCTTGCGTGATCCACGAGTCGGACATGACGCCCGGACTCGCCAACAAGCTGTGCTTTCACGCGGCCCGGAAGATCTGCTGCAACTTCCCGGAGACCCTGGAGATGGTCCCGGCGGGCAAAGCAGTCCTGACCGGCACGCCGATCCGCGGCGAGCTGTTCACCGGCGACCGCGCGAAGGGCCTGGAGATCTGCGGCTTTACCGCGGACAAGCCCGTGCTCATGGTCATGGGCGGCAGCCAGGGCGCCGTCTCGGTCAACAAGGCGGTGCGCGCCAACCTGCCTGCGCTCCTTGAGACTTTCCAGGTCGTGCATCTGTGCGGCAAGGGCCACTTTGACGAGTCCTTCAAGGATACCACCGGCTATTGCCAGTTCGAGTACGTCAAGGAGGACCTGAAGCACATTTTTGCGGCGGCCGATCTGCTCGTCTCCCGCGCGGGCGCCAACGCCATCTGCGAGATCCTGGCGCTGGGCAAGCCCAGCCTTCTCATCCCGCTGCCGACCAAAGGCAGCCGCGGCGACCAGATTCTGAACGCGAACTCCTTCGCGCAGCAGGGCTTCAGCGAGGTCCTCGAGGACGAAAAGGCCTCCGACCTGCTGGTGGAGAAGACGCTGGCCCTCTACGAGAACAGGGCAAAATATTGCGAGGCCATCGCGGCCAGCCACCAGACAGATGCGATTCCGATCATTATGGGGCTGATCGAAGAGGTGCAGAGATAAGAGAAGCAACCCTCCCGGTTTAGGCCGGGAGGGTCGTTTTTTCTTGCATTTGCACTGCAGTCCCGGCGCCGGATTGCATTGATTTTGTCTTCTTTTGGGCTTGTGCACTGCAGTCCCGGTCCCGACTTGCAGTGCTAGTGCCGATTTTCTTGCTTCTGTACTGCAGTTCCGGCGCCGGCTTGCATTGCTTTTGTCTTCTTTTGGGCTTCTGTACTGCAGTTCCGGCGCCGACATGCAGTGCC
>JAFUFL010000020.1 GCA_017469935.1 Lachnospiraceae bacterium
AATTTCACAAAGGTCAATGGTAGATTCGAGCAAACGAAGGAACTCTGGTTTATTCGATTCAAAAACTTCCTGAGTTTCTGTAAAAACTTCAGCCAAAGTCATCTGATGATATGGTATCATAGATGTACAAACTCCTTTCTGAGGCATGGTTGATTGTTTCTAGACAACTCAATTTTACCATGAGCCAGTGAGGAGTTGTTTTATTTTGTAACTAAAAGAATGCCGTAACTATGCGGCTTCTGGCGTTTCGCAAACACCTAAGAATATTGTAAGGGAAAGGTGAATATTAAATCTTTATAAATTGGCAGAAGGGCTGTGTACGATCTGGCAAAATTCGGACACCGCGGCGATTTTCCTGTGGAGGACGTGTGTCTCTTTTTCGGGAGCGGTGCGCACACAGCCGTTCAGCGGGCCCTGGACCGGGAAGTCGGCATGAGCCGGGAAGAAATCCTTGAGATCGGCTCGGCGGTAAACGACGCAGTCCCCGGTATTGACGAGGAGGAAGTACAGGATCGACAACAACTACCGCCGGATCATGCTCTTCAACGGAGGACTTATCGCTTTGGGTCTCTTTGGCATGATGCCGCCGGCTTCTTCGGCGCTTTATCACAATATTTCGACTATCTATTTCAGTTTGGACAGCATGAAGAACCTTCTGTGACACAAAAAAGGCTTCCGGCAGAGCTGAGAATCACAGTTCGCCGGAAGCCTTTAACTATCAAATCATATATATTCTATATGGAGCGCACTCCGTTTGTATATCGCCGGGGAGATTTCAGCGCACACATGCCTCCACCGGGATCTTCATGACGATCTTCCGAAAAGCTCTGGGGCCTTCTTCCCGGCACTGTCCCGGAATATGCACATCCCAGGGAAAGTAGATCGCATAAGCGCCGGGCGACATGACCACACTTCCCTCCTTTTGCGCGGGGTCATTCTCGTAGAACAGGATATCCCCGGGTGTCCCGAGCAGATCCTCCCGGACAGTCCCCTTTCCGCTGTCTATATAGAACGAAGCTGTCTCCGGTCCTCCTGAGACAAAAAATTGAAGGTCCGCATATTTTCTGTGAATCTCCGGATAGTGCTCCTGTCTGGGACCGGTCTCACGGTCCATGACCTGAAGGATCACGGGGACGCCGCCGATCTCCATCGGGAAATTTCCGACGGGATGCGATTTAAGGTCCGCTTCCTTGAGGAAATGCAGCGCTTCGCAAAGGACCCCGGGAAGGACTGCGGCCTGCGACTCAAAAAATTCATTATTTACATTGCCGTAAAACATAATTCTCTCCTATGACAGATCGCGCAAAAGATCTGCTAAAACAGATTTGCCAGCAAAATACCGAAAAGGAACAATGCTGTGCCCAGAATGATATGTACAGTGATGGTCTCCTTCCATAGCAAAGTTGCCCAGAGAAGAGACAAAAGAACGGTCGAACTCTGGATGATCGTCGCCGTAAAGACAGGAACTGTCCGAAAAGCTTCCGCCTGAAGCAGAAACCCAAGGCCTGTGATCGCGCCCAGTGCCAGTACCGCAAGCACCGCGGAAAGACGAATGCTCTCCGCAGGCGCCCCGGTGGGAGGAATAGTACAGGCGGCAGCAAGGCCGCCTATGAAAAACATGGACATATTCATCTCCACGGTTCCCATCTCGCCCAACAGCCTCTTCTGGCAGACCGAGAACAGGGCCGCTCCCGCGCCGGCCGCTATGAAAGCCGGAAGCAGATGCCCCTGCCCTTCCATAAAACTGCCCGTCGGCGCGCCGTTCCATGAGATCAGTCCTATTCCCAGAATGCAGAAAACTGCTCCGGCAATCGCTTTGATCTTAACTTTCTCGTGAAACACGAACACAGAGACCAAAAGCACAACGACCGTCTGTACCGGCCAGATCACGATGTTCCCATAGGAAAACCCTTTCTCAACACCGTAATTTTCACCCAGATAATGCAGCGCTTTCATAAGGCCGCCGAAAATAATGATGCGGTTTAACGAAAGCCGGCCGGCGCGCCGCAGCAGGCAGCGCAGAAACAAGATCCCGATCGCAAATCTCAGGAAAGATGTCATGAAGGGGGAAAATGTCTGTCCCGCCAGCTTGATCAGGATCCCGCCGAAGCTGAACATCACTGCCTGTATGATCAGATACACATACCCCATTCTTCACTCCATCCCGCCTGAGTTAAAACATTGCCGGGAACACAGTCGCCGGTATCATGAGCCAGAAGTCAGGGAACAGGATCAGCAGGAGCAGCACAGCCAGAGAGGAAAGGAAATAGGGAAGAGCCCCGCGGAATCCCTCCTCGATACTGATTCCGCTGATGCTCGAAGCGAGCAGCAGGCAGAGTCCGTAAGGCGGTGTGACAAGTCCCAGCGCAAGCGTCACGATGACGATAAGTCCCAGAATGATCGGGCTGATCCCCAGTGCGATGGCGGACGGAAGGATGATCGGCACGAACAGGATCATGGCAGGGACCGCATCCATAAAGGTCCCGACGAACATAAAGAATGCGACAACGACCAGAAGGAAGATCAGCCTGCCGCCGGGCAGACCCGTGAAGAATCCCTGGACCAGGACATTGAGCCTGTAGTAACTGAGCAGCTCGCCCAGTGCGTTTGCGGTCGCAAGCGCGAACAGGGAGAGCGACGCCATCTTCATGGTCTCGATGAGCAGGAAAGGAAGACGGCTGATCTTAATGGAGCGGTAAAAGAAGATTCCAACAAGCAGGGCATAAATGCAGGCGAACGCAGCGGATTCTGTCGGTGTGAACAGTCCGGAAACAATGCCGCCGATCAGGATGATCGGAGTGAGCAGCGCCGGCATGGAGACCAGTGTATGTTTCATCGCGGTCTTAAACGGCACCCTTTCACTTTGAGGGAAATTCTTTTTATTCGAAAACATCTTGATCACTGCCATCTGCGCAATGCCGAGCAGAATGCCGGGGACAATGCCGGACATGAACAGGGCTCCTGTTGAGGAATTCGATATGCCGGCATAAACGACCATCGTAATACTCGGCGGAATGATGGAGCCGAGTGTTGACGAAGCTGCCGTGACGCCTACCGATGTTCCCTTATCATACCCCTGCTTCTCCATAGCGGGAATAAAGATCTTACCGACGCCGGAGGTATCTGCCTGAGAGGAACCGGATATTCCCGCGAACACCATGGAAACAAGTACATTGGCATAGGCCAGTCCGCCCTTCCAATGTCCTACCAGATCACAGATGCACTCGATCAGCTTCTCCGTAATTCCGGCTTCATTCATGAGATTGGCCGCAAGAATGAACAGCGGCACAGCCAGCAGCGTGAAGCTGTTGAGGCCGTTGAACATCTTGGTGAACACGACGGTGTTGGGAATATCAGGCATGCAGGCGATGCCCGTGAAGGACACTATGCCAAGGGCGAATGAGATCGGAACGCCGATGGCCACAAATACGATGAACATAATTACGAGAATGGCGCCAAGCATCAGTCATTTCCTCCTTTCGCAAGTTTACCAATGTCCTCAATGATATGGCCGATCAGGTAGATCGACGCCGTAAGCCCGCAGATCGGCAGGCAGATCCAGGTCGGACCGCGGTTGAAGCTCGGGATGTTGATCCACTTGTAATTCCAGAACTGCTTCGTAATCTGCGCCCCGTAAAAGGCCATAAGTACCGAGAAGATCAGCATTACGGCGCTGATAAAAATATGAAGGAGGATCTTCTTTCTGGGATCCTTGATCATTTCGCTGACCGAGGTAAAGGCGAAATGAGCATCCGAGTGCACCATTGCGCCCGCTCCCATGAAGACCGCCCAGATAAAGGAATACATGGAAACATCTTCTGTCCACATGGCCGCGATACCGAGATAACGGCATACCATCTGAGTAACGACCGCCACCAGGAAAATGGAGAGAAAAGCGCCTCCAACAGCAATTTGGATCTTCTGCATTGTATCTAAGAATTTTCTCATGGTTTTCTCCGGAATTCTTTTTACTGAGGGCTCCGAAGGTCTCCTCCGGAGCCCGGTGATGAACTGCTGTCCTTCAGGATCTCCCCTCTTGAGGAAAGACCTGTTCTGAACGGTTAAGTGCTTATTTGGCAGTGTTGCGGATCATTTCCAGCTGCTCTGTCATGCCGTTTGCCTCGGCAAAAGAATCCTGGATCGGGATCGCGATAGCTTTGAAAGCATCGATGTCGATGTCCGCGTGCTCTGTGACCACGGCGCCTTCCTCGATCGCTTTCTGCTTGGACTCTTCAAACATCCTGTAGGTGATCTCGCGCTCTTCTTCCTGTGCTGCCTTCGACGCTGTGTCGATCCATTCCTTCTGCTCATCGGTGAGCCTGTCGTATTTGCTGCCGTCCATCAAAAACAGCCTGGTCGTATAGTCATGGTGTGTTTCAGAAATATATTTTCCGTTGGGAGTCTTGTGGTGCTCCTTCAGCGTCAGGTTCGTGTAATCGTTCTCAGCGCCGTCAACAACGCCCTGCTGAAGTGCCTGGTAGAGCTCGCCCCATGCGACAGTCGTGGGGATCGCGCCGCAGTTCTTAAAGAAATCCTGCTGCACAACAGCTGACTGTGTGCGGATGCTCAGGCCTTTGAGATCCTGCGGGCCTGTGACCGCCTGTTTCGCATATACATCGCGGACGGAGGCGGACCAATATCCCATGATCTTGAACTGATTGCCGGTCTTTTCCTGAACAATATCCTTCATGGCGCTTCCGAAATCGCCGTCCACGCTTGCTTCCCAGTGATCGAAACTGTCAAACAGGTATTCCAGAGAGAAAATATCGATTTCCGGAACACCGATCGCCGTCATAAAGCCCGGGGAAGAGACGACCATATCCGCCGCTCCCATTGTCAGCTTTTCAACCAGTTCGGACTCATTCTCACCGAGAGTTCCCTTGTGCACCGTGACAGCGATCTTGCCGCCGGAGACCTCCTCCGCCACTTCCTTGAACTTATCGAGTCCGTAGCTGTAGGGGTTGGTCGGATCTGTCGCATTAGATGCGATGATCAGCGTAAGTTCCGCATTTGCGGAACCTGTGTCCGCCGCAGCTTCGGGCTGTGCTGCCGGAGCGGATCCTCCGCAGCCCGCAAGAAGAGAGATCGCCATACCTGCTGCTGCCAAAACAGAGATCATTTTTTTCATTGTCATATTCCTCCCATTATTCTTGTTTATTTCTGATTATTTGGAACGGATGATATTCCAGACTTCATCGTTGACCGGGATACCTTTTTCCCGATTCTCTTTTCTCGTTCCCAGTTCCAGCTCGCCGGGATAGAACACCCTTCCGCCTTCCTGAACCGGAACGGAAGTGTGAAGGTCATCGATCAGTTCCCTGATGATCCTGTCCGTGGTCTCCCCGTCATTGAATTTTCCGGGATCGATCGCGATCATGATCTGGGAAAGCCCGACCTCATCGCCGAAGGTCCCGATCTTCTGAACAGAATTTGCGTTCGTCATGACTGTGGAGATCAGATCTAAAAGGATGGACAGTCCGCTTCCTTTCCAATATCCCATCGGAAGGACACGCCATGTCTTTTCGATCGCTGCCGGATCTGTCGTGAGATTCCCTTCCTCATCATAACCGCCGGGGACCGGCAGCTGCTTTCCGTTCAGCCTGGCCTCCTCGATCTTACCGTAAGAGAACTGGGAGATCGCGCAGTCAACGACTACATGCTCGCCATTGGACCTGGGAACCGCGAAGATGATCGGATTGTTTCCGATCTTCCTGTCCTTTCCTCCCCACGCCGGCATATTGGGCATCGTATTGGACCAGCAGATCCCGATGCAGCCGTTATTTGCAGCCTGCCATCCGTAAGTTCCGCCGCGCATCCAATGGTTGTTGTTGCCCAGTGCGACCAGACCGATCCCGTACTGATGCGCCAGCTCGCAGGCTCTCTCCATCGCCTGATGCGCATTCAGAGGTCCAAATCCCCTGTTGCCGTTCCAGCGCTCGATCGCGCCAAAAGACTGCACGCACTCTGCGGTGACCTTCGGATCGATGCTCCCGTGGTCCAGATACTCAACTACTCTGGGGAAGCGGATATATCCGTGACTGTATACGCCGTCAAGGCTGTTGTCCGCAAATACCGTTGCTGCATCCAAGGCGTTCTTTTCCGAAAAGCCGCGATCCCGAAGAATTCTCTCGAATTCTTTCAACAAATCCTCATACTGAATTCTAGGCATGTCCCTTCTCCTTAACATAATTATGAGCGGTGGCCTCCGCTTTCTTGCAATCGATTGCGTTTGCAATATCATATTAGCATGCATTCGTAATTTCGGCAATACCGTTATTATGCTCGTTATTACGAACTTTATGAGCCAAAATTATGCATATTCTACAAGTCGCTATCAAAATCATTCATTCTATGTGGTCTACTTTTGGCAATCGATTGCTATCACTGTAATCGAGTAGTCTGTACCTGCTCGATTGACTGTTGGTCGCACAAAAAAAGATGGGCGGAAACCTTCCTGCCCATCTTTTTTTGTCTTTATGTGTACCGCGATCAGGTCGTATCCCGTTCTACGATATCCGTAAAGAGGATGATCTTGCGGTGCACCGGTTTTTTCCGTATCCCCTCGATCAGGACTGCCGCTGCTGTCTCACTGGATTCTTCTACCTTATTATTCAGAGATGTCAGCCTCGGCCTTGCGATGTCACAGTAAATACTGTTATCCACCCCGACGATCGACAGATCTTCAGGCACTCTGTACCCTTCCTGCACAGCTGCATGGATCCCGCCCACCGCTGTCAGGTCTACCGAATAAATAATGGCATCCGTATCCGGCATCGCCGAAAGGATCTCCCGCGTTATTTGCTCTCCTTCCTTCTGTGTTTTCCCTTTGCTCTCGAACAGCCGCGGCTCAAGCCCGTATTTTCTCATGCCGTCAAGATACCCTTCCTGCTTGCTCAGATTTGAGACGGTCGGTCCGTCGAGCGCAAACGCGATATTGCGCTTTCCCTTGCTGTAGAGCAGATCAACGGTCTTCCCGATCCCCTCTCTCTCATCCGCAATAATTCCGGTGACGTTCGGCAGATCCAGGTATCCGTTCACGATCACGACCGGAATCTTCGGAAGATACTTTTCGACATACGCTTTGACCGTCTCTGTCATGAACATGGAACCGACCAGCACTGCGCCTTCCGCGCGCCGCTGTTCCAGTACACGGATGTACTCTTCCTGAGTTTCCGGGGAAAACCCCGTCGGCATAATGATACAGCAGTACCCAAGTTTCATCATTTCTCTCTCGATAATGAAAGCGCTTTCCAAGTGATGCAGTACCCGAAGATCTTCGATCAGAATGCCGATCAGCCCGGAGGACTGCTTCACAAGGCCTCGGGCAGCAATATCAGGCGTATAATTATATTTTTCCAGAAGCTCCCTGACCCGTTCCCTCGTTTCCCTGCGGATCCCCGGTTTATTATTGATCACACGGGATACCGTGCTGGCGGAACATCCCGCTTCTTTTGCAATATCATAGATCGTCATAAACACCTCTTTCCGCACGCATGTGCACCATTTGACCCGTTCGGGGACCCACTCCCGCCACCAAGTAAAATATGTTGCAGCTCGCCGCCTGCTGAGGCGGGAGACTTCCCAGCCGAGTTAAATCGATTGCATAAGCATATTCTACATGAACCGTGTCAAAAAGGCTATATCAGAAAGACAATCCGGTTCATTCTCAAGCAGGCACCCGCGATGGGATCCGGTGCTCTTTATTGAAAGAACTTCCCAAACTGAAACAGTTTGCCAGCAGGGAAGAAGAAACGCAGATGATGGAAAAACTGCTTCCCTGGTCGGAAGATCTTCCTGAAAACTGTCACGTGAGAGGCCGCTGAAAAGCGACCTCTTCTTTTGGCCGGACATTCATGATTTACCATTTACGAAAATCCCCGGAAAGCCCATTGGTTGGTAAAGGCTTTCCGGGGTTTCTGCAATTATTCGTACTCTACAGTTGCCGGCGGCTTCCCAGGTCAAGGGCATTTGCTGCGATCATCATATTCTCAATGGCGCATGCACAGTCCGCAATGTTATAGCCGTATCTACATGTCGAACCGTCCACAGCGCTCTGCCTTCTCTTGGAAATAGGAAATGAACTTACGCGCTGCCGCTGAAACATATTTGCGTTTGGGGAGTAATATATAGAACAGTCTCTCTGTCAACGCGGAGTCAATCCGATAGTAATTGAGGCCATTCATCCTCGCGCTTGTCTCCCGGTCACTCACAAACGTTGCTCCAATTCCTGCGTCAGCAAGGTGATACGCTGTCACCAGCTGAGACAGGTTCATCTTCGTTTTTGGCGTAAACCCGGCTTCGTCAAACATCCGTATACTTCTCTCATACAGATTGTTTCCCCTTGACAACAGGATAAACGGCAGATCCCGAAAAGCCGAAAGCGGCACCGTCGGACAGCCTTCTTCCAAATGCTTTCCCTGCGTCACTTCTTCGGCTGACAGGGCTGCACCTGCGTTCGCCGTTTTCGCCCTATAATAATCCAGTTCCTTTGGTACTGCGAGCAAAATATGGTCATGAAAGGCCGGATATCTCTCAAAATCCCGTATAAATTCCGGACTGCAGTGGAAGGTCAGATCAATCTCCTGCTTTTCAAGCTTCTCCGAGAGTTCTGCCGAACTGGCTTCCTGCAAGATTACTTCCACCTTGGGATATTGGCGCATGAATCCCGCAAGAATCTGCGGAAGGATATATGCGTTCAGATAGTGGGAACCGCCGATTGTAATCCTGCCCGTATCCAGTTCTTTGATGTCCTGAATCTGCTGATTCAATTCAGTCTCCAGCTGCCGCACATTCAGAATATGCTGCACATACGCCTCTCCCGCCTCTGTAAGTGAAAGTGGGCGGGATCCCCGATCAAAAATCGGCATGCCGAGCTTCTCTTCCACTTTCTGTATTGCCATACTAAGCGCCGGCTGTGTGATATAGAGCTTTTCCGCTGCGCGAGTAAAATTCTTCTCCTTGTACACTTCGTAGACATATTCCAGTTCCTGCTGCATTCTCTTCTCCTCCAGCTCCAACGACTAGAATTACCAATATTTGTTCTTACAATTCTTTTTTCATTCTACCATAACAGCACCATATTATCAATTTTTCTTATAATTATATAATTTATATAAATTTCCATTTATATAAACAGAATGCTACAGTAGATTCATAAGAAAACAGGCTGGCCGGCTTCATGGAAAGAAACAGTACTACCAATCTTCATTCACAAGATTTACGTCCTGACGCATCGCGTTCGGACCAGGAGGAAACATGGAAATCAATGCATTACTTATGGGCGAAACCGATAATGTCGTTACCTGTGTCGCGGATATTCCCGCAGGCTCCCAGGTTGTGTACCGCAAAGGTGGCGAAATCTACACGCTGACCGCCGAAGAAAACATTCCTTATTGCCACAAGATCGCTCTGGTCGATATCCCCGAAGGCGGAGAAATTGTTAAATATGACGAGAGCCTTGGACGCACCTCCGAGGCAATTGCCAGAGGCCACTGGGTCTCCCACAACAATCTCTTTAGTGTTCCCAGAGACTACGAGAGCGAAAAGGCCGGCGACGACTTTGTCATGTGCGCGAGACAGTCTCAAGGCGCACCTGATCTTGAAGGCTTCAAGTTCTGGGGCTACAGACGTCCCGAAGGAAGACCCGGCATTCGCAATCACGTTCTGATTCTTCCTACATGCGCCTGCGGCAGTGAGAGCAGTCGTATCGTGGCAAGCCAGGTTCGCGGCGCTGTGAACATTGTCTTCAACACCGGATGTTCCGATGTAGCAGCCAACACTGAGATGAGCCAGAAGGTTCTCACCGGATTTGCCTGCAATCCCAACGTCTATGGCGTCGTGATCATTGGACTTGGATGTGAGACAGTGCCTCATAGAAAGCTCAAAGAAAAGATTCAGGCAATGACTAGTAAGCCCGTTATATCTTTTGGCATTCAGGACGAGGGCGGCACGCTCAAGACCATCGAGAAAGCGGTTCGCGCCGCAAGAGATATGGCGGCTGAGGTAGCCATGCAGCAGAAAGAGCTGTTCGATGTATCTGACTTCTTCCTTGGCATCGAGTGCGGCGGCTCCGACGCAACTTCCGGAATCGCCAGCAATCCTGCCGTCGGCGAACTGAGCGACATCCTTGTCGACATGGGCGCCACCTCCATGATGAGCGAATCCATTGAGTGGATCGGCGGCGAGCATGTCCTTGCCAAAAGAGCGGCGACCCCTGAAATCCAGAATCAGATTATCGACGTCTGCAAAGCCTATGAAGAACATCTCGAAGCGGCTGGTCAGGACTGCCGCGCAGGTCAGCCCACTCCCGGCAACAAGGCAGGCGGGCTCTCCACGCTCGACGAAAAGAGTCTTGGTTGCATCCGCAAGGGCGGCACTCGTCCCATCAACGAGGTTCTTGAGCAGGCACAGCGCCCCACCAAGACCGGTGCGATCGTCATGGACACGGCAGGCTATGATATCTCTTCTGTGACCTCCATGGTGGCAGCTGGTTGTCAGGCCGTCATCTTCACCACAGGCCGCGGAACGCCTACCGGCAATGCTATCGTCCCTGTTCTGAAAGTCACTGCCAATGGCCGGACGTATTCCTGGATGGAAGACAACATGGACATCGATCTGAGCCCCATTGTCCGCGGAGAAAAAACCTATCAGGAAATGGGCAGAGAAATGGTGGATACGATCAAAGATATCTGCAACGGCAAAATGACCAAGGCCGAAGCGTATGGCTTCTCTGATATCGCGGTCGATCACGTCTGCAGATTTGTATAAACAACATCGGATTATTAATTAACACATACGTTCATTCGTATAGGAGGGAAATAAAGTGAATCTGTTTAAGAAATGGAATAGTCTGAGTCTGTTTACAAGAATTATGGTGGGATTTATTCTCGGCATCATCGCCGGCATTGTTCTGGGTGAAAAGGCAAGTGCCGTTGCGTTTCTGGGCACTATATTGACCCGGCTTCTGACTATGGTCGTTGCGCCTCTGGTACTAGGTCTTTTAATCTGTGCTGCTGCGGATGTCAAAGACTTCAAGACGCTCGGAAAGATCGGCGGCAAAACACTGGGCCTGTTTCTGGCAGGCACCGCTGTCGCTGTAGCGATCGGCCTTGTACTCTGCAATGTTATGCAGATCGGCGCCGGATTTGTCATGGAGTCCTCGACGCCTTACGACGCCAGTGAAATCCCGAGTGTTTCCGAGACACTGATGAATATCATCCCCACTAACCCTTTCAACGCACTGAGCACCCAGAACCTGCTGCAGATCATCTTCTTCGCACTGCTTCTTGGTTTCGCCCTGATCAAACTTGGCGACAAAGGCGCGCCGGTTCTCGATTTCTTCCGTGCCTGGACTGAAGCCTGGAAAGAGATCACTAACATCGTCCTTGAATTCACCCCTTACGGTGTCTTTGGACTGATGGCTGACATTGTCGGCAAATACGGCATGGATGTCATGCTTCCCTACCTCAAGACCATCGCCGCCTGCTACCTGACCTGCTTCCTGTTCACCATCTTTGTGCAGGGCGGCCTTATGGTTGGTCTCTACGGCGGAATCAGTCCGATTACATTCTTTAAGACCATGAAGGAAGCGATCCTCTTTGTATTTGCTACCTGCTCCAGCGTTGCTACAATCCCGCTCAACCTCAAGTGCACCAAGAAGCTCGGTGTCAGTGAGAAAATTGCGGACTTTGTCATCCCCTTCGGTGCCGTCATGAATATGAACGGAACTGCCATTTACGAGGCTGTCGCTGTTGTCTTTGCTTCACAGGTATTCGGCATTCACCTGACTGTTGCGCAGCAGGTTATGGTAATGGTCACAGCGGTTCTTGCTTCCATAGGAACAGCCGGCATCCCCGGATCCGGTCTGGTCATGTTGACAATCGTCCTCAATGCAGTCAACCTGCCCCTTGAGACCATCGCGCTTCTCGCCGGTATCGATCGAATCCTGAACATGGCGCGTGTTATCCCCAACATCGTCGGTGATGCAGCGGTCGCCGTCGTAGTAGCAAAAAGTGAAGGTGAACTTCATCCTGAGCTTGTAACCGAAGAAGAATAATTGCATTCTGTTACTTTCTCCATTACAAAGCGGGAGCCCTCCATGCGTGGGCTCCCGCTTAACAAGATGTTAGATCGTTGTTGTCAGGTCGTTGTCAAAATATTGCATGCCTTTAGGTATATCCCGGCGGACTTAAAAGGCTGTACCCAACCATTCAAATTTATGCTTATAGATGAGTGGCTTTTCGATTTATAGTTGTGTATAGATTTAGAAATTCTGGATCTGTGCCTAACCTGCAGAGATCTCCTAAAGAGGAACGGTATCGGCAGGCTTTCATGTAAAAAAAACTTGTGGGAGGGAGTTGTCGCAGGCCCAGCTCGACCGCGCGGAGCGCGGCCTCGCTGTATGTTGGCGGCGTTCTCATCTGCCGATCTTGATGTCAGTCAGGAACTCATAGTACTGCGCGATCGCGCTGTGGTCTTTCTGGCCGCCTTCATGGTTGTGCATCCACTGCAGGATCTCCTGGACTGCTGCCGTCATGGGAACAGGTGCGCCTACGCTGTGCGCGCAGTCAAGCGCGTTGTTCAGGTCCTTGATGTGAAGGTCGATCTTGAAGCCGGGCTTGTCATCTCCCGCAATCATCATAGGTGCCTTCGCGTTCATGACGGTGGAGCCTGCAAGGCCGCCCTTGATCGCCTCGAAGACGAGCTGAGGGTCTACGCCTGCCTTCTGCGCCATTGTGAAAGCCTCCGCCACTGCCTGGATGTTGCAGGCGACAACGATCTGGTTTGCAAGCTTTGTGGTGTTGCCTGCGCCGACTTCGCCGCAGCGGACGATGGAAGCGCCCATGGTCTCAAGGAGAGGTTTGAACTTGTCGAAGATCTCCTGTTTGCCGCCTACCATGAAGGAAAGCGTTCCGTCAATAGCCTTGGGCTCGCCGCCGGATACAGGCGCGTCGAGCATCTCAACGCCCTTCTTAGCCAGCTCTGCCGCGATCTCTTTGCTCGCCACAGGGTTGATGGAGCTCATATCGATGAACACCTGTCCCTCTTTCATGTAATTAGAAACGCCGTTCGCGCCGAGCATAACAGCTTTTACATGGGGGGAGTTGGGGAGCATGGTCAGAACGACGTCGCAAGTCTCACCGATCTCTTTGTTGGTTGCCTGCTTAGCGCCGCAGGAAACAACGTCATCTACAGCCGCCTGGTTCAGGTCGCTGACGAGCAGGTCTGTAAAGCCGCCCTTAAGAATATTCTTTGCCATGGGTCTTCCCATGATTCCAAGTCCGATCAAACCGATTTTCATTATGTTTTGTCCTCCTTACTATGTGATGTTGCTTGTTGCCTGAATCAAAGCAGTCCTGCTGTCTCCATTGCCTTTCTGATCTTGTCCAGAACAGGTCCCTCAGCTGTGGGAAGGTTGGGCAGATAAGGATCGCCCACGTTCTGTCCCCTGAGGTTTGCCATATCCTTGGCCGCGACCGGGAAGGACGCGCCGTCCATGGAGAGACGGACGGGATTGAGCTTGAACTGTGCCTCCAGGGATCCCTTGATATCGCCGGCCACGAATTTTTCATATACATTCCCTATAAGGCCGGGCATGAAGTTCCCTGCTGTGCACACACCGCCGACAGCGCCGATGCACATGGAAGCGTAGAGAAGTGTATCTTTTCCGCCGAACACCTTGAAGCCGACGTCGCGGCAGCGTCTGACGCACTCCTCCGTGAGTGTGATATCACCGGAAGTATCTTTCATTCCTACGATATTGGGTACGGTGTGCGCAAGGCGGTCGATCATATCCGCAGAGATGCCGTAACCGACACGTCCGGGATTGTTGTAGATGAGCACCGGCGTATCCGAGATGGCATCCGCGATCGTTTTAAAGTGAGTGTAGAGTTCCTCCGCCGTGGGCTTTAAGAACATGGGCTGCAGAATGGAGACACAGGATGCTCCGTTCGCCACTGCCATCTTCGCAAGCCGCACACATTTGCGGGTATTGATCGCTCCGATGCCAAAATATACAGGTACGCGCCCTGCAGCCTGATCCACCATGATCTTCAGGCCGCGCTCCATCTCGTCTTCCTCGATCTGGTAGAATTCGCCATTTGACCCAAACGCCAGAATTCCGTGCATTCCGCCGTTTATGACAAAATCTACCTGCCTGCGCATTCCCTCCTCATCGATCTTCTCTTCCTTATCGATGACTGTGATGATCGGAACTACAACTCCCTTAATAAAGTCTGTATTCATCAATTCTCTCCTTGATCAAGCCTGATAATAAGCGACAGATTCCAGGTATCCCAACTTCTCGATCTTCTTCAGATCCATTCTTACCGGCATACCGGGAATATCAGACCGCAAGGTAAAGCGGCTGTCTTTAAAAGTCGGAACATTCAGCATCAGTTCATGTACCGGCTCAGAGATCGGTGCATGGAATTCTATTCGCTCATTATCCCCATAAAGCGCTCCGAAATAGGCGTTATAAGCGCCGCGTCCGCCGGACTGGAATTCCAACCCGTTCTCACGGCACAGATCCCTGATCTTCAGCAGATCGTCAATCCTGCTCATACGCCCGAGCGAAGGCTGGAGAATATCGATTCCTTTCTCGACATAGGGCTCATATGCATAGTACACTCGCATGGATTCTCCGGCGGAGAGCTTCTGCTTAACGCCCATTTCTTTCATTCTTTTGATCCCATTATAATCCGCGCTGTGGATCGGCTCTTCCACCCACTCCAGGTCATAGGGTTCCGCAAGGCGGCAGAATTCGACTGCCTGCTCTACTGTGAATTTCTGGTTGCAGTCAACAGCTATGCGGGACCTTCCTGCCAGAGCAGCCTTTACTTTTTCAATGCGTCTCAGGTCGCGCTCCATATCCAGGATCTCGCCCAGTTCACCGTGTGAGGATCCAACCTTAAACTTTACTGTAGCAGTTCCTTCCTCAGCATATCGGCACATCTCTTCCACAAGTTCCTCATCTTCCCGGATAATAGCGCCGCCGCCTTTATAAGCAGCTGCCCAGTCTTTCTCGGCGCCAAGGAAACGATGAATTGGTTTTTCTGCCCTCTGTGCGAGGATGTCCAGCATCATGAGCTCGAGCGTGCCGACATTTACGGCATCCGCACTCTGAAAGCCCGCATTCCTTATTTTCCAGTACTGCTCGTGTTTCCAAGCGCGGAAACGCTTCTTCTCACCGTTCAGGATCTTCGGCAGCATGCTGCTCACAAAGTTTCTGGATACGGTATAATGCGCGCAAGCACCGGTATCGTCATAGAGTTCCAGATAACCTTGCTCCGGAACATTCATCCCCATTCCTCCTGTCGCGTCGCGGAAAGGCTTGGGAAGCGGGATTGCACGAAAGTTATAAAACACCGCTTTGGTAAAACGGATCTGATCTTCAAAATTGAATCCTGCTGTATTTTCACTAATCTTCATGGACTCTTTCCTCCCTTAGCAGCAATCGGTTTCCCTCTGTTATTTCTTTCAATACTCTTCCCTTTTAAGCAGCCGCCTTGCGCTTCTTGAGGTACTCAGAAATGCTCGGCCATACGACACAGAACACTGCCAGCAGCAGGAGCGCCAGAGAAAGCGGACGTGTGAAGAAGGATGCATAACTTCCTTTATCCATACTGATCGCTCTTCGGAAATAGCCCTCAAGTTTCGATGACAGGATGAAGGCAAGAACCAGGGGACTGGTAGGGAGTCCGCCGATAGACATAAAAAGCGACAACAGGCACAGAGCAAGCATAACATAAATGTTGAACATTGTATTCGAAATTCCGTATCCGCCGATATATGCGATGATCAGGATCACCGAATACAGGAAGTGATAAGGGATGCGGAGAATATATGCAAACCAGTTTTTCGCGAAGATCTGCACAATAAAGGTGACGACAGCTGAAACAAGTACACAAGCAAAGATCAGCATCGCAAGATCCGGCTGGCTGGTCATGAAGAGGGGGCCTGCCTGCAGGCCGTGGATCGTCAGTGCAGCGATCAGCATTGCCGTTATGCCGTCTCCGGGAATTCCCAGCGCCATCATAGGGATCAGCGCACCTCCGAGAGATGCATTGTTTGCGGTCTCAGAAGCCCATATACCGGTAGGATTTCCTTCTCCGAACGCGACCTTGGATTTGTTGGTGCTCTTTGCGTAACCGTAGGCCACCATATTGGAAATGCCGGAGCCCATACCGGGAAGAAAACCGATCCACAATCCAACGACGAAGGAGAACAATATGACCCTGAGATTGTCAAAGTAGTCCTTGATCCTGATGCCGAATCCCTTGCCTGCAGACGCGTTCGCATCAGGCATCTTGGCTTCTCCTCTTGCGGAGTCGCGGATGATCTGACACATTGCGAACATACCGAGCATCTGCGCAACTGTGGAGATACCTGAGGTCAGATTGGGATTTCCGAAGGTAAATCGCTGCGTTCCGTTGATCGGATCCATTCCGATACAGCCCAGCATCAGTCCGAGGCCGGCTGCCATTAAGCCTTTCCAGATATTTCCTTTGGAAAGAGTCGCGACCAGGGTGATCGCGCAGAAGCAAAGGGAGAAGTATTCCCAGGGCCCAAGTGTCAGCGCAAAATCTGCGATGATGGGAGAAAGGATCGTCGCCAGGATCACAGAGAAAAAAGTGCCGAGGAACGAAGCCGTAATGCCGATTGCCAGAGCCCTGTTGGATTCTCCCTTTAACGTCATGGGATAGCCGTCAAAGCACGTCGCAATGGAGGAGGATGATCCCGGAATACCGATCAGAACCGCTGAGATGAAAGATCCGGAAACACCGCCGATCCAAATAGCCAGCAGCAGAATAAAAGAAGTCTCCGTTGAAAGTCCGAATGTTACCGGAAGAAGGAGCGCGATACCCAAAGTAGCGCTCAGTCCCGGAATTGCACCGAATACAATTCCAAGGCATACCATGCCGAAGATCATCAAAAGATTAAGAGGCTTCAAGCAGAGCAATAAAGCGGATAAATAAAAACCCATTCTCACACCTCCTTTAATTGAACAGGATGCCTGTCGGCAGTTTTACCTGGAAGCCATAGACAAACATGGCATAAAGTCCTGCAGTGACAAGGACCGCGATGATCGCAGCCTGAAGCGGCTTGACCTCCGAATTTCCCTTAAGGTCAAAGATAAAGGCAAAAATAGAGAACGGCGCCACAATGATGAAACCAAAGAATCCCATCAGAACCCCTGTAGCGACAAGCATCAGATAGCTTCTTGCCACCTTCTTTTTCCCTCCCTCAGGGAAGTAGGGGGCGTCCGGTTTCGGATCTTTTTTCCAGTCCTTGATTCCCTTTATGGTGAGCATCAGGGAGCTGAGAAATACAACGATAAGACCCACATAAGGAAGGAGTCTCGGACCCGGTTCCAACAGGTTAGCCGGCTGTGTTGTTTGCACTTGAATAAGGATAAACCAGATTACGGACCAGGTAAGTCCGACCAATCCGGTGATTGTATCCCGCTTTACTTTCATTAGTATGTCCTCCTCTTTATAGATCCGAATAATCACGGACTATTATCTGTTTTTGTTCTCCGGAGCACCCGGCTCCGGAGAACAATTTGCTGCATACGAGCCTGTTCTTCTGATCATCAGCCCTGCTTATACAGTCCGATCAATTTGCTGATCTCAACCAAATCCTGGTATTCGGTTTCACGGATCTTCTGAGATTCCTCAAGATCGTGCCAGCCGGGAATATTACCGATCTTGGAAATATCATCCTTGGTTTTCTCATAGATAGCTTCCATCGCTGCATTCATCTCTTTGACCATAGTCTCGTCCATTCCGGCAGGTCCAAGGAGATAGTGATATACATTGTAGTAGCAATCCTGGAATCCCTGCTCCTGCAGAGTTTTATAGTTGTCCGGGAGTGCCTCAGGATAGCCTGCGATCGTAGTTCCGTCAGAAGCGACAGTGCCGATGACTTTCAGTTTGCCGGCCTGCTCATACTCATAACCGTGTCCTACGCCGACCACACCGATATCAATAAAGCCACCGGCAAGGTTTGTGAGACGATCCGATTCAGAAGCCATTTCAACAGGATTTAACTCAATTCCGGTTGCACTTGTCAGTTTACCGAAAAGGAAAGTGTTGGATCCGGCAGCAGGCATACCGACGTTGATCTCGCCCGGATGAGCCTTCGCATAATCTACAAAACCGGCAAAATCGTCATAGGGCGCGTCCTTCGGAACTGCCAGAGCTGAGTATCCGTTGTCCTGCATGCAGGCGATCAGTGTAAAATCATTCATGGGATCGATGTCGCTGTTTCCGGTGATGTACTGAATATTGAGCGCGCCGGTTGCCAGTGTCAGCGTTGTCCCGTCCGGCTTCGCATCTTTGACCATCTGGTGGCCGATCGTGTTGGAATCATAATTGGTCACTGTTGTCTTGAGTCCGTAAACATCAGTTAATGCCTGTGCATAGTAACGGATCGCGAGGTCAGAGCCGCCGCCTGCTTTTCCGGGAACGACCATTGTGAGCGTCTCATCCGCAACAAATCCGATGCTGCCGGCTGTCTGGGCTGCATCACCTGTTTCAGCAGCTGCAGTCTCTGTCTTTTGTTCCTCTGCCTGAGGTGCCGCCGCCGAAGACGCAGCAGAACCGCCGCCGCATGCTGTCAGCGAAAAGATCATCGCGGACGCCAGCAAAATAGATACCATTTTTTTCATACCAAATTCCTCCTTAACATAATTCCCGGTCAAGCTATAGTTTTTGCCATATTCAGTGCTATTGTCAGATTATTTCAGGTCTTTTCTACAACTTCACCTTTATTTGTCTTTACATGTTTGATTTTAAAGAATTCTTATGCCAGTCACCATTCTCAAACAATTATCCTTTTCATAACAAATTGGTTATAGTAAAATCGAATAAAAGGAGGCACTTCAAATGAATACAAGGCAGCTCCGTTATCTGATCACCGTCGCGCGTATCGGCAATCTTTCCCACGCCGCCGGACATTTGGGGATCTCTCAGCCTGCGCTGAGCAAGCTGATCCGTACATGGGAGGAAACTTACGGTTTCCCTCTCTTTCTGAGGTTCGGCCATAAGCTGGCGCCTACCGCGATAGGACGCCTGTATTTAGACTACGCGCAGCGCATTCTTGATGAGCAGAACCGAATGATCCTTACAATGCGCTCGCTGGGCGGCGAGCAGGGACAGAGCATTCGGCTATGTACTGCGCCGAACAGGGCTTCGATCATCTACAGCGAGATCTTTCACCGCTTTGCGCGTGTATACCCCGACATAGAGCTGAATCTTATAGAGCAGTATGCGCTGAACCAGCCCTCCACAATCCTTCGTGGAAAAGCGGATCTGGCGTTAGGTGCCGGACCTGTTTCAACAGAAGTGGAAGACATACCGTTCGCAAGAGATGAACTTCTCGTCGCTCTCCCCGCCTCTCACCCTCTTTCTTCCCGAAAGAAGATACAGCTGAAAGAATTACGGGATACTCCTTTTGTCCTGCAAGGTCCTCTTAACTACATCCGATCCATCACGAACCGCCTGTTTCCTGAAGCGGGATTTGAGCCAGTAACAGTATTTGAGTCAAATGACGTTTTTCTTTTGGACGCTATGCTTCGGAAAGGGGTAGGCGCCGGGTTCGTCTCACAGGTTCATGCCAACCCTTGTGAAGAGATTCGATACCTCTCTCTGGACCCTCCGGTCTACCAGATGATCCACATCCGCTACCCCAAAGGACGCGCTCTCACAGATCCGCAGAAGTATCTTGCCGGCCTTCTGATCAGACAGCGTCTGCTTGATCGCCGCTACATACCGATCTCATCTCCCGAAGTACAGGAACTGCTCGAGATTGAGCGTTCGAAGACACAGAATGATTTGACTCAACCCTCCCTGCCTGCTGCCGGAGCTACAGCGAAGATGGATGATAACAGCAATGAGATCAATCTGGACACCGCAGTCCTCAAATACATGATCGCGATCGTAGACGAAAAGAGCCTCTCGAAAGCGGCAGATCGCTTTTTCCTCGCGCAGCCTGCTCTCTCAAGGCATCTTCGCAATATGGAAAAAATGCTGGGTATGCAGCTCTTTTCTCGAAAGCATAATCGTCTGTATCCCACGAATATTGGAAAGATTTTTGTAAACAGTGCGCGGAACATTCTTCTATATGAAGAAGAAATGAACAGAGACCTGGCAAAATACCGCACAGGCCATGTAGATAAGATCACAGTCAACTGTGACTCTGTTTTGACACAGTTGTTTAGAGAGAAAATAGAAAAGCCTTTTTCGAAAGCACACCCTGACACAGAGATTGTGTTAAACGGTGCGGATGAAGAACAGACTGTGGAAGCGCTCCGAAACGCTTCTTCGGAGATTGGGATTTTTCTGACCTGCCATCCCGAACATGATTTGTTAAGCTATGAGATTCTTGGTGAAACAGAACTGGTGTATTGCAGAGATCCGGGGGCACCGCCGCTGCCATGCGGTACACATCCGGATCATGAAAAGATCATCTCTCCCGAAAACTGCCCTGCACATTGCAGCCTGCTGCTTTCCCCGGCAGGAACAACGCTTAGGAAAGAGCAGGACCGTCTGTTCTCTTCCCTATTCAGGAAACATCCCCGGATTGCGGCGGAGGCAGACTTTCCCATCCTCTGCAAGCTTGCGGAGCTTGGCGGAGGCGATACTATACTCCCCCTTAACATGCTTTCAAAAGAAACCGCTTTGCGCACCTTTCATTTTTATCCCCCGGAAAAGCTGTTTCTTATTCTGGCGGACAATCCCAGTCGGCGCCTGCCTTCTTCCGTCGTCGAATTGATCGCTTTCATCCGAAGAGAGCTTATGTGGAAAACACCATAAGACAAAGTATGGCCGAAATTGTCTGCCATGCACTCCTCGGGATCAACGAAATATTCTCGTCAGGCACAGACCAGTGATTCTGAACACTGTACATAACGAAAATCATTCAAAGACAATATTTGGGCAGGTCGTTGTCAAAATATTGTCTTTGAATGATTTGTGGGAAGGGGTTGTCGCGGGCCCAGCTCAAAGCTTATTCGTACTCAACCGTTGCCGGCGGCTTGGGAGTAAAGTCATAGAGGACACGATTAATGCCGGGAACCTCCGTAATAATGCGCTGTACAAGGTGGTCGATCAGCTCATCGGGCAGATGCTCGACAGTGACTTCCATGACATCCGTCGTATTGATGGCGCGGATGATGCAGGGCCAGTCGAATGTGCGCTTACCGTTCTTGACGCCGGTGGACTTGAAGTCCGGAACTACCGTGAAGTACTGCCATACTTTGCCTTCAAGGCCGTTCTTGGCAAACTCTTCGCGCAGGATCGCGTCGGACTCACGGACTGCTTCCAGTCTGTCTCTTGTGATCGCGCCGGGGCAGCGTACGCCGAGTCCGGGACCCGGGAAAGGCTGACGGTCGACCATGCTCGCGGGAAGGCCGAGTTCTCTGCCGACCATGCGGACCTCGTCCTTGAAGAGGATCTTTACGGGCTCTACGAGCTCGAAACGGGAAGCGATATCTTCCGGCAGGCCGCCTGCGTTGTGGTGCGCCTTGATTCCGGCTTCACTCTCGAGGATGTCCGGCCAGATGGTTCCCTGCGCAAGGAACTTCACGCCGTCAAGCTTTCTGGCTTCGTCTGCGAATACATCGATGAACTCTTCGCCGATGATGTGTCTCTTCTGCTCGGGGTCAGAAACGCCTGCCAGCTTGTCCAGGAAACGGTCTACTGCGTCGACGTAGATGAGATTTGCGTTCATCTCATCGCGGAATACCTTGATGACCTGTTCCGGCTCGCCCTTGCGAAGAAGGCCGTGGTTTACGTGAACGGAAATCAGCTGCTTGCCGACTGCCTTGATCAGAAGCGCGGCTACTACAGAGGAATCAACACCTCCGGACAGTGCCAGCAGCACCTTGTTGTCACCGATCTGCGCGCGGAGCTCTTTAACCTGCTCCTCAATGAATGCCTGCGCAAGAGCGGGAGTCGTAATTCTTTCCATATTATCGGGTCTTCTCTCTGTCATTGATTCCTCCTGCTATGAAATGGTTATTTATGAACTGCCACTAACTTTACGGAAACATTTTAACTGCTCCACTATAATCGCACAACTAATAATTTCCACAATTTCAAGCGTAAACCTGAACCCTTGTCTGACAAATATTGCAGAATACCTCTCACAGCTCGTAAATTACAGAATATTTTGCCTCCAGATAATCCAGGAAATCCACCGGCGTAAACTCGCGTCCCGTGATATCCCTGATCCACTCCTGCGGAGAGAGTCTGTCCGCCTTGGCAAAAACGTGCCCGACCATCCAGCTGTTGACCGGCGCAAAGTTCCCCTCGCGGATCGCCGCGTCAACGTCCACTTCCTGCTTCATGCGGTTGTAGTACATGGCGTTGTAGAAATTACCGATGGCATAGGTCGGAAAATATCCGAAGCCGGACGTCCAGTGCACGTCCTGCAGGACGCCGTTTCTGTCGGAAGTCGGCTCTATTCCGAGGTACTCTTTGTACTTGCGGTTCCACATGGCGGGAATGTCCTCCACCTTGATCTCTCCCGCAAACAGCGCTTTCTCGATCTCATAGCGGATGATGATGTGGAAGGTATAGGTGAACTCGTCCGCCTCTGTGCGGATCAGCGAAGGCATGACCACATTCAGGGCTTCGTAGAACTCCCTCTCGGATACATCTGCCATCACCTGCGGGAAGATCTCACAGACCTTGGGATAGACGAAGTGCACGAAAGCTTCCGACCTGCCGATCCTGTTCTCATAGAAACGGGACACGGACTCGTGCATGCCCAGCGTCTTACCGCCGATAATGAAGTGGTCATAGTTCTTCTGCGGCTGGTTCTGATCAAAGAGCGCGTGCCCGCCCTCGTGAATGACGGAGTACATGCTGGACAGGAACTGGTCCGGGTAATAGTGCGTGGTGACACGGATATCATTTCTTCCCATTCCGGCCGTGAAAGGATGCTCCGAAGTCGTGATGGCGCCGCGATCGAAATTGAAGCCCATCTGCACGAGAAGCCACTTGGCCATCCTTGCCTGCTGCTCGTCTTCTACCCTTCGGCGCAGGAAATCGGTGCGGATCTTCTTGGGACTCTTCTGTATTTTCTCCAGAAGCGGGATCAGCCGCTCCTTGCAGGCGCCGAAGACCTCATCCAGCACCTCTGTGGTCATGCCGCGCTCATAGTCGTCCAGCAGCGTGTCATATGCCGTTTTGCCCGCCGCGTCTGCGCCCCGCAGCTCGATCATACGCCTGCCCACATCCGCCACTTCTTTAAGCGAAGCGGCAAACAGGCTGTAATCCGACGCTTCTCTTGCCTTGCTCCAGTTCACGAAAGCCCGGTTGAAAGTGAGCATGAACTCGTGCTGCAGCTCCGGCGTCACGTTTTTGCTCTGCAGATAGTTTCTGTGCAGCTGCTCCGCCATGACGCGGTCGAATTCTTCGAGCTCTTCGCGGTGCTCGAACAGGTACTCGGCAGCTTCGATAAAGGCCGGCTCCTTGATCAGTTTGTAGGACTGGTTATTGAGAAAAGCCCACACTTCGCCCTGCTCCTCCATCGATTCGATGGGGCAGATCGTCTCCTGATCGTAGCTCAGGACGTTGACCGCATGATCATATTTCTCCGCGATCGCAAGGATCCCCTTCACGTACTCCAGTTTCTGCGTCAAAATCGTCTTCTGTTCCATATTGTATCGTCTCCCTTATGCTGTCTATGTTTTGATCCGGGTATTACTGCAGCCTCCGCTCCATTTCATGCCAGACGCCGCCGCCCCACACAGAATCCGAAATTCCCAGATCCGTAAAGCCCATCTTCTCGTACATGCCGACTTTCTCCTTGTGGGCTGTCAGAACCATGCGGTGCTTTCCCCGCACCTGGCTCCATACTTCGTAGAGCCGCAGAAGTTCTCCGGCCAGCCCCTGCCTGCGATACTGCGGCAAAATATCGAGTCCCAGCAAGTATACCGTCTGCGCCGCCGGATCGTGGAGCGACAGATCGGTAAAGAACGCGTCATTGAAGTGCGCCTCATCCGAGGCGATCCCGCACAGAAAGCCCGCGATCTTCCCTGTCTCCCGGTCTATGGCCACGAGAAAAATCTCCGGAATCTTCCCGGCAAACCGGCACATGATCTCCATGGGCTTTGCCTCCTCGGGCGGGAAACAGACGCTGTCCATCTCGCCGGCCTGTGGGCCCTCCTCGGGAAGAATCTGCCTGAACTGGTAGCGTTTCAGGAGCGCCTCGTCCGCATAGACATTGAACAGGATCTCGGGGTCCTCATAAGTCAGGATTCCCGTGAACTGCGGCACTTTGAAGCGGTCCATGAACAGCATGCATTTGCACATGAAAATATAGAACACGTTGCAGCCGCAGCCGTACAGCGTCTCATAGTTGGCCTGCCCCTTGGCGATCACGACGTCCGCCGAAAAAACCGCTTCCCTCGCTTCCCGGGACATGATGCGCAGCACCGATCCGTCCGTCGCATTCCCGTTTCCGATGCAGCGCCCCAGGGCAGTGAGTCCGACCTGTTCCGCGTCGACCATCGTCGCGTCATTGGCGACCGGTCCTCCTCTGACTATTACAGTTGCCTTCACATCAGGGTTAATTCGAAGCAGCTGACGGAGCAATATTTTGTCCATGACGATCTCGCCGCAGTTGTCCGTGATATACACAAGACTCCGCGCCTTCTTCGTCCGCTCCCGCAGCTGCTGCAGGCACTGCTCGTCCACAGTGATATCCGGCGCGCGGTCGATCAGCTCCATGAGCTTGCTCTCTTCCACCTTATCGAGAGCGGAGAAGTCGATGAAATTTCCCATCATCGCGTACTGAACGGCGCTCCTGAGCGGGTCCTCCGACGCCAGTACGCGGCTGTCCAGATCCTGCTCGATCTCCAGCATCAATTCGTTAAAATGATACTTGATCTGTACAAAGTCCATCTCTTCCTCTCCGAACAGGCGCCCGCGCAGCTCCCTTACTTCCCGAAAGACCTCCGGGCCCGTGGGCACGGCCCCGGGCTGATCCATGAGTTTCTGTAAGCGTTCCCTGTATTCCTTTACCGCTTCTTCCGATGCATTTTCCGGATAGCGGTCTATGTACTTGTCATACATGCAGTCCCTACATGTGCTGTTCATCTCTCACCTCGCAGCGGCGACTCCGGCCGGAAATTCTTACCCGCGCGCGTCAATCATTTCCTCCGGTATCCCGTCACCATGGTCATGACAAAACAAACTACCGTTCCCCATGCAAAGAGTTTATGCCACTTCATATATTCGCTCCTTTTCTTCTTAACAGGTTTTGTTGTCTCGATTCCCGTCTGCACACGGATCTCATCTCCGCTGTGCACGTAGTGCAGCCGGTCTCCCATCAGCTTCTTCATGGCGCTGTAGGGCTCGACGCCCGTGCAGTGGCCGGTATAGAACACGGTCTTATACTTCCGCAGCGCCAGCGCCGTGTCGATGATCATATTGATATCTGCATCCGAATAGCCGTGCCTGCGCATCATGTGGAAGCCGCTGATCACAACGTCCGGCTCGACGCCGTAAAGCTCCCGATAGCGGTCCAAAATATTGAGAATCCCGTGGTGCGCGCACCCCGAAAGCAGGATCGACTTGGTCCCTTCCCTGATCACCAGGCACTGCTCATGCGCGAAGTCATCCTGTACGAGATCATCTCCCGCCTTCTTCTTCAGCCGCTGATTGGCGGACGGGACAGGATGCTCACTGCCGATCCCGGAAAAAATGGAGAGTTCCTCATCAATCTTATAGATTCCCTCTTCCGCACTCACTTTCACTACCTGTGAAAGCTCCCGGATTTCCGCCGCCAGTCCGATATAATGCGGCTCCCCGGCCTTATTCACAGAATAGTACTCCCCGAAGGCCGCCTCCGGAACATAAATCTTCGCATCCGGATTGATCTTTGTAAAGGGCAAAATACCGCCGCCGTGATCGTAATGCCCGTGGCTGAGCACGACTGTGTCAACTGCCGTCAGGTCAATCCCCAATTTCTGTGCGTTTTCGATCAGCAGATCCGTCTGCCCTGTGTCCATGAGCAGCTTATGCTTCTCCGTCTCGATGTAAAAGCACAGGCCGTGCTCGACGCCGCAGCCGGACTTCCCTTCTGTATTTTCAACAAGATTTATGATGCGCATTGGTACCTCCTGACTGTTTTTTCTGTGTGACACGCCGACTCAGGTTCTGACCTTTTCTATGCGGCAGCTGTGCCGGCCCGTTCCTTCCTCATAGCTGACTCCGATAAGCAGGATGTCTCCGCCGTAGTTTTTCAAAGCCGCAGGGTAGTTCCTGTCCTTAGCCTGCCGGATCGCATTCTCTGCCGTTTTATTCCATTTCAGTTCCACGATCATTGCCGGCAGCTGCGAGCGCCTTCGCGGCACAAAGACCACATCCGCGATCCCGTGTCCCGTCGGCATCTCCTCTACTTTGGCATACTGATCGACACAACTGATATAGGCAACTTTTATAAAATAACGCAGCGCCTGCTCATTATTGTACCAGGTCGGTGCATATTCTGAATCCCGCAGCTTCTCGAAAGCGAGTGCAACCGCGCTCTCATTTCCTTTCACTGTATCCCTCAGGAGCTGATCCGACTCCTGTACCAGCGAAACCAGTTTTCTGTGCCTGGCTCTGCGGAGCATATCGCGGAACTCCTGCCGCACTTCCTCGTTCGGTATTTTGACAAGCCGGATCGATCCGCCGCTCTCCTCTTCCTCAATCTCGCAAGTCAGATATCCGAGGTGAACCAGCAGGGTCAGAATATCGTCCTTATCCCGCAGGTCGCTGAGATCATTTTGAAAGCCTTCCGTGTGAATGTAGATCTCTTCGCCGGCGATCAGTCTGACAATATCCGCCTGCAGACCGTCCATATCCATATCCACATAAGTAATCAGGGTTTCCGCGGCAGAAGTCTTCCTCCAATAGGATTCGAACTCCTGCCAGTAGACTGCGCTCATCACAGAATAGGGATTGAAGATATTGCACAGCCTGCCGACGGTATAGCCATCATACCATTTTGCCATCTTTTCGAAGGAAAGATCATTCCGGTCACACAGTCCCCTCACTTCCTCTTCGGTAAATCCCGTGAACCGAGCAAGTTTTCCCGGCTTTAACATCGTATATTCCCTGAAGTCGGAAATGGCTGACTGCGAACCGTTTTTCCTGATCGGAAGAATCCCGGTCATATAAACAGCGGCAAACAGCTGGTTCGTCGTACCACTCCCTTTGAACAGCGTCCGCAAAAACTGCAGATATTCTTTCTCAATCTGAGGCGTCTCGCGCAGCGGCGCGTCCCATTCGTCAATGATCACAATGAATTTATTACCGGTGTGGCGCATGGTTCTGGTCAGTGTCTCGACGACCGTGCGCTCCTCATTCACTTCCGGATACTCCTCCCGGAGCCCCTTTATGATCGATTCCTCCGTAAACCGGATCAGTTCTTCCGGCTTCGAATTGCCCAGCATGGTAGTCATGTCCAGATAGATCACATCGTAGCGGTTTAAGTGATCCTTATAAGACGGATCACCGGCAATCTCCAGATCATCAAAAAGAGCCGCCGCATCACATGTCTTGTCATAGTAGGCGCAGAGCATCTGTGCTGCGAGACTCTTCCCGAAACGGCGTGCGCGGCTCACGCAGATTAATCTATCCAGCGTGTCGATTACATTATTGATGACAGCAATCAGTCCTGTCTTATCAATATATTGCCCGTTCCGTATTATCTTAAACCCGCTGTCCCCGGGATTAATGTAAATACCCATTTCTGCCTCCGCTGCCTTGCTTCCTGCAAGCTTGTATTTGCCCTCCCTGTTGTTCTTTTTTGTCTCCTTCATAATGCCTCCTTTGGGATAATGGCGGCGGGGAAAGGCAGGACAAGCAACTATAATATGCCGTCTTCTGCAACTCCCCGTCTGTTCAGTTGTATGTTCATCTGGGGAATAGCTGCCGAACGGCTTTAGAATTTTCCAGATATGCTATTTTTAATAGTATCAAAATAGTGAATCCGGTGCAAGCAATGCGCAAGCGGTACTTCGGTACCGGCGCTTATTGCTTCTATGCGCTTGACGTGTTTTTACATTTATGGACGCCTTGACTTTTGTTTGTTCCGAGACTAAGGTATTTTTATCGGAGCAGGTTTCTATGCTCCACAGCAGAAATTTCACTTCTTACATCCTGTCTGATATTTCCTGCAGACAATGACCATTCACAGTTTCTTTTCTCAATCTGACTCTGAAAAAAGCCGGGAAAAATGCTGTTTGGAGGTGAGTATATGCTATACGAAACGGAAATGAATTACGAGCCCAAAATAACCGGAGAGGAAGGTAATAAAGAAGGTCTCAAAACAGGTCGCACTGAAGGCGAACTGCTTAAGCTGATTAAAATGGTTGCAAAAAAAGCCCTGAAAGGCAAGAGTATCTCGGTAATCGCTTCTGAACTGGAAGAAACAGAGGACTCTGTAAAGCTAATCTACGATACTCTGGCTGCTAATCCGGGTGCAGTTCCGGAAGAGATTCTCATCCGGCTGCAGCAACATAAGGCATGTTAATGGCTGGCTCCTCGAGCCGTTCCGATAAGTTTAGGGGGTAACAAAATGGGTTCTTACGATCTGAAGCGTCTTGAAATCGCCATTCAATACATCCGGCGCATGTCCGAAGGGAAAAATCCCGTCACGAACAGGCCTGCACCGGACAATGAAGTCTTAAACAATATGAATGTACATCGCTGTTTGAAGTTCATCGATGAAGTGCTGACCGATGTTCAGAAAAGCGGCGGAACCGTCGGTATGGTCTCTCAGCGCGCTCACAAGCAGTCTGTTTCCGAAGTGTTTCCCTACGACGCACTGGCGCAGTACCAGTATCTGCAGGACCAGCAGATCTCCTACTTCCTGAAGCAGCTTGAGGAATACCTTCCGGAAGGACAGAAAATGCCTGTTCCTGCCACAACGATCACGTTGTGGATGCGCGAAAACGGATATCTTGAGAAGAAAGTGATCAATGATTCCGGCAAGGAAAACTCTGTTCCCACCAAAAAAGGCGAGGAGTTCGGTCTCTATATGGAGAAAAGCGGCATCTATCCTAACGAGTACTACCGCGTCTACTACAACGAGAAAGCCCAGCGCTTCATCATCGAGAACTTCCGACGCATTCTCACCGAATCCGAGGCGATCCGTGAGCGGAATCGCCAGGAGAAGAAAAAAGAAGGCTCTCCGCGCAGCGCAAGGCAGAGCGGCGGAAGTGCAAGACAAAGCGGCGGAAGTGCAATGCAAGGCGGCGGAGCAGACAGGCGAGGGGCCGGCGTATCCGGTGCGCAGAATCCTGTCGGTCAGGCCGCTTATGGGAATCCGAGCTATGCTTCAGCAGCACCCTTGCCGGAAGATTTCGCTTCTTCTGAGCCTGCTCCTGTAGAAGATCTCCCTCAGGAATACTATGACATGCTCAGAGACGGATGGGACAGTGCGGACGGCGGGGCGCCGTGGTAACCGGGGACTATGCTGCATTTATCAAACAGTCTAGCGACAGGCGGGACTCTTACGATCCCGCCTGCCGCTTTGTTTCACATCTCTCGGGTGAAAAGCTTACTGTCTTACACCGTTCTTATTAAACGTATACCACTTATTGCCGATCTTGTAGCGCCCGGTGACCATCTGACCATTGGTCTTAAAGTAATAGTACTTACCGTTCAGCTTCAGCCAGCCTTTGTGCATCTGGCCGCTTGTCTTAAAGTAATACATCTTACCGCTCTGCTTCAGCCAGCCTGTAAGCATCTCTCCGTTGGTCTTGAAATAGAACATCTTACCGTTCACCTTCAGCCAACCGAAAAGTCTCTCACCGTTTAGCTTATGGTAGTAAGTCTTACCGCTGACCTTCAGCCAGCCACTCAGACGAGTTCCATCTTTTCTGAAATAGTAATATTTACCGTCCTTTTTCAGCGTTCCGGTATGCATGACACCGGTAAGCCTGAAGTAGTACCATTTGCCTCCGTACTGGAGCATACCGATATGTGCGGCTCCGTCACTGTCAAAATAGTACTTTTGGCCGTCGCTCGTCTGCCAGCCGGTCTGCATCACTCCGTCATTGTTGAAATAATACTTCTTATTTTCGATCGTCTGAAGACCGGTAACCCGGTATTCAGAATCATTGAAATAATATGTCTTTCCGTCAATGACCTCAAACTTGCTCTTTGGATAAGTCCCATCACTCTTCAGATACTTCCAGCCATTTTTGTCTTCTATCCATCCGGCTGTCAAAGCAGGAATCGGGCGAACGGTGCTCTCGATGATTTCTCCGCAGACAGAGCAGTGAATCGATTCAGAGCCTTCCTCACCAATCGCAGCTTCTTTATCAACTGTGTACTCTTTGCCCTGTACGTGCCCGGCTGCAGGAATTGTCTCAACGACCTTGTCTCCGCATTCAGAGCAGACTTTCTCTTTAGTTCCGGCTTCCGTGCAAGTCGCTTTCTTTGTTACTGTCCAGTCGCCGTATGCGTGGTCTTTCTTTGGAATCACGCGGACGGTTTCTTCATCGATCGCATCGCAAACAGAGCAGTGAATTGACTCTGATCCTTCTTCTGTGCAGGTCGCTTCTTTGTCGACTGCATAGTCATCTTTCCATACATGTCCGATTGCAGCAATAACTTCTGTAACTTTATCTCCGCAGTCTGCGCAGACTTTCTCATTACTTCCGTCTTCTGTACAGGTCGGTTCTTTTGTTACTTTCCAGTCGCCGTATGCATGTTCTTCCTTCGGAATCGCACGGACTGTAGTTTTATCAATGGCATCGCAAACAGAGCAATGAATTGACTCCGAGCCTTCCTCGACACAGGTTGATTCTTTGTCTACGGTATAAGTATTACTCCATTCATGTGTTTTACATATTAGAATATAGGGTATATTGTTATCCTTTACATATTGTTCAGCATAACTATCTTTTATCACGTTCAATACAACCGGGGTTTCTTCAAATACACTATTACCAATTTCTGTAACACTATCCGGAATCGTAATGCTTGTAAGGCTACTACAGCTGGAAAAGGCTCCTATATTTATTACCGTTACACTATCTGGGATCGTAATACCTGTAAGACTACTACAATCTTTAAATGCACGATAACCAATGCTTGTCACGCTGTCTGGAATCATTATGCTTGTTAAGCTGTTACAACCGTTAAATGCATTATCCCTTATCTTTGTTATGCCTTCTGGAATCATCGCGTCTGTTAATATATCTCCATCTAAATACAGATTTCCTGATAAACAGCTATCTTTGTCAATAATG
>JAFUFL010000107.1 GCA_017469935.1 Lachnospiraceae bacterium
CACACACAGGCTTCTGGTGCAGGGGCACCGCATTGACAATGTGGATGGCGGCGCCATGGTTGTGGCCGATGCGATTCAGATCCGACCGGTTTTCATTGCACCGTTTTTGGCCATTCCGATCCTGCTCTTGCTTCTCATTTACGTGCTGATCAGTACGAGTGCAAAAAAGCGCAAAGAGAGGGACTACAAAGCGGAATATATGGAGGAGAAAGGGATTGAAGAGCCGGAGCTGTCAGAATTATCGATGGAGGACCGGGATATGATCACGGAATCGATCAGATCATTTATGGACAAGAGAAAGTAGATTTGCAGAAGGGGACATCTTTTAGAGCTCATCTTGCGGAAAGGGGCATTTTATGAAGCTCATCAGGAAAACAGGTTTGAATAAAGCAGTAATGAGTGCGGCAACATGTTTAACGCTGATCGCGGCTTTGCTGGTACCGGTCGTGCTGCCGCTGCCGCAGGCGGCGATCTCGGCGCACGCAGCTCAGAACGATGAAATGCCGGATCTGGACAGGACCGGGTCGATCAGTATCACGTTTCAATATTTTGACGAATCTAGCGGGAAGAAGCTTCCTGTGTCGGGCGGCAATTCGGTGGGCCTCTACAAGGTAGCGGACGCGGTCGTCGACAACGGCTATAAATTTGTCGTCGATGAACGGTTTGCGGCGGCAGGAGAGATCCCTGCGACGGACGAGGAACTGGACAGCGCAAATCTTGAACTGGCTGAGAAAATGGCGGAGATCGCCTCGAGCGGCGCCATTGATTTCGATGCGGCGGCGCAGGAGATGGACGCGGAAGGCAAGGTCAGCTTCGAAGGCCTCTCGGTAGGACTCTATCTTGTGATGCAGGACGCACAGGGAAGCGGCGACAACAAGTATGTGATCTCTCCGTTTCTGATCTCTATTCCTTACCGCAATCCGGACGGGACACTCACGTATGATGTAACTGCGGAGTCGAAGCCGATCGGAATCGGGAAGATCGAGCCTCCGCCGAAGCCGGACAAGCCCGACAAGCCGTCGCGCATTCCGCAGACCGGCCAGCTGTGGTGGCCCGTGATGGCACTGGGTATCGCAGGCGCGCTGTTCGTGCTGGCAGGCGTGGCCGTCAAAGTCAGAAAGTAGGCAGCCCGCACGCGGCGCGGCGGCTCGCTCCGCGAGCCATGAATTAAATCACTAAACGTAAATCAGGGAAGACAGGGCGCGGGCCCTGTCTTCTTTTTGCTTTTTGTTAGTTGATTGAGACTGACTTGACCGGTGGGCATAAACAGTTTGCATTAGGGACTGACAATTAACCAATTCATTTACAGCCACATCTTTTTTGATATAGGTTTGAGATAATTCTTTTTCAAATCGCGAAGGTTTCCGAAGAACTCCATTTCAGAGGCGGATACCGTACTTGACTCGACTTTTAGTCGAATAAGTTCCAAAGTGCAGAGAAGATCTGAGGCTTGGAAAAGACGATACTCAGAAGGTATAACACGTTTAAACTCGACGCGAGGAAGCAAAGAGTTAAACACGGACGCTAATATCTTATTAACTTCCGCCTGACCATTATCGTAGTATATTTTGACCAGGTCATAAGAAAGCAATTCCTGATAATGATCTGTTATAAAACGTGAAATCAATTTTGAAAGCTTCGATACCATTTCGATGGAATCGGAAATATGCTTTTTCTCAATTGAAAAGGTCATGCATTTCACATCACAATGCTTAACAAAAGTCATCATGCTGTTAAAGATTCGTCGACGGGTGTTTACTCTAAGAAAGGAGTATTCATTTTCTCTCCGGATTATAGGACCGGTATGAACACAGTGATTCGGAAATCCAATAGCGGATAGGTCTTGGTCAAGCTTGAGAATTGGAGACGACAGATCTGTAGTTTGATCGTGAAAGACCATAGAAATTATATAATAAGGAGAATGAAAGTCATAATCACCAAAATCTCCGGACTCGTCGATAAAAATGCCAAGTTCTTTCAAGTAAAGTTCCTCCGGTAAAAAAATGGCGGGGAACATCCCCGCCCTCGATGGACCCGGGTCTTGCGACCAGCCCATTGGTGTCTAGCACCATTTGTAATTATATTGTAGTAAATGACATAGTTCGTGTCAAGAGGTAAAGAAATATTACTTGACCTATACATCCTTGACGTATTCATCGGCCGGAACCATTCGGAAGCCCTCTTGCAAACTTGTAAAGAATCTCCCGAAATGCTATTGTTATAAAAGATGTTTCAGGAGAATAACGATGAACTCAATGCATCAATCATATAAAGCAATAAAAAAAATGCTCTGCACGTTTCTATTCTGCACGGTCTTGGTCAGCTCTGTTTTGCTCGGGTCATTATTGACCGGTGGAGCGACCGCGAAGGCGGCCGAGCCGAACGAGCCGACTGCCGACGAGCAGACCATTCCGGATCTTTCGCAGACCGGTTCGCTGACGGTCGCCTTCACAAATGAGGCCGGCGAGCCCGACAAGTTTGGCAACAAGGTGGGACTCTACAAGGTGGCGAACCTGCAAGTCGAGGACGGCTTCAGCCTCGTCTACGACGAGCTGTTTGAGTCGGTCGGGGAGCCGCCGTGCAGGGATGCCCAGCTGGGCGCGGACCTCGCGCAGAAGCTCAACGAGACCGCGGAGATCAAGGGCATTTCCCTGGATGCGCCCTCCGAAGAGATCTGGTCGGACGGGACTGTCACATTTAAGGGCGTGGACGCCGGGCTCTACCTGGTGGTACAGACCTACAGGGTCTCGGACAGCGAGAAGGCCGTGATCCGGCCTTTTCTGGCGATGATTCCGGAGAGACGGGCGGACGGGACACTGAATTATGATGTCAAAATATCGTCGGCCGGGGCCTCTGACCGAAAAGCCGGTTCCGAGAGCCAGAATAAGATGCTGTCAGAGATCACGCCTGACTCGAAACTTCCCAATACGGGCGGATTCTTTTTTGACTGAAATCTGTTTGGACGGGGGCTTTTTGGCGGAGGAGTGGGATTATGAAAGCGTTTGATTTTGATAATACTCTGTATCGCGGAGAGAGTTCGCTGGACTTCTCGCTCTACATGATCCGGACTAACAAGAAGATCCTGCTGTATCTGCCGGTGATCCTGACAAATACGGTCAAGTACAAGCTGTGCCTTGTGGACCGGGAGGAGCTGGGCGATACGATCAACAAATACATGAAGATCCTCATCCGGGACAAGAGAGAGCTTCTGTCGCTGGTGGGGAAATTCTGGAAGACGCACGCCGACCGCCTGGATGCGGACATGCTGCGGCGCGTCGGGCCGGACGACCTGATCATTACGGCCGGGCCGAGCTTTCTGCTGGACGGGATCCGGGACCGTCTGGGTACGCAAAATATCATCGCCTCAGAGGTTGACCTTGACAAGAGAGAGATTACGCATTTTAATTTTAAAGAAAATAAGGTGCGCAGATTTCGCGAGCTGTATGGGGATGCGAGGATCAAGAGCTTCTATACGGATTCTTACAATGACCAGGCGGTGATGGATATTTCTGATAAGGTCTTTCTGGTTAAAAAGGGAAAGGTAAAGCGGATCAAATAGCGCGCAAGAAAACGGTACAAATTCAGGCAGGACAGGCCAAAATCGTCAAAAAGGAGAATGCTATGACAGAAAAAGAATTACTCAAACTGAAAAAATCAGAACTTCTGGAGATCATGCTGGCGCAGAGCAAGGAAATCGATTCCCTGCGCGAGCAGCTCGCCGAGGCCGAGGAGAAACTTGCATCGCGCAAGATCGCGATCAAGGAGTCCGGATCGATCGCGGAGGCTTCGCTGAAGCTGACTAAGATATTTGAAGAGGCCCAGAAAGCCGCGGATCTCTATGTGGACAACGTGAAGAGAAGAGCGCGCATGGAAGAGAAGAAAGCCAGGCAGAAAGTGGAAGAGGGCGCCGGCAGTGCTGCTGCGGAAGCGGATACGGATGCTAATTAATGCCAATGCCGATTCCAATGCTAATACCAATTCCAATGCGGGGAATGAGGGATAAAGCGGGGCGGAGGCTCTCTAAAAAAGTCAATATGCTTTTTTTAAACCCTTCTTCGGTGGAATATCCACCGAAGAAGGGGACAGAAACAGACCTATAGATCCCTTAGGCAGTCATAGTGCCTATTCTGAAACCCTTCTTCAGTGGAATATCCACCGAAGAAGGGTTTTTAAATAGGGGATACAGAAAATTTGCGGGCAATACAATTAGGTGCCGCCAGCGCAGGTGCTTTTCCACCGTGCTTTTTGGCACAAACTTATTAATTAATAAAAATATCTCCCAATCAACGCCTCGGAATTCACACCGAGAGCTGAGATTGGGAGATGCTTTTTACATAGAGCATCCGAATGCCTAAAGCTATGGAAAAAGCTTCCTGATTCGACAGGAAATCTTCTTTTTCCGGAGTCCTTTGGAAGCTGTTTTCGCAGAAATGGCTGATTATGCCTAAAAAGTTCGCGTTGGACCATACGGGATGTCCGGTGGCCTCCATACCAGGCAGCTTGCTGCTGCACTGTATGGGGGCAGGTTGATCAAATTTCCCCCATATGATCCAACCAGGGCAGAACACCCGCCCGGGTATCACTTCCTCCGCGCCCCAATCCCCATGACCAGCGGCAGCGTGTAGAACTGTGGCAGTCCGTAGCGCGCCATCGCGTAGGGACTCACCCAGAGGACGAGGACGCAGACCGCGATCGGGAGCAGGCAGCCGAGGGATTTCAGGCGGCGGCCCTTGAAGTCCGGGAGCAGGAGCACCCGCAGCAGGGCGGCCAGCGGCAGCCACCAGGTGTAGAGCACGCACTGGAAGAGGAGCCCGACGCCCGGCAGGGCGGTCAGCCATTTGTAGACTGTCTGGACTGCGTCGCGGAAGGGGGCGAGCTTCGGGGGGTTTGGTATTTTGACGTATTGAGTTGTCGGAAATTCGTAGTAGACCCGTATAGTTTCCGTGGGCGTGAAGAAGCCGCCGGCCGTGCCGAACAGGGCGTTCAGGCCTGAGAGCGGGTAGCGGGCGAAAAGCTGCAGCCAGAGGCGCTTGTAGGCGCTGAGCTGGTCGGCGGTGGCCTCGTAGTTGAAGAGTTTTTTGACCTCGTCGTAGTTGTAGCTGCTGTAGGATTCTTCTACTTTGGACAGGTCGATGACCGCGCCGATGGCCTGCACCTCCTGCGGCGACAGCTCGTCCTTGTGGTCGAGGTAGGTGCGCGCCGTCATCTGCATCGTGAAGCCGATGGACTCCTGCTTGCCGCCCGCGAAGATGTTGCACATGGGGAAGATCACGTGGGGCAGCAGCACCAGGACCAGCAGCGCCGGCAGGATCCAGCTCGCCGCCCACTCGGCCCATTTGCGGCGGACCGTCGGCGCCAGGATCAGCACCAGATTGCAGATCAGGACAAAATAGACCCCCGTCTTCTTCGTCAGCGCCAGCAGGATTGCCAAAATAGTGAGCGAAACCATTCGCCGCCCGCTTGCGCCTTCAAGCATGATTACCGCGTAGAGCAGGTAGTAGGCGATGAAGAGCATGCTGTAGAGGGAGTCTTTGAGCATGCCGATCGTGTACAGGCCGATAAAGGGCGCAAGGCCCAGAAACAGGAAACCTGCTTTCCTGTAGGCGTAGGGAACGCCGAATTTCTCCATGCGGCACAGCATCAGCGACATAAAGAGCGCCGTTATGGCCGCCTGGAGCGCGCAGTAGGCAAAGGCTCCGCGGACGGGGCCGCCCAGAAGGCCGCCCACCGTCTCCGTAAAGAACGTAAAGATCAGCGTATCCACTACCGGATGATGGTCATTCAGAAAGCAGCTGATCTTTGGCTCGCCCTCGTTCCAGTTGATCTCGATGGGCATGGTTCCGGTGGTGAAGTCTTTGATCTGGTTGGTGGTATCCATGCTGGCCACGCCGGGGTAGAACGCCAGCAGGTAGGGCAGGAACAGGCACAGGAGCAGGATCCATGTCAGGATCACGCTGCGGGGGGACCAGGAGAAGAGAAGATGGAGGCGGGAGGCTGATGCTTGGCTGGGCATCTCAGGGATATCATTTTCTGGGGGAGTAACCAATGCCGCGGAGTCGTTGGCCGCGCCGAGTGCCTCTGCTTCAGGACACTCCGCAAGAACCGCCTTCCGATCGAACCGATCCAGCAGCTTCCAGCCGATCACAAAAAGCACAAGATAGACCAGAACCTGAAGTCCGGTGGTCACATATTCGGCAGTCGTCGAGAAGCCGAACTGCTTGGTCCGCCTGACATGTTCGACTAATACAGTAAAGAAAGCAAGTGCCAGAGCAAAGGCAATGGCAAGGATGCTTTTAAAAAGGCCGAGTCCCGCAAAGGAGATGGGGGCCGGAGAGGCGATGGGTTTCTCGTCGGAGTTTGGGATGGGTTCTGCGGGGGCGTTTGTGGTACCAGCGGCGGAATCGTCGGGTGCACTCGTAACGGAAGAAACATCAAGGTCAGTGGGGGCGTCTGGTGCAGAAGCTGCACCAATGTCAGTTGGTTCCGTCTTCGCGGAAGCTGAATCCGGCTGTTCTATAGCCGGCGCAGGAAGTTCGCTATTGACTTGTTCGTAAGGGTCGTTCATAAGAAATAACCTTTCTATATGTTTAGTAGGGATATGACTCAATAAAAAGACTTGTAAATAGTTGTATCACCTATATGAGAATATCATTGTGGGAGTAGGCATGCAAGAAATGATGATCATGCATTGAAATAGTCTTTGAGAATATTCATGAAATAGGAGGAATGAGCGAATTTGCTGTGCACAGCCCTACGGAATGGAAAAAGTTTGCTATTCGTCGGTCGCCCCTGGGCCCGGAAAAATGGCACAAGCCAATTACAGCCCTACGGAATGGAAAAAGTTTGCTATTCGTCGGTCGCCCTCAGGCTTGGACGAATGGCACAAGCCAACCACGCCCCTACGATATAGAAAAAAATCCCTGTTCGTCGGTCGCCACCAGTCCAGCCAAGCAAAACAAATCCAATCACACCCCTACGGCATAGAAAAAAATCCCTATTCGTCGGTCCCCCCGGCTAAACACCCGGCTCAAAGCGTCCTCCGCGCCCGGCACAAGGCCACCTCCGCCCCCCCCGATTGAACCGTGCACCCGGCCGCCGTCCATAGTCAAATTTGACGAAAAAAAATCGATAAACAAAGGATTTTCCACATAGTTCCCAAATATTTCAAATTGATTGAAATTTAACAACTTTTATGCTAACGTCTTAATGAATCGATGTAATTGTATTATTAAAAGTACATAAAAGTACCATCTAAAGTACCATCGTCAGAAAGAGGTAAGATTATGGCAAAAGTAGATTTAACAAAGTACGGTATCACCGGTACAACTGAGATTATCTATAATCCCAGCTACGAGGCACTTTTTGAAGCTGAGATGGATCCCAGCCTCGAGGGCTATGAGAAAGGCCAGCTCACCGAGCTCGACGCAGTTAACGTTATGACCGGTATTTTCACCGGCCGTTCTCCCAAAGACAAATACATTGTCATGGACGAGAACTCCAAGGATACCGTTTGGTGGACAACTCCCGAGTATCCCAACGACAACCACCCGCTCTCCGAGGAGAACTGGGCAATCCTTAAGGACATTGCCAAAAAAGAGCTCTCCAATAAGAAACTCTATGTAGTGGATGCTTTCTGCGGCGCCAACAAGGACACCCGCATGGCAGTTCGTTTCATCGTTGAGGTTGCCTGGCAGGCACACTTCATCAAGAACATGTTCATCCAGCCCACAGCTGAAGAGCTCGAGACCTATGAGCCTGATTTCGTTGTTTACAACGCTTCCAAGGCTAAGGTTGAGAACTACAAAGAGATGGGCATGAACTCCGAGACAGCTGCTGCTTTCAACATCACAAGCCGCGAGCAGGTTATCATCAACACATGGTACGGCGGCGAGATGAAGAAGGGTATCTTCTCCATGATGAACTACTACCTTCCTCTGAAGGGCATCGCTGCTATGCACTGCTCCGCAAACACAGATATGGAAGGCAAGAACACAGCGATCTTCTTCGGTCTGTCCGGCACAGGTAAGACCACTCTGTCCACAGATCCCAAGAGACTGCTGATCGGCGATGACGAGCACGGCTGGGACGACGAAGGCGTATTCAACTTCGAAGGCGGCTGCTATGCTAAGGTCATCAACCTCGACAAGGAATCCGAGCCCGACATCTACAACGCCATCAGAAGAAATGCTCTTCTTGAGAACGTTACCGTAGACAAGGACGGCAAGATCGACTTCGCAGACAAGAGCGTTACCGAGAACACTCGTGTTTCCTATCCGATCGAGCACATCGAGAACATCGTCAAGAAGGTCAGCCCTATCTCTGCAGGCCCTGCCGCTGAGAACGTAATCTTCCTGAGCGCGGATGCTTTCGGTGTTCTGCCTCCGGTCTCTATTTTGACACCTGAGCAGACGCAGTACTACTTCCTGAGCGGCTTCACAGCAAAGCTGGCAGGCACAGAGCGTGGCATCACAGAGCCCACTCCTACATTCTCCGCTTGCTTCGGACAGGCATTCCTGGAGCTGCACCCCACCAAGTACGGCGAGGAGCTGGTTAAGAGAATGAACCAGAGCGGCGCGAAGGCTTACCTCGTGAACACAGGCTGGAACGGAACCGGCAAGCGTATCTCCATCAAGGATACCCGCGGCATCATCGACGCGATCCTCAATGGCGACGTTCTGAAGGCTCCCACCAAGAAGATCCCTTACTTTAACTTCGAAGTTCCCACAGAGCTTCCGGGCGTTGATCCCGCGATCCTTGATCCTCGCGACACCTATGCTGACGCGGCACAGTGGGAGGAGAAGGCTAAGGATCTGGCTGGCCGTTTCGTCAAGAACTTCAAGAAGTACGAGACAAACGAGGCAGGCAAGGCTCTGGTAGCTGCAGGCCCTCAGCTGTAATTCGGATCAGAAGCTGATCGGAAGGAGCTTTCGACTGCAAAATATCGACTTTTAAAAATTCTGCATACGAGCGAGAGATTTATTCCTTGCTCGTATGCGTTTTTTTCTGGTATTAATATGTGATTAATGATAGATTTAGATGATACGAGAACTTGAACGCAGAGGTAAATATGACAGAATCGAGCAAATTCTTATCAATATACAGGAAAGCCCTTTATTTGGGCGCACTGGGACTTGCGGAAGTCTATCTGCTGTGGTCGCTTCTGCAGTTCGTGATCTGGAAAAAGAACTATATAAAGTATGAAAAGTGGGCAGGCCTCTTGCTGATCGCAGGAACAGTACTATACTTGGTACTGGTCGCGGTGGCGGAGCGCAGGCGGAGGGGCGCCGAGAACGGCGGCCCGGCGGGCTCCGTAAAGGAGTTTCTGCGGAAGGCCATGTCGCGGGAGCAGATCTTCCTGATCGGCTTTTTGGTATGGTATGCCGTGGTGTGCGCGGTGCGCACGGCGCTGGACGGGAAATCCTATTTCAGCGCGAATGATAACAGGCTGTTCTATACGGCGCTGTCCTCACTCTTGTTCTTTCCGATGGCGAAGATCGCGGCCGGAATCGCGGCCGGAATCTCAGCCGGAACCGTAGCCGGGTCCACAACCGGGACTGCGGCCGGAATCGTGGCCGGATCCACAGGCGGGACCGCGGCCGGATCCACGGCCGAATCCACAGCCGAGAACAAGGTAAAAAAGACAATCGACTTAATGCTTTGTTCGGCGGTGGCCGCCTACACGCCGGTGTGCGCCTGGGTACTGTGGAACTTCTACCACGGAGTGTTCGTGAATCTTCCGTCCGGGAATGTGGTCAAGCTGTACCAGGGGCTTTCGCTGATGATCGGCGTGCACAGGAACACGACGGCGGCCTATTCGCTGATCCTGCTAAGTATCTGCGTCTACATGCTGGTGACGATAAAGAGCCGGATCAAGTATGTGTTCTTTATACCGGCTGCGGTGGTGCACTTTTTTGTCATCATACTGAGCAACTCGCGGACCTGCTATATGGTGCTTCTCGCGATGATCATTGTGCCGGCTCTGGTGCGCGGGGCGGGATACTTGAAACGCGTCAAGATTAAGAACAAGGCGCTCGTGGTCGCAGGAGCGGTGGCGGCAGCGGTGTTGGTCGTGGCGGCGCTCTATTTTCTGCGGTCGGGGATCATCGCCTCGAATGCAGAGACCTGGCGCGAGAAGCTGCACAACCCCGACGCGATGAGAGTGCGCAAAATGGTGGGACTGAGCGGCCGGATCAATATCTGGAAGGCCAGCGTAAAGCTCATGTTCTCGAGCCCGGACCGATTCTTCTTTGGCGTGACGCCGACCATGCTGCCGAGTGTTCTATGGGAAATCGGAAAATTCCCGGTCAAGCAGCCCAACTGCCACAACGTCATTTTGCAGGTGGGGACCTGCTTTGGAGTGCCCATGATGCTGCTCTACATCTGGTTCACTGCCTCGGTCGCCCTGCGCGGACTGCGCGTCATGAGAGACGGCGGCAGGCTCTTCAGGGGCGCCTGGGTCATTCCGGTGATCTTCTTCGGAATTCTGATGACGGACATGCTGGAGGTGCTGACCTGCGCCAATGCCTTCTTTAATCAGCCGGTCTACTTCCTCCTCGCCGGATGGATCATGGCCATGGACCGCGCGCTGGCGGCACAGAAGGGCCAAAACAGCGCTATCTGAACGCTTTTTCGTTTTAGCGGGACACAAATCCGCGGCGAAAGATACAAAAAGACAGTCGAATCAAAGGATTAGAGTAGGATTTTGCTCTGAAATGTAATAAAATAATTGTATGTTTTGACGAGACTGAAGACCTTTACAGGGAGAATATAAGATGCCAATTTATGTAACTCGTTCCTCAATGCCTGAGCTTTCAGAGTATATCGAGGAAATCAAGCCTATGTTCGAGACGCACATGCTCACGAATATGGGACCTATATATAAGAAGTTTCAGGGCGAGTTGATTTCCTATTTGGGAGTGCGGGATCTTTCGCTGTTCGTGAACGGACACCTGGCGCTCGAGATCGCCATCCAGGCGCTCGGAATGACGGAGAAAGGTGAAGAAGTCGGCGGAGGAGAAGTGATCACGACGCCGTTCACATTTGTTTCCACCACACATGCGATCACGAGGAATAACCTGAAGCCCGTTTTCTGTGATATCAGAAAGTCGGACTACTGCATCGATCCCGATAAGATTGAGGAACTGATCACCGACAAGACGGTCGGAATTGTGCCGGTACACGTATACGGCAATATTTGTGATGTCCACAAGATCGAGAACATTGCCGAGAAGCATGGTCTCAAGGTCCTCTATGACGGCGCGCATGCCTTTGGCGAGAAGTACAACGGAAGAGGAATCGGGACCTTCGGCGACGCGACAATGTTTTCTTTTCATGCCACGAAAGTCTTCAATTCGATCGAGGGAGGCGCAGTGGCGTTCCGCAACAAGCGCTACGGCGTGGCGCTCCATGAGCTCAAGAACTTCGGCATGCACACGGAGACCAGCATTACTTCGGTCGGCCTCAACGCCAAGCTCGACGAGTTCCGCTCGGCTATGGGCCTGTGCAACCTCCGGCACATCGACGAGAGCATTCAGGACAGGAAGCGCGTACACGACCGGTATTACGAGAGACTGAGCGGGATCGACGGAATTGAACTGTTCCAGGCGCAGAAGGGCGTGACGCCCAACTATGCGTACCTGCCTGTCTATTTTGACAAAAAGAAGTTCGGCAAGAGCAGAGACGACGTCTACATGGAGCTGCGCGAGCAGGAAGTCTATACGCGCAAATACTTCTACCCGGCCATCAACGACCTGGAGTGCTACCGGGATCTGGGCGGACCGGCGACGCCCGTCGCACACGACGTGTCCATGAATATCCTGACGCTTCCCATCTATGAGGGACTTGCGACGGAGGATATTGATATGATCTGCGACATCATACTGTCGAAGAAATAAGAATATTTGGAATAAGGACACTTACAATAAGGATACTTATATATGAGCCTTAAGTTTGATTATGATAAGCTTCCCCGGGAGCAGGCTCTCGCGATCGCGGAGAGGATCGCCCGGGACAACAGGGAGAATTCTAATAAATTTTACCCGAAGGCAAAGGTGAAACAGGGTTTTTACGCATTATACGGAAAGAGGGCACTGGACCTGCTCTTCTCGAGCGTGGCTCTGGCCATCACCTTGCCTGTCAATTCTGTGATCGGAGTCGTCACCTATTTTGACGTCGGATCGCCGATCTTCTTCCAGCAAAAGAGAATGGGCAAGGGATGCAAGCCATTTACCATGGTGAAGTTCCGCAATATGACCAATGAGACCGATGAAAACGGAGTGCTCCTGCGGGCTGACCTTAGGGTCACCAAATGGGGCTCTTTTGTGCGCTCTACTTCCCTGGACGAGCTGCTCAATTTCATCAATGTGTTCAAGGGCGACATGTCCATCATAGGGCCCAGGCCGCTTCCGCTGGCCTATAAGGGGCGCTTTAACGACTATCACGAGCTGCGCCACAGCGTAAAGCCGGGGCTGGACTGCCCGCTGCTGGATCCCTCCAAGGTCATGACCTGGGAGAACCGGCTGGAGAACGACGCCTGGTACGCCCAGAACGTCACTTTCGCGACCGATGTAAAGCTGGTCGGCCTTCTGGTGCGCGAGACGCTCTTCGGCAAGGACAAGAAGGCCAGGTCCGCGGGCTTTAACGAGGGCACTTTCATGGGATACTTCGAGGACGGAAGAGTGATGGACTCCAATCATATCCCGGAAAAATATTACAGAGAGTACCTTGAGGATAACAGCGGGAAGTAAACGAGCCCGCTGTTACTGTTGTCGCAGGAAACTGACCTTCATTAAGGGGTAGATATTTTGAACAGGCTGAAAATAGTGAGCGCCGCTTTCTTTGCGGCTGCCCTGGTTCTTCTGGGCGTATATACGGTCCGCGAAAAAGCGGGACAGGACCGCGAAGAGCCGGTCATCACGGTAGACGGCGACCTGATCGAAGTCAGCGTGGCAGACGGCGAAGAGGCCCTTATGCAGGGCGTGACCGCGTCGGACACCGAAGACGGCGACCTGACGGACAAAGTGATGGTCGAGTCCATCGGCCGCTTCGACAAGGATGGCAGACGGACCGTCACCTACGCGGTGATCGATTCGGACAGCCTGGTGGCGCACGCCTCCAGGAAACTTACATACAGCGACTACACGCCGACCCGCTTTTCGACGGACAAGCCGCTGTCTTTTGAAATGGGAACAACGGACCTCACAGGCAGGATCCAGGCGTATGACTGCCTGGACGGGGACCTGACGGCGAGCGTCAAACTGACCTCGGAGGAGGGGATCGAAGTGGCCCAGTCCGGCCACTATAAGGCGGCGCTCAAAGTCACCAACAGCGCCGGCGCGACCTCCGTCCTGCCGGTGACCGTCGAAATCTACGACCCTTCCGTGCGCAGCTCGGTCCCGCTGATCACGCTGAGCGACTATGTCGTCTACATTGCCGAGGGGACCGCGTTCGACCCCAGGAGCTACCTCATGTCCGTGACGACCAGAGGGACGGAATATGCTTTTACGAGCGAAGAGGGGACCTTCAGCATGGATGGCGAGGCCGGCATGGACGATGCGGCCGGCATGGATGATGCGTCCGGCACGGACGATGCGTCCGGCATAGACGACGCGGCCGGCATGGACGACGAGGCCGGTAATGACAGCGCGTCCGGCACGGACGACGCGGCCGTGACCGCCCGGGGCAGCACGATCAACTACAAGTATGTGACGATCGAGAGCAGCGTCAATCCTCAGGCGGAGGGCAATTACGAAGTGCATTATACGTTCAGCGACGGGACAGGCGTCACAGGAATGGCGACCCTTTACGTCGTGGTCACAGAAGGAGGAGCCCGGTAAGATGTTTGATATCGAAGCAGATCGCCGGCGCGACTCCGGCGGCAAAAAATCGATCGACCTTCACAGCATCCTCGAAGACATAGCCAGACACTGGCTCTCCATCCTGCTCCTTACGGCGGGAGTCTTTATCTTTGCCTTTGTCTTTCTTTCCTGGAGGCAGCAGTCCTCCTACGCGTCTTCGGCGACGATCGCTGTGACGAACACCGACTATATGTCTAACGTGGACACCTACAACATGCTCACCTACTCTGCCGACGTCACAGGCAAAGTCAAGAGCATCCTGGAGAGCAAAGAATTCCGGGACGCGGCAGCCGCGGAACTGGGCTATTCGAGCTTCAGGGGGAGCGAGACCGTGAGCATTGTCGGAGACTCCAACCTGCTCCGGATCACAGTCAGATCCGGCTCGCCGGACGTCTCCTATCTGGAAGTAAAAGCAATCCTGAACAATTACAAAAAGCTTGAAGACAACCTGTCAGGCGGCGCCCGCTTCACGATCCTGGAGCAGCCCGCGATCCAGGCAAGGCCCGATATCTCAGCCAGCGGCATGAAAAAGGCAATGATCGCTGCGCTGGCGGTCTGTGCTTTGCTATGTTTTGCACTGGCAGGGATTTCGGCGTGCAGAGATGACATCCGGGACGGCCTGGACGTCACGGACAAGCTCGGGGCGAGCTTTCTGGGCGCCGTCTATCGAAACAGGAAGTTTCGGATCACGCCCGACCTTCTGATTACGGATCCGGCTGCAAGCCAGGACTACGTCGAGGAGATCCGCAGGCTCGCGGGCCGCGTCGGCCGCAAAATGGCCGAAAAGGGGCACAAGGTCCTCCTTGTGACCAGCGCGTCGGGCGCAGAGGGCAAGTCTGCGGCGGCGGCGAATCTCGCAGCGGTCTGGCGGGAAGCGGGCAAAAAAGTGATTGTGGTGAGCGCTGAGGAGGCGGGAGCGATTGCTTCTGCGGGCGATTTTGTAATTATTGATGCGCCGCCCCTGAGTGAGTCCTCGGACGCTGTGGAGCTGGCAGGACTTGCCGACACATCTGTCCTGGTTGTGCGCCGCCATTACAGCCAGACACCGCAGGTCAGAAGCGCCGTGAGTGCGCTGGGAGGCGCGGACAGGCTGCTCGGCGTCATTGTGACGGATGTGCGCGGATACAGCGCGGATGTTTCGGTGACTGAGTGCGAGAGGCGCCGGGCATCCGGGGCGAAAGCCGCCCGCAAGCCTCTGGTCGACCGCGGACAGAAAAATGTCATAGAGATCGACCTGCTCCCGTTCCTGGGAGATCTTTCGAGAGAGATTCGCCGATACGGCATCCTGCTGCTGGCGGTGACGCTGCTCTTTGGCGGCGCCTTCTACTATCTCGGCGGGAGAAAGAACACGACAAGCTACACCGCTTATTCGACCTTTACGGCGGAGCCTGCGGAATCCGTGATCTATCAGATCAATAACCAGAAGAACCTGACGACCGCACTGGTAGGAAAAATGCTTCCTTCCATGCTCTCGAGCGACGCGATGAAAGCAATCGTCAAAGAAGACATGGGATACGGTCCGCCGGACAGGCTGCCGGCACAGATTTCCGCCTCGGTGGTGACCAACACAAACCTGATCAAGCTCTCTGTCAGCGCGGCGGAGCCACAGCTGGCCTATGACGTCCTGCAGTCGGTGCTTCGCTGCAGCAGCATTATCACGGACGCCGCGATCGGCAGTGTGCGCATCACGACCGTGAACGAGAGCGGAGTGCCGGAAGGAAAAGGCATCTCCACCGGAAACGGCAAAAAAGCGGCCGCCGCAGGTCTTCTCTTAGGCCTGATCGTCGGTCTCGTGGTGCTGGTCTGCAAACTGGTCTTTAGGGACACTATTTTGACAGAGGATGAGATCGGCTGGAAGCTAAAGGCCCGGAACCTGGGACAGCTCCCTTGGATCGCGGCCGGAAAGCGCGTCGGGGATCGGATCACGATAGAAGCGGACGACGTTCCGCAGAAGTTTAAGGAGTCCGTTCGGGCGATCCGCTGCCGGGTCGAGGAAGCGGCGCAGGAGAGCGGCGCGAAGGCATTCCTCGTGACCAGCGCAGTCGGCGCGGAAGGCAAGACCACTGCGGCCGTCAATCTCGCGCTGGCTTTGGCCGGGCGAGGGCACCGGGTGGCGCTGGTCGACGGCGACCTGCGGAAGCCTTCGGCGGCGAAAGTTTTGGGAATAGAGCCGGGAGAGGCCGGTTCCGGCGGACTGGCCGGGATTCTCACCGGAAAATGTACATTGGAGCAGGCGTTGGTTTCTTGCAGGGGGAAAAAGGAATTTATGGTCCTGCCGGGCGGCGAAGCGGTCGAGAGTCCGTACGCACTCTGGAACGGCCGGGCGGCCGGCGAAGTGTTTGAAAAGCTTCGCGGCGGGTTCGACTACGTCATCGTGGACGCGCCGCAGAGCGCCGTCCTCTCGGAGACGGGGCTGATCGCTGAGCTGGCGGACGCCTGCCTGTTCCTGATCAGAAGGGACCGCGCGAGATTCGACGAGATCTGCGAAGGCGTGGAGACATTCGAAGAATCTGACTGCAGATTCCTCGGCTGTGTGATGAGAAGCTAATAGAAAGGGGGAATACCAATCCCCCTTGTTTTTGCGCATGGCGATCTTTATATTAAAGCACATCGTGCACTAATGGAGAGAAAATTATGAGAATTTCAGATATGGCAAACAGAATCCAGCCTTCTCTGACGAGGAGACTGTTCGACATGGCCCAGCGGTATGACAACGTCATCGACTTCACGCTGGGAGACCCCGACTACGAGACGCCCGACTACGTGAAAAAGGCCGGCTGTGACGCGATCATGGCGGGCAAGACCAAGTACGCGGCCAACGCCGGCATCGCCGAGCTGCGGCAGGTCGTGGCGGCAAGGATCGAGGACGAGACCGGCGTCCGCTACGATCCGGCTTCTGAGATCCAGATCACGGTCGGCGCCATGGAAGGCCTGTTTCTGACGCTCTGCTGCCTGGTCAACCCCGGCGACGAGATCATCATTCCGTCCCCGCACTGGGTCAACTACGGGCACATGACCGAGATCCTTAGCGGGCACCCCGTATTCGTCGAGGCCAAAGAGTGCGACGATTTTGTGGTCAAGCCCGAAGCGGTTCGCGCCGCGATCACCGACAAGACCGTGGCCATCATCATCAACTCGCCCAACAATCCCACCGGCGCCGTCTATGACGCGAAAACCATCGAGGAGATCTGCAAAATGGCGGTCGAGCACGATTTTGCCATAATCTGGGACGAGTGCTACAAGAGCATCCTGTATGACGGGGCAAAATATACCTCCATCCTGGATTTTCCCGGCATGAAGGACCACGCGGTCGTCATCAACAGCTGCTCCAAGAGATACTCCATGACCGGCTGGCGCGTGGGCTACCTGGCAGGCCCGGCAGAGCTCGTCACCAACATGCCCAAGCTCCAGGAGAACATAGCGGCCTGCGTCACGGTTCCTTCCCAGTACGCGGCCATCAAAGCACTCAGCAGCGACGACACCGAGCCCGACAGAATGCGCGCCGGCTTCGAGAGCCGCAGAAATGTCCTCGTAAAGGGGATCAACGACATCGATAAGCTCAGCGTCCGCTCACCCAAGGGAACCTTCTACGCCATGGTCAACATCCAGGGGACCGGCATGACCAGCGAGGAGTTCGCCTACGCCCTGCTCGAGAAGGAGCAGGTGGCCGTGGTGCCCGGCATCACTTACGGGCCGGCCTGCGAGGGTTATGTGAGGATTGCTTTTACCATGAACGAAGACAAGATCGAAGAAGGCGTGCGGCGCATCAGACGCTTCGTTGAATCTCTGTGAGGAGGAACATATGAAAAGACTTTTAATGCTCGGCGGCTCCATGCAGCAGATTCCGATCATCAAGATGGCCAAGGAAATGGGTCACTACGTGATCACCTGCGACTACACGCCGGAGAACCCCGGCCACAAATTCGCCGACGAATACTACGATGTCAGCACGACGGACCTGGACGGCGTCCTGAACCTGGCCAAAGGCCTGAATATTGACGGGATCATCGCCTACGCATCAGATCCGGCTGCTCCGACAGCGGCTTATGTGGCCGAGAAGCTGGGCCTGCCCGGCAATCCCTATGAATCCGTAAAACTCTGCACCGAGAAGGATCTCTTTAGAGAATTCCTGAAAGAGCACGGCTTCAACTGCCCCAAGGCAATGGGATTTAAGACCTATGAGGAGGCACTGGCCGCCATCGATGAGTTCAAATTTCCTGTGATGGTAAAACCGGTGGATTCTTCAGGTTCCAAGGGCGTAGTTAAGATCTACTCCAAGGAGGAACTGGAGGCGGCAGTGGAGGAGGCTCTTTCCTATTCCCGCGGCAAGCGCTTCATCGTGGAGGAATTCATCGTCAAGAAGGGCTACCAGGTGTCCGGCGACGGCTTCAGCGTGGACGGAAAACTGGTCTTCACCAGCTACGGAAATGAGCTCTACAGCGGCGTCGGCGGGACCAGAGAGTACGTGGCGCTGGGAGAATTCTGGCCCTCTCTTCTGACAAAAGAGCAAAAGCAGAAGGTTGACGACGAACTGCAGCGCCTGATCAGCGCGCTGGGCATGAGAACCTGTGCCTACAACATCGAAGTCATTCTGGACGAGAACGACACGCCTTACGTTCTGGAGCTGGGCCCCCGCAACGGCGGCAGCTACATTCCGCAGCTGATAGGGTATGCGACCGGCGTGGACCTGGTCAAATACACGATCCTGGGCGCCCTGGGCGAGGACTGCAGCGACCTGAAGATGACCGAGACCACCGGCGTGTGGAGCAACTACATGATCATGAGCCATGTGGACGGGCGCTTTAAGGGCATCAAATTCGAGGAGAATTTTGAGAAAAACAATCTGCAGGACGTCTACTGCACCGCGAACGTGGGCGACGAAGTGAAGGCTTACAAGAATACGACCAATTCCATGGGAACCATCCTCTTCAAGGCGGACTCCGTGGAGGAGATGATCCGGATCACAAACTCAATTGAGGATTACTATCAGGTTGAAGTCGAGTAAAGGCGCCGAAAACAGCACAATCGGAAGGAGAAGGCTATGACTCCCGAAGTCAGCATTATCATTCCCGTTTATAACGTGGAGAAGTACATACATCAGTGCATGAAGAGTGTCCTCGCGCAGAAAGATGTGGATTTTGAGGTCATTGCGGTGGATGACGGATCCCCGGACAACTGCCCGGCCATATTGGACGAGTATGCGAAGAAGGACCCGAGAATTCATGTGATCCACCAGGAAAACGGCGGCGTCTCCCGGGCCAGGAACAAGGGGCTGGAGAGTGCGAGTGGAAAGTGGTGCTATTTTGTCGACTCGGATGACTGGCTTGTAAAGGACGGACTCGCCAAAGCACTGAAATTCGCCGATGAGAGCGGGGCGGACGTGGTCTTTGTGGACTGCAGGGAGTGCTACGCGAGCGGCAACAAGAAGAGGATCCGCCTGTTCTCGCAGACTTTTAATACTGCGGACCGGGGGACGATCGAGGACGTGCAGGCGTCTATACTTTGCCACAAGATGAGTCCCTACTTTTCGCCGGGGGCGGACAACGCCTATCCCGCGCCCTGGAGCAAACTCGTGCGTACCGCGCTGATCCGGGACAACAATATTCAGTTCGATCCCTATGTGGGTGGAGTCTATGACGACGGGCTGTTCACGCTGGAGATTCTTGAGGCCGCCGGGAGAGTGGCTTACAACGCGGACTGCCTGTACAACTACAGGATCCTGGATACGTCGATCGTGCACGCCAACAGCAAGGGCAAGATTGAGAAATTTGAGAAGAACTGCGCCAGAGTGGATGATTTCCTGAGGCGTTATGGGAAAGCGCGGAAATTCACGGACGCCGAGTACGCCCGCAGGATCGCCTATCTGTCCAGCATGCTGGCGACTTCTTTCAGCGCCAAAGGGATGATGGACAGAAAAGAGTACCTGTCCATACTGGGCAGATCGCCCTGGAAAGAGGCCATCGAAGGCGTTGATCCGGGGCTCCTTGAGGGCAAGCACAAGTTTACTTATCTGTGCCTCAAGAGCAAAAGCACGGCGGGCCTGAAGATCTACGGAAGGCTGAAGAATTTTAAGAAAAAACGGAAATAAAGGCAGAATCCGGCCTGAGCAAATCAGGAGTCGCAATGAGATTTAAACTGTACAAGCCCACGGACATTCCGAGCGAGCTGCTGTGTGCCATTATCATGCTGGCCGCGCTGTTCGGACATCTGAATCCGAGACTGGGACTTTTGGGAAACTGCATAGGGCTCTTTCTCGCTATGGTCATAATAGTGGACTGTGTGCGGAAATACAGGCTGCGCCTGATCGTGTGGATCCTGTTCGCGGGAAGCCTGATCCTGGGCGTTTACAACGTCATGTTCGTAGGGCAGCACGCCTTTCAGAAGTATGTGATCGCCGGGGTGATCTTCTTCGCGGTGGGACTCTACTTTAATGTGGCTGAGACGCTGAACTACCGGCTGTGGAGGGACGTTTTCCTCCTGACGACGGCTTTCATCATGTTCAACTGGTTCCGGTCCCCGGACGCCTACACGCTGTTCTACCAGCTGAGCAGAAACTATGTGTCCGTATTCCTGTTCGTGTATCTGATGCCCATGCTGGCCGCCGCGGAGAAAAATCAGATCCGGATTGGGCTCGGGTACTATATTCTGATCGTCCTGTGCACGATCAGCGCGGTGGGAAGAGGCGGCATCGTGTGCGCCATGGGCCTTCTGGCGGCAGTGGCCATATACCGGCTCCTGATCGACGGGAGACTGACAGTGCGGCAGAAATTCGTGAACATCTCACTGTGCGCCCTGATGGCCGCGGCGGGCTGCGTGGTGCTGTCAAGGTACTGGGACCGCATCGCGGGGAGGCTTCTGTCCCGCTTCGTGCAGGATAACACCGCCTCGGATAACGCAAGGCTCAGGATCCTGACAGGTTATATTGACAGCGTCGATTCCTGGTCCAAAGTCCTTCTGGGCTCCAACTCCAAGGAGATCCCTTATCTGACCCAGTGGCTGGGAAATGTCCACAACAGCTACCTGATGACGCACGCTGCCTACGGGCTGATCGGCGCGGTAGTGCTCATGGTCGGAATGATTGCCTGCGTGATCCTCCTCATCAAAAGCGGACGGGTCGAACTGGGGATCCTGATCGCCGTGATCGCGGCGCGCGGCGCCATCGACACCATCTTTGTCGCCAAGCCGGCGGACGCGGTCGCGTGGTTCTGCATGATCTATTCCTTTGCCAAAATAGTGAGCGGCCGGAAGGTCTGCTTCTTTGTAAATGACGGGAGTTTGAGAGAATGAAGAAATTATTGGAACTGGGAACATCGGTCGGCAGCACGGATATTGTGGAATATGCCCGCGAAAAGGGAGTGTACACAATTGTGACGGACTACCTGCCGCCGGAGAGATCCGCAGCGAAAAGAGCTGCGGACGAAGTCGCCGAGATCAGTACCGGCGACGTGGACGAATTGATCCGATTTGCCAAAGAGAAGGGAGTCGACGCGGCCTTTGCCGGCGTCAGCGAGTTCAATATCGAGAGCGCGAGAAAGATCAATGACGCGCTGGGCGTGCCTTTTTACTACACCACGGAGCAGTGGGACATGTTCATGAAGAAGGACCGCTTCAGGGAGCTCTGTGAAAAATATCATGTGGACACCCCGAAGACCTATTTCTCCGGGGACGGGCACAGCCTGACGGACGCAGTGGTGGAGAGTATTGAATATCCGGTCATCATAAAGCCGGTGGACAACGGCGCGAACGTGGGGATCACCATCTGCAGGTCTTCGGAGAACCTGAAAGAGGCGGTCAGTACCGCTCTCGCCGCGTCTGACGCGGGAAGAATCATCATCGAGCAGTTTGTCACGGGGCCGGAGATCAGCATGACTTATGTGGTCCAGGACCACTGCTGCAAAATGGTCTGCATGGGGACAAAATATGCCTATAAGACCGGGAACGGTCTGCAGGCGCTGGCGCACGGCTATGTATATCCGTCTCCCTGCACGGAAGAGTATCTGGAGAAGGCGGACGAAAATGTCCGGAAGATGATCCTCGGAAGCGGGCTGAACAACAGCACGATCTTTTTCCAGGGAATCTATAACGACCACAGATTCTATATCTTTGAGAGCGGACTGCGGCTCGAGGGAACGGCGACCTTCCGCATCACGGAATCCATAACCGGCCAGAGCTTCATGAAGTTCCTGGTGGATACGGTCCTTCAGGAGGAGACGACTTACGATATTCGCAAGGAAGACCCGACGTTCGGCGGCAAAAAGTGCTTTATTTTCTCCCTGATCGCGAGAGAAGGGACGATCACCAAGATCATCGGCACGGAGACGGTCAAGGAGGACAGCAATATTTTTGCCTTTGAACAGAGGTACTATGTCGGAGGCAAGATCAAAAATGACGGCACTCTCAAGCAGATCGTCTTCCGGTTCGCCATCAGGAACGACGACATAAACGAAGTTATTCACACCATCAACAGGATCAAAAGAAACATACTAGTACTGGATGAAAATGGGGAAGACATGCTGATCAAGTCTTTTGATCCGGAAATTCTCAGAAAGTGACAACACTATGCTGTATGTCGGTGCAATTCTGGTAATTGCGGCAATTGTCATAATCGGTTTATGGTCGGCCAAAAATAAAGATGAAAAATACGATAATTCCCGCAGCGCGAATTTCGGCCTGGTGGCCGGCGCGCTGATCGGAACGCTGGTGGGCGGATCCTCTACGATCGGCACGGCGCAGCTCGCATACAGCTACGGTTTCTCGGCGTGGTGGTTTACGCTGGGCGGAGGAATCGGAGTGCTGCTGCTGGCGCTGGTATTTGCGGAGCCGCTGTATAAGAGCGGCGCCAATACACTGTCGGACATCTTTTCCCGTAAGTTCGGCAGAAAGAGCGGCGTATTATCGGCCGTGCTCAGTTCCATCGGAACCTTTCTGAGCTTTGTCGCGCAGATCATCTCGGGGACGGCCCTCATTATGAGCATTTCCCGGCTGAATTATCTGCAGGCGATCATCCTGGTCGCGCTGCTGATGATCGTGTACGTGTATTGGGGCGGATCTTTGGCCCTGGGATACGGCGGACTTGCCAAAACAGTGCTGTTATCCGCTTCTGTCCTGATGTGCGGTTCTCTGGCGGTCATGGAGTGCGGCGGATTCCACGGGCTGTGGACGAATGAACTGCTGCCGCATGAACAGTACATGAATCTGTTCGCGAGAGGGTTCGCGGTAGACGCCGGGGCGGGAATGTCCCTGGTCATCGGCGTCATAACGACGCAGAGCTATATCGGGGCAATCCTGATGGCGCGGTCCGTCGAAGAGACCAGGAAGGGAGCGCTGCTGACGGCGATCATTGTTCCGATCATGGGGATCGCGAGCATATTTGTCGGCATGTATATGCATATCTATTACCCGGGCATCGAGACCAAGATGGCGCTGCCCATGTTCATCATTGAGAAAATGCCGCCGCTTGCCGCGGGGATCATGCTCTCGTCGCTGCTCATTGCGGTCACGGGAACCGGGGCCGGGCTGTCTTTTGGCATGGCTTCCGTGATCTACAGAAATATTTACAAGCAGTTCCGGCCGGAGACTTCCGACCGCGAATCCAAAAGGATCATACAGACAATCCTGCTGTGCATAATCATCGGCGGAAGTCTGCTGTGCTACGTGAACCTGGGCGGCTACATACTGAACTGGAGCTTCCTCTCCATGGGACTGCGCGGGGCCGTGTCCTTCTGCCCGCTCATAGCGGCGCTGTTCTGTAAAAAGCAAATAGAAGAACGATATGCACTTGCGTCGATGATTTCCGGTGCATTGTTCACGTTCATCGGAAAGTTTGTCCTTCCCTCCAACATCGATCCGGTGTTTCTGGGAATTCTGGCATCCTTTGCGGTTATGGGAATCGGGAGTATTAAGAAAACATGAGTAAAAAGCGAATCATATGCCTGTGCACTACCTATTTTCAGCTGATCACGGCCGTTCAGATGCGGAGGACCCTCTTTTCGGAGGACGAGTTTACGGTTGTCATGACATCTGACTCCAACGGAGGCCGCGCGGTCAGCGACAGGCTCCGAGAGACGGGGATTTTCGACGAGGTCTACTATGTCGAGAGGACGCGGGTGGCCATGGCGGACTTCCGGTCGGCAGGGCAGAAGGCGGAGAGATTTCTCAACTACTTTGTCAAGGGTTCCTATGTGTCCTATCTGAAAAAGCCGTACGATCTCTTCCTGACCTACAACCTCTACTGGTATTCGTTCATGATGTTCAATGCGCTGCAGCAGGACAATCCCGCCGTCAAAGTGGCCAAATACGAGGAGGGGATCCTCAGCTACTTCGTCGACGACCGGCGCTTTGAGTACAAATATTTTAAGAGGATCGCGAAGATCAAGAAGTTCCTGCGCCAGCCGGTCATTTTCGACAGGCTCCGCACCTTCTACTGCTTCTATCCCGAGTTCTACGAGGGGAACCTGAGCACTGCCAAAATCCCGCCCATGGAGCACGACGACGCCTGGCTCCGGGACACCCTGTGCACCCTGTTCGACGTCGACCCGGATAAGCTGGTCTATGACAGGAAGTTTCTCTATTTTGCCAGCATGCTGGACAGCGAGGTCGTCGCGGGAGAGAGCGGCGAGTTCGATATCTTAAAGGAGATCGTGGACGTGGTCGGCGCGGACAACATCATGGTCAAGCTCCACCCGCGCGAGAACGACCCGGAGCGCTACCGCGACCTGGGCGTGGCTATCGACGCCAACTCGGACATCCCGTTCGAGGTCATCCGGCTGGTCAAGGACTTCTCGGACAAAACATTCCTCACCTGCCTGTCCAGCAGCACGATCAACCTGGCGACCATTCTGCCCAAGCGCAGCAAGACCTACCTGACTTACGGGCTGCTCCCGGAGAAGGTGAGGGAGATGGACGTGATCGTAAATTTCATCGACATTTATAAGCGGACGACGGGGAAGATCAAAGAGGTGACGGGCACGGAGGACTTTATAGTGCTTGAGAGCAGGGCGCAGATGAAAGAGGAACTAGGCAAGTTCATTTAACTTGAGGTGAAAATATGCGAGATATCAATCAGTTTATTGCGGAATTTGTGACGAAACGGCCGCAGTCTATGTTTTGGCAGGATATTGAGGCCAATCGGGCGGCGCTCACGGAAAAGATCGAGGGCAAAAATGTCCTGGTGATCGGCGGCGCCGGCACCATCGGGTCTTCCTTCATCAAGGCGATTTTGCCGTTCAGGCCGGCGGCGCTGGTCGTGGTCGACACCAACGAGAACGCGCTGGCCGAGCTGACGCGCGACCTGCGCTCCACGAAGGGCATGTACGTGCCGGACGACTACATTCCTTATCCCATGGATTTTGCGTCGCCGGTCTTCACCAAGATGTTCCGCAGCCGCGGCGGCTTTGACATCGTGGGGAATTTCTCCGCCCACAAGCACGTGCGGTCGGAGAAGGACATCTATTCCGTCGAGGCGCTCCTTCAGAACAACGTCCTGCACGCCAAAATATTGCTGGACCTCCTCTCCGAGTATCCCCCGGAGGAGTACTTCTGCGTCTCCACGGACAAGGCGGCCAACCCGGTCAACATCATGGGGGCCTCCAAGAGGATCATGGAGGACGTCATTTTCGCCTATTCCGACAAGTTCCCCGTCAAGACGGCCAGATTCGCCAACGTGGCTTTCTCCAACGGCTCGCTCCCGGCAGGTTTCCTGGCCAGGATCTCCAAGTTGCAGCCGCTGTCGGCCCCTTCGGACGTCAGAAGGTTCTTCGTCTCTCCCGAGGAGTCCGGGCAGATCTGCCTGCTCTCCTGCATACTGGGCGAGAACCGCGCTATTTTCTTCCCCAAGCTGGAGGAGGCGCAGATGATGACTTTCGACGCCATCGGGACGGCGCTCCTTAAGGAGTACGGCTATGAGGTGCTGCAGTGCGCCTCCGACGCGGAGGCCATTGAAAAGGCGGAGGACCTGAAGAAGGGCAGCAAATTCTACCCGGTCCACTACTCGGGGTCCGATACCTCGGGCGAAAAGCCCTTCGAGGAGTTCGTGACCGAGACCGAGACCGCCGACATGGACCGGTTCGCCTCCCTGGGCGTGATCACAGGCAAGCAGATCCCGGACAAGGGCAGGGTGGAGAAGCTGTTCGCGGAGCTGAATGCGGCCTTTGAGACAGAGACCACCAAAGAAGAAGTCGTCAGGATCCTTAAGGATTACCTGCCTAATTTCGAGCACATCGAAACAGGTAAGTCCCTGGACAGCAAGATGTAAGAGGGGCGGCCGCGCGGCCGCCGGGCGCGGCGCCGGCCGCACGATACACTACACCGTCGCATTACCGGAGGTGGTACAATGAAAAAACTTGTCATAGTGGGCAATGGAGGATTTGCGAAAGAAGTCGAATGGCTTGTTGAGAGAATCAATATGATTTCTCCGACATGGGATTTTATCGGCTTTATTGATAAGGACAGTAATAACCCAAGAGTGGTTGGTGACGATGAATTTATCACCAATTATAACCAGGAACTAAATGTGGCAATAGCCATAGGATCATCTTCAATAAGAGAAAAAATATATTCTGCATATAAAGAAAACGCTAATATTTGTTTTCCTAATCTCATTGATCCGAGTGTTTTACTTTCGGATAAAATATCATTTGGAGAAGGAAATATTGTTTGCGCAGGATCTATTTTAACAGTTGATATAGTAATTGGAAATTGTAACATAATTAATCTGGATTGTACCATTGGTCATGATGCTATTATTAGAGATTTTGTAACAATCAACCCAAGTGTAAACGTTTCTGGGAATACGACCATCGAGTCCGGAGTGAATATAGGGACTGGTACGCAAATCATCCAAGGGTTAACCATAGGTAATAATAGTATCGTAGGCGCCGGTGCTGTAGTAAGTCGTGAATTGCCATCTAATTGCACAGCAGTCGGGATTCCGGCGAAGGTCATTAAGTATCATTAAGATTAAAATGATTATGGACCTAAGGGGAATGGGAGGAGAGTTAAATGGATGGAAAAGTTCTTATAATTGCAGAAGCCGGTGTTAACCACAACGGTAGTCTTGAAATGGCTAAGAAATTGGTCGATGCTGCTAAAGCAAGTGGTGCTGATATTGTAAAATTTCAGACAGCAAAACTGGATTCTCTGGTTTCAAAATCAGCCCATATGGCAGAGTATCAAAAGAAGAATACAGGTGTGGAAGAAAGCCAAAAGGACATGTTATCAAAACTGCTGCTAAGCTTTGAAGACTTTGCCGATTTGGCTGGATATTGCAGGAGTGTTGGGATTAAATTTTTATCAACACCTTTTGACATAGAAAGCATACAGTTTCTTAACGATATGCAGGACCTTTGGAAAATTCCTTCCGGCGAAATAACTAATTATCCTTATCTTGTTGAAATCGGAAAGACAAAGAAGAAAGTGATTTTATCGACCGGCATGGCAGAAATGGATGAAATACAGGCTGCGATTAACGTATTGAACGAGTACGGGACCGAAGACATAACAATCCTTCATTGTACTACAGAATATCCGGCTCCTATTAAAGATGTTAACCTTAATGTGATGCAGACTATAAGAGAAACTTTTGGCTATCCCGTCGGTTACTCTGATCATACAGAGGGAATTGAAGTTGACCTTGCGGCCGTGGCTCTTGGTGCATCTGTGATAGAAAAGCATTTTACGCTGGACCGTAATTTACCAGGACCGGATCATAAGGCAAGCCTTGAGCCGGACGAACTAAAGGCCATGGTCAATGGAATTCGTAAAATAGAACTTGCTCTTGGATCAAGAGAAAAGAAACCTTCTGAAATGGAATTAAAGAATAGACTGGTGGCAAGGAAGAGCATTGTTGCCAAGAAAGCTATTAAGGCAGGAGAAGCGTTTTCTGCCGATAATATCACCACAAAGCGTCCGGGCTCAGGGATTAGCCCGATGAGGTGGAATGAGTTAATAGGAATGAATGCTATAAGAGACTTTGAAGAAGACGAATTAATTGAAATATAAGAAAGATTGCAGTTATAACGAAAGAAGGCACAACATGGGCAAATTTATTCCGCTTTCGGTCCCCAATTTCGAGGGCAACGAGAGAAAATACGTAGATGACGCGATTGACCAGGGCTGGGTCTCCACCGGAGGCGCCTATATTACAGAGCTTGAGAAGAAACTCGCTGAGTTCCTGCAGACGCAGAACGTCGCGGCCTGCCAGAGCGGCACTTCCGCCCTTCACCTGAGCCTCGTGGAGGCCGGCGTGAAGCCGGGCGACACGGTCCTTGTCCCGCCGCTCACTTTCATCGCGGCCGTCAATCCCGTCAAGTACCAGTTCGCGACTCCGGTCTTTATCGACTGTGACGACAGTTTCTGTCTGGATCCGGTCAAGCTTCGGAGATTCTGTGAGGAGGAGTGCAGCTTTGAGCCTGCGGGGAGCCCCGCGGGCGGATCTGAGGAGAGCCCTGCGGGCGGATCTGAGGAGCCTGCCGGCGGCTTGCTCCGCCACAACGGTTCGGTCGTCAAGGCGATCGTAGTTGTTCATGTTTTTGGCAACATGGCGGACATGGAAGCCATCATGGACATCGCGGCGCAGTACAACCTCAAGGTGATCGAGGACGCCACCGAAGCACTCGGGACAAAATATACCACCGGCCGCTACGCAGGCAAATACGCCGGGACGATCGGGGATTTTGGGGCTTACAGCTTTAACGGCAACAAGATCATCACGACGGGCGGCGGCGGCGCCGTGACGGCGCGCGACCCCAAGGTGGTCGACCACATCCGTTTCCTGTCCACCCAGGCCAAAACCGACCCCCACTACTACATCCACGACGAAGTCGGCTACAACTATCGCATGACCAATCTTCAGGCGGCGCTGGGCGTAGCGCAGATGGAGGAACTGCCCGAGTTCATCCGGAGAAAGCAGAGGAACTTTGAGCAGTACAGGGAGGAGTTTCAATCTTTTGACCTCGCTAAGTTGGTGCCTTTCAGAGAGGGCATTGAGTCCAACAAGTGGTTTTACTCGCTGGACATCGACAGGAGCCGGGTGACGGCCTCCATGCGGGAGATCATTACTTCGCTCCAGGAGGAGGGCATCCAGACCAGGGCCATCTGGGGGCTCATCAACGAGCAGAGGCCCTACGAGAACGAAGAGACGTACAAGCTTGAGAAGGCACCTTACTATGCCGAGCGGATACTGAACATCCCTTCCAGCACGCAGATCACGCCGGAAGAGATCACGTATGTGGCGGACAAGGTGAAGCAGCTGCTTAGGTCACTGGCAAATGGATGAACTGAGAAAATTTATCGGCAGGAGCAACCTGACCGTATCCGAAGCCATGCAAAAAATTGACGAGGGCGCGGCGGGAATCCTCTTCCTGACTGACGAAAATGATGTCCTGGTCGGCTGCATCACGGACGGAGATATCCGCAGGTTCCTTTTGGCCGGCGGGTCCATGCGGGACCCCGCGCTGGGCGCCTGCAACCGCCATCCCAAGGTCGCCGGGTCCCTGGAGGAGGCCAAGTGCCTCTACCACAGCAAAAACTACATAGTCATCCCCGTCATCGACGAGACCGGCGCCATCACGGCGCTCTACGGCGGGGGCAAAGGCGAGATCAGGAACCGCAAGAAACTGGGCGTTCCCGTGGTCATCAACGCGGGCGGCAAAGGCACCCGGCTGGACCCCTTCACGCGCGTCCTCCCCAAGCCGCTGATTCCCGTGGGCGACCAGCCCATCGTGGAGCTCATTATGCAGGAGTACCAGTCCTACGGCTGCGATGACTTCCACATCATCGTCAATTACAAGAAGAACCTCATGAAGGCCTACTTCACCGAGAATGAGACCAACTACAACATCACCTGGTACGACGAGGACAAGCCCCTGGGCACCGGCGGCGGCCTCAGCCTCCTGCGCGGTAAGTTTGACGGCACGTTCTTTTTTGCCAACTGTGATGCGCTGCTGACGGCCAATTACGAGAGCATGCTCCGGTTCCACAAGGAAAACGGCAACGCCATCACCATGGTCTGCGCCTACAAGAACCTCAACATCCCATACGGCGTCGTCAAAATAGGCCGCGCCGGCGTCATCGACAGCATGGAGGAGAAACCCCTCCTCTCATTCCTTGTCAACACCGGCATCTACATCGTCGAGCCTGAGGTCATCGACGACATCGAGGACGGCGTTCCGATCGGCTTCCCTGACATCGTGGAGCGCGAGCGCCGCCTTGGCAAAAAAGTGGCAGCCTACCCGGTCAGCGAAAACGACTGGATGGATATGGGGCAGCTTCCTGAGCTGGAGAAGATGAGGATTAAGTTGTACGGAGAGTGATGACGTGCGGCGGCGTGGAGATCCGTGACGTGCGGATGCGCGGAGAACCAGAGAGTGCAATATGCAGCAGCGAAGCGGATAAACGAAATTTCGCGCACTAATCGTGTTCTAATATTCATGATTTGCAACCCTCTGCTGGACCAAAATTTGAAAATGATCGATATTTTGACAAGTGCCGGAAAAGTCATAGTGCTCTTTCAAAACCCTTCTTCGGTGGAATATCCACTGAAGAAGGGGACAGAAACAGACCTATAGACCCCGAAAGCAGTCATGGTACCTTTCCCGAAACCCTTCTTCAGTGGAATATCCACCGAAGAAGGGAAAAAAAAGAGGGGGTACAGAAAATTTGAGGCTCACGGGGCGCGGGGCGCCCGCCGAAGGTACACCTGCCGCCAAATATGCATAAAATATTAATAATATGCATAAATTATTAGTTGAAGGTGCGGAATTCGGCAGCAGAGGGTCTGAATCGCGTTAATATTAATCTCGGAATTATGCATAATATGCAGTTTTTTATGCATAAACGGTATGCGTGAATGTACGCATAAATGAGACGCATAAACGGCATGCATAAATGAGACACATAGGCGGCATGCACAAATGAGACGCATAAATCATATGCATAAGCGATCCCCAATAAACGATACGGAGAATTCAGAATTGAAAAGAAAGCTTTTGCTGATCGGCGGCGGCGGCCACTGCCGCTCCGTGCTCGACACGGCCATGCAACTGAATAGGTACGACGAGATCGGAATCGTAGATTTTGCGGACAGTTCCTGCCTGGGCGTGCCGGTGGTCGGAAACGACGACGACATCCCGGACCTGATCCGGCAGGGCTGGAACGAAGCCTTCATCACAGTGGGGAGCGTCGGCAGCACAAAAGTCCGCAGGCGCCTCTACGAAATGGTCAAAAAATTGAACCTCACAGTTCCATCCCTGATCGACCCGACTGCCGTCATTGCGAACGGTACAGAGATCGGCGAGGGTACTTTTGTGGGCAAGAGGGCCGTCGTCAATACCTGCGCGGCGATCGGAAATTGTGCCATCATCAATACGGGCGCGATTGTCGAACATGACTGCAGGATCGGCGACTTTTCGCATGTCAGTCCGGGCGCGGTGGTGTGCGGCCAGGTGACGGTGGGAAATGATTCCCACGTGGGAGCCGGGACGGTCGTGCGGCAGCAGATTGTGATCGGGGACAATGTTTTGATCGGCGCGGGAAGCACGGTTGTCAAGGATATCCCGGCGGGGGCAAAAGCTTACGGAAATCCGTGCAAAGTGGTGGAATCCCTATAAAGTGATGAAATTCCTATAAAGGTGGTGAAAAAATGAGCGTATACATAATTGCAGAAGCCGGCGTCAACCACAACGGCGACATCAATCTGGCCTATCAACTGGTGGACGCCGCCAAAGCGGCGGGCGTCGACTGCATCAAATTTCAGACTTTCAAGTCGGAGAATCTGGTCTCGCACACGGCGCAGAAGGCGGACTACCAGAAAGCGGCGACCGGGGACAGCTCCCAGCAGGATATGCTGAAGCAGTTGGAGCTATCTTTTGACCAGTTTGTGAGGCTGAAAAAATACTGCGACGAGAAGGGCATTTGCTTTTTGTCGACGCCGTTTGACTTTGAGAGCATAGAGTTTTTGGACTCCATCGACATGCCGTTCTGGAAGATTCCGTCGGGCGAGGTGACCAATTATCCCTATCTGGTCGCGCTGGCAAAAACCGGAAAGCCGGTCGTCATGTCCACGGGCATGTGCGAGATGCGGGAGATCGAGGACGCGATCAGAGTCCTGCGCGAGAACGGGACAAGCGAGATCAAGCTGCTTCACTGCAATACCGAGTATCCGACGCCGTATGAGGACGTCAATCTCAGGGCGATGAGGACGCTCGGGGATGCTTTTGGGGTGGAAGTCGGCTATTCGGACCACACGAAGGGCATCGAGGTGCCGATCGCGGCGGTTGCGATGGGGGCGACGATTATTGAGAAGCATTTTACTTTGGACCGCAATATGGAGGGGCCGGACCACAAGGCCAGCCTGGAGCCGCAGGAGCTGGCGCAGATGGTGGACAGCATTCGCCACATCGAGAAGGCGCTCGGCACCGGAGACAAGAAGCCGTCACCTTCCGAGAGGAAGAACATGGCCGTCGCCCGCAAGAGTATCGTGGCGGCGAAGAGGATTTTGGCAGGCGATGTTTTGACGGAAGAGAATATCACTGTGAAGCGGCCCGGCAGCGGGATCTGCCCGATGCGCTGGCAGGAGGTGCTGGGGACCAGGGCGGTCAGGGACTTTGAAGAGGATGAGCTGATCGAATTGTGAGATTCGGGGGATAGCGAATACAACTGGGACCTCCAAGGAGGAAAGGGATGCATAAAATTGCAGTAGTCACCGCCACGCGCGCGGAGTACGGGCTGCTCTCGCCGGTGATCAAGGCGCTGCGCGCGAGGGAGAACGACGAACTTAAGATTGAGCTTATTGTGACCGGAACGCACCTGAGCGACAGCTACGGCAGGACGATCTGCCAGATCGACGACCGGATCGACCACGAGATTCCGGTGCCGGTGAAGTCGGACTCCGAGGCGGACATCTCGGCGAACCAGGCGGACGTGCTGGTCAAATTTACGGACCTGTTCCTGCGGGAGCGTTACGATGCGGTGGTGCTTTTGGGCGATCGGTACGAGACGCTGGCCATCGCGATTGCGGCGGGCAACACCCGGACGCCGATCTTCCATCTGTGCGGCGGCGACACGACCGAGGGCGCGCTGGACGAGTGGATCCGGCACTCGATCACCAAGATCAGCTATCTGCATTTTGTGACAAATGAAGAGAGCCAAAAAAGAGTCATCCAGCTGGGCGAAGACCCGGCGAGGGTTTTTAATTTTGGATCGACTAGTATTGACAATATTTTGACCGTTGCGGATATGGGCAAGGAGGAGGCGCTGGCCAGTATCGGGCTGGGCGGCTGCCGGTACGCGCTGTGCACGTATCACCCGGTGACCATGGAAGGCGGGAGTGTCGACGGGCAGATTGCGGAGTTTTTGGAGGCGATCAAGGGCATGGACGACCTGGAGTTCATCGTCACCAAGTCCAACGCGGATCAGGGCGGCGCGCGGATCAACGAACTGCTGGACAAGGCGGGGGAGGAGATCGGAAACCTGCATGTTTTCACGTCTCTTGGAGTGCGGCGGTACCTGTCGCTGATGAAATACGCGGAATTCGTGCTCGGAAATTCGTCGAGCGGAATCATTGAGACGCCGGCGTTCCACGTGCCCACGGTCAACATCGGGGACAGGCAGCGCGGAAGGCTGCAGGCGGCCAGCATCATCAACTGCGGCGCGGACAGCGCGAGCATCACGGCGGCCATGGAGAAGGCCAGAAGTGACGCTTTCAGGGCTGTTTGCCGGGAGACGGGCAGCCTGTACGGGTCGGGCAACGCCGGCGAGCGGATCGCCCAAAAGGCTGTCGAAGTTGTGATGGCGGGCGGGATCGACCTCAAGAAGAAGTTTTACGATTTGTGAGGCGTCGCGCCG
>JAFUFL010000108.1 GCA_017469935.1 Lachnospiraceae bacterium
GCCGCTTCGGCGGCCGGGCGGGGCTAGCGGCGCTTCGGCCGGCGGCATGGGCTGTTCTGACGGCCGGGCAAGGGCCCGGGGCGCGCCGTGACCGCCGGACCGACACAAGACATCGCCCGAAATACTGTATAGAAAGGACATTCCTATGAAATCCACCACCACACTCGCTTTTACAGGCGACATCGGTTTCGACCACTACATGCAGAATAAGTGGGAAGATGAGGATCTGATTGATCCATCGCTGCTCGCTATTTTGACTGGTTCTGACCACGTGATTGCCAACGTAGAAGGCCCGCTGGCCGGCGAAGACGCGGTCCGTGTCAAAGCAGCCGAGATGCGCCTCATGCACACGATCGACCCTCGGGCGACAGTCGTGCTGAAAAAGATGCACGCCGATATCTGGAACCTGGCCAACAACCACATCATGGATGTCGGGCCGGACGGACTGGAAATGACTTTAGAAGAGGCAAAAAAGTGCGGCGCCAAGACCATCGGCGCAGAAATGGATCTGGAGAGGACCAAGCGTCCCGTCATCCTGGACGAGGCGGGCGGCATCGGCCTGTTCGGCGTCGGCTACCAGAGAGGCTGCAAGCCCGCGGGGCCCGACAAGGCCGGGTGCCTGAGCTGGAGCGCCATGGATGACATCCGGGAAGTGATCGCCGGGATCAAAAAGAAGTGCCGCTGGTGCGTCGTTGTCGCCCACGGCGGAGAAGAATTCACCGCGATTCCTTCTCCTTACACCAGAGACCGCTACCTCGCCTACCTCGACATGGGCGCCGACATCGTCGTCTCCCACCACCCGCATGTGCCCATGAATTATGAGCTCGTCGGCGACAAGGCGATCTTCTACTCTCTCGGCAATTTCATCTTTGACACGGACTACCAGCGCGCGCAGTTCAACACCGAAAAGGGCATCGTCCTGCAGCTGCATTTCACTGAAGATTCATATTCTTTTACGGCGCACGGCCTCAGGATCGACCGCACAAACGAGCACATCGTTCCGGCCCCGCTGCCGAAGATCTTTGTGGACATTCAGCCGGACGAGTACCAAAAGCTCATTCCGCTCGCCTGCAAGATGTTCATCGCGGCTACCAAGCGCCAGCAGATCTTCCTCTATCCGGACAAATACAAAAATGCGACGGACGCCGACTGGGAGGAGAACCTCATGAATCCCAAGCGCAGCGGGCGCGTTATAGGCGAGGGGCTCGATTTTCATATCATCTGCCCGATCGCCGAGGAAGCCGAAAAGGGTGCCTGGAAAGAGAGCACGCTTGAAGGAGTCAAGGAGTTTATTCTGGAGCAGATGTGACACGGGGACGTATCTTCTGACACATTTTGACCGGGATGTGACACGGGGACGTGTCTTCTGACACATTTTGACTTGCGTAATAAAAAGACGGATCTGCCGATGTGACAAGGTCCCCCTTGTCACTCGCAGATCCGTCTCTGTGTTACGCCTGAAATGTGTCAGCTGATACGTCCCCGTGACACACGCCGGAAATGTGTCAGCTGATACGTCCCCGTGACACATCACTCTACAACCTGCAGCTTCGCATTCGTCTCTTTCATCACCCACTCGATCGCCTTTTCCCGGCTCTCGAATTCGCGCGTCTCATGGTATCCGCAAAAGCGGCCGCCCTCCACTTTGTACAGGCGCACCGTGCCGCCCTGCACCTCGGCAAATAAGCCCTCCGTGATGGTTCCTTCCGCCTCTTCTCTTCTCTCCCGGATCTCCTTATTGACAAGATATCCGGTGACTGCAAGTCCGACTACTACGCCTGCTGCCAGGTATCCAAGTCTTCTGTACATCCTTCAATACCTCCTGAAAATCATGAATGGCCTCCGCATGAAGCGGGCGTCATTATCCGGTTAGCGTCCGCCTGTCTGTGCTCTTTTGATCACTTTGCCTCCAAAGGAATCGCCTGCATGCCCATGAACAGGCTCTTCAGCTGCTCTGCTGACAATCCTTTGCCTTCCTCGCCGAGATTGTACTCGACCGCAAAGTGGATGTCCTCCAGGTCCGCATAGGAGCAGTTGCTCAGCTCTCCGTCCCCGTGACACTTGACGACAAGGCCCTTAAAGTTCTCTTCCCATTCCTTGCTGTACTTGTTGTAATCCCCGCTCAGCTCCACTCCGCTCAGAGTCGTGGATACACGGATGACCAGCTGCTCTTCTCCCTTCTGATAGACCGCCTCGAAAATATCTTCCGTATAGCGATACGTCAAAAGATCGAAGCCTTCCGGCAGCGCTCCCTCCACGGGCGGGTCAAAGTCCACGCCGGATCCTTTTTCGGCCTCTTCCAGGTCGGCAGTCTCATGCCAGGGATTGGGCATTCCCACAGTTTGCTCCGTTCCGGCTTCCCCGCCGGGCGCAGCCTCTGCGGTTTCCTGCTGCCCGGTTTCCGCTGCTGCCTCTTTATCTGTTTCTGCTGCCGGCTCAGCCGCTGCTTCCTTTTCCGTCTCTGCTTTTGCCTCTGTCGTCGTCTCCGCCGGCGCATTATTCCCGGCGGACTGGTTGACGCTGCCGCATGCGGCAAGGGCGATCAGGGATCCTGCTAAAATAGCGATTACAATATTTTTATCTTTCATTTTTTTACACTCCTGTTCTGTATTTTGGCTATATTTTGGCCCGATTGGCTTGCCCGCGGTTCCATTTTCTTAAACGGACCGCTTCGCCGACAGGCCCTGCCTGCTAATTCTGAGCGGAATCTTGTTCTGCTCGGCTATCTTAACTTACGTTTAAGAAGACGTGATTCCACCGGCGCCATTACAAGTCCCGAGCCCCGATCCTTGCAAATGCCTTGTTAATTCAAAGCAATTGATTGTATAATGGCTATGTTAACTGAGGCAAATCTAAACAGACAAAAGAGAAAGAATTATGATCAAATTAATAGCAAGTGATATCGACGGAACCCTCGTCGAAGAAAGTTCCCATAAGATCAATCCCGAGTACTTCAAGGTCATTGAGGACCTTAAGGAAATAGGTATCCGCTTCTGCGCCTGCAGCGGCCGGCAGTACGCCAGTATGCTCGACCTCTTTCGCCCGGTCGCTGACGACATCTTCTTTATTTCCGGAAACGGCACGGTCGTCCGCACCAAAAAAGAGCTCCTCCACTGCTGGACCCTGGACCAGGAGATCCTCCTTCCCATCATTGAGGCGATCCGGGGGATCGATGGCGCTGATTTTGTCATGGAAACGCCCGAGACCTGCTACACGGAGGCGGGCGAAGACAGCCGCCTTTACACCCTGATGCGCGACAGCTACCACTACGACATCCGGAACGTAGACGACGTCACAAAGCTTCCCATGGATAACATCACCAAATTTGCGATCTTCCATCCCACTTCCATCGAGCCCTCCACAGAAGGACTCAGGAATGACCCTCGCTTTGCGCACCTCTCTATGGTCATCTCCGGTGCCTGGTGGCTGGACATCACCCCCCGGGAGGCCGGCAAAGGCGAGGCCTACGCCCTCCTGCAGGAATACCTTGGAATCAAAAAGGAAGAGACCGTCTATTTTGGCGACAACCTCAACGACCTCTCCGCCTTCAAGGAGACCGGCGTCGCGGCCACTGTCTCCAATGCCCGCCCCGAGATGAAGGAAGCCGCCGACATCGTCGAGCGCTCCTACAGTCAGCTCGGCGTGCTGCGTGAACTTCGCAATATCCTCGGGCATGCGCGCGACTACATAGCCGCTAATGCAGAAGAATAACAAAAGGACGATTCGATTCGAGTCCAATGAAACAAAATGATGCATTTTAAAAGGACGGTTCTACTGACATAAAATACGTCAGCAGAACCGTCCCTTTTGTCACACTTCATCGTGTACAAAACTGATAAATGCGTTCACTTCCTTAAGTGTCTTGAGCTTGACCGTGTACATGACACGTCCCATCTGCGGCCAGTTCACAGGGGGCATCTCCTCTTGCATGACCATGGCCGTTCCATATTTTGACATGATTTCTTCGTGCGTGTGCACATAATTATGTCCGTCTTTGCGGCCCGCGTAGACGCAGTAGTACTTGTCGTCGGACTCGGGCAGATGCCTCTCGTCGAAAGCCACCATGTCCGCGTAGATCTGATAGACGTCCGTAGAGTGCGCAAAGTTCATCATATCGGGCGTGTAGCCTCCCGGCGGGCGCATGTTGACTTCAAGTCCTGCGTACTCGCCCTTCTTGCCAAGGCCCTTGCGGGCTTTGGTCAGGCGGAAGAACTCCAGGTGCACGAAGCGGCGGTCGACGCCGAACTCCTTGGAAGTCCTGCGGCCGATCTCGCGGAGCTTCTCGGGCACATCGGGATTGGTGTAATACTTCAGGTTCAGGTCGTCGTTTACGATCTCCATGATCGGCGTCGGCCATGTGGTCATGTTCTCAAACAGAGGCTCAAACTTGGAGTTGAGGATGGCCTCGTAAGAAATCAGGTCGCCGACGATGAACTCCTCCATAACATAGGGGACCGCGGGCAGATTGTCATAAAACTTGTTCAGCTGCTCATCATTATTGAGCTTCCAAGTGTCGTTGGCGCCCACGCCGATGTCGGGCTTGACGATCACGGGGTAGCCGCCGATCTGATCGATGAACTCCAGCGCGGCTTCGCGGGTCGTGACTTTGCTCTGGCGGGCCGTCGGAATGCCTGCGTCCTGATAGAGCTTCTTCATCAGGGATTTCTCCTTGATAAAGCTGATGCGGTCGCTCTGAATGCCGGTCGTCACGTTGAAATCCGTGCGCAGGCGCGCGTCCTGCTCCAGCCAGTACTCATTCAGGGACTCGATCCAGTCGATCTTGCCGTACTTGAATGAGAAGAATGCGACAGCCCTGAACACCTGGTCGTAATTCTCGAGGGAATCAACCTTGTAGTATTCCGTCAGCGCACCCTTGAGTCCGTCCTCCAGACCGTCATACGGCGCGTCGCCGATGCCCAGAACATTCACACCGTTCTTCTTGAGACGGTCGCAAAAGTTCCAGTAGGTGTGGGGGAAGTTGGGCGAAATGAAAATAAAGTTCATAGTGGCACCTTCCTTATATAAATTTCTATAGATTTCGTGTCAAAATATACCGCGCCCTATACGGGTTACCTGCCGTGGTTGGATTTATTTCCGGTCGGATTTTTATTTCGATCGGATTCCTTTTTCCGGTCGGGCTTTCGGCAGGCCGGATTCTTATTCCGGTCGGATTCCCGACTGGTCGATCACCCAGCCGATCCGGCGCTTACTGCATTCCCCATCTCTCGAGGATGATCGGGATAAAATACCGCATCTGCTTAAACCACCAGGGCCAGTCATGGTTTACGTCATAGCCCCAGAAATCACACCAGGCGCCGATACCCTTCTCGCGGAAAACACTCTCGAGATAACGCAGAGAGCGGACGCCGTCCTCTTCCCACGCGCCCTGGCCGACACAGATGATGATCTGCTTCCGGTTGTACTCATCGATATAAGGATGATCGGGAGACATGTTAGGCAAAAAGCACTCCGGCGAATTGTCGTAAAGCGTCTCGTTCATCCAGCCCTTAAAGAAGACATTGCTGTCATACACGCCGGAGAGCGCCAGGCACCCGGAGAACAAATCCGGCCTTCTGAGCAAAGTGAGCACTGCGTGGTTGGCGCCCAGGCTGCAGCCGGTCGTCATGGGAAGCTTTCCTCCGGTCCTCTCCAGGATGATGGGCATCACTTCGTCCACAATATAGTGGAAATACAGCTCCTGCTTCCAGGCTCTGCGGCCCAGATCCCAGTCTCCTTCCGACCAGCTCTCCTTGTCAATCGTATCCACGACAAAATACTGAATCTTTCCGCTCTCCAGAAAATCGCTCAGCTCATTTATCATTCCGAAATCTTCATAGTTGTGACAGAGGGAATCCTGCGTCGGAAATGCCAGAAAAGGCACTCCGCCGTGTCCGTATATCATAATGTGCATGTCCCTGCTCAGGCACGCACTGTAATGTGTGATCTCTTCTTTGTACATTCGTTGTCTCCTTTCAGTGATGCTGCCGGCCCAAGGATCCGGATTCCACGTTGTGCGAGATTTCTGCAGCGAGCGGGCGCTGCAAGCGGGCGCACCGTCGGCGACCGCGCCGGCCATGGGCTTCTGAACACCTACCTGCTTAGTATATCATAATTCCTGTATACGAAAAACCATAAACACATAAACATACCTCTAGGGTACCTTGACACCTTCAGGGTATCTCGACACCTTCAGGGTATCCCGACACCTTCAGGGTATCCCGACACCTTCAGGGTATCCCGACACCTTCAGGGTATCCCGACACCTTCAGGGTATCTCGACACCTTCAGGGTATCCCGACACCTTCAGGGTATCTCGACAAGGGTACCTCGACACCTCCAGGGTATCTCTACCTCCCGGCAAATCTCACTTCTATCTTCATCTCCCGGGCCCGCTCCAAATACACTCCCCTTACGGGCTGCGCTGTCACCAGCACTTTTTTGCAGTATTTGCCGCCAAACCGGTTCGCAACCGTGTCAAGCTCATAGAGCGCATGCAGAATCTGTGCATAGTTCATCTTGCCGCTCTTGCACGATATGAAAGTCGGCACATTCCCATTTAAGGCCAAAACATCGACCTCATTAACCAGATCGACAACCGAACCTTTGTGGATCACGCCGTCCCAGTCCAAATGTACACCGACACGGCAGTCATCACTGCGCATGCTCTCTTCAAGGTATGTCTGCAATTCCAGGATGGTGCCGCCCTCCCACAGAATTTCTTTGAGTTCTTCATTTTTATATGTGATTGTGTATTTATCGTTCGACCTGCTGACCTCCGAGAGGATCCCTGCCTTCTTCAGTTCTTCTGCGATCTCGCCGAATACTTTGACCGAAACGAGCTTCGTGCCGGATTTGTTGATCACTCTCTGAACAAACGGCATGCTCTTAGACACGGTGAGCGTATTGGATGGCGGATTGAACAGCTTTTCGAGAAGGTCCGAAAAGGGGTTCCAGTATTCCCAATATTTGACGCCTACCGAGTAGATCTTCTCAACGTCCTCCGCGAACTCATCGTCGCTGATCTCCTTGCTTTCCTTATGCATTCTGTAGTTGATCGCGCCGCCGTGCATCTCGATGACCATGTCCAGCGTCAGCGGTACTTTTCTCATCTCGACGTTCCGCCTTATACCGGAATCCGTATCCTCATTAAGTTCGATCAGCCTATCCTCGGCGACATCAAACATATGCATGGGCGTGTTCATCTCCTTCGAGAGCATGCCAAAGGCGGCAAGCACCAGATTAGTCCCGCCTGTGAGGTCAAAATATACCTTATTCCCTTTCTCCTTCTCCCGCTCAACTTCCCTGCGAAGAGTTTCAAAGACGGTATGCAGATTATATTTTGGCACTGCCTTAAAAACTACTTCCTTTATGCCGCAATATTTTGACAGGAATTTCTCCAGGCTCTTCCCGGACCTCGTAATGTCCTCCTGAAATCCCAGGAAAACCACTTTGTCTACCTTAAAGTTCAGGCACGTGATCAGATTGTCCATAGGCTCCTTGTCGAGAAATTCGTAGTTTACTACCATGGCTGTACCTCCAATATCTGTTAAAACTACCCTTGTTAAAACTACCCTTGTTAAAACTACCCTTGTTAAAACTACCCTTGTTAAAACTACCCTAAAGGTCTCCCCTTGTTCAAGCTACCCTAAAGGTCTCCCTGCCTCCGGTCGAACTACCCTAAAGGTGTATTCTCACGGTCGAGATCAAACTACCCTAAAGGTGTGTTCTTAAATTTAACCAATGTGACCATTGATTTTATTTTAACAAGCTGATAAAGTTATGCGTCGAGTCAACAACTAACAACTTTATCTATCAGGGCTCGTAAACCGAGCTTCCGATTCAGGAGAATAATCAATGGTTATTAATGAATCCGTCTGGTATGCACCCGCTGCTGAGCCGCGTACCCTTCACATTTATCTTCCCGATCAGTATGACGTATCCGGGGACCGTTATCCCGTTATGTATTTCTGGGACGGTCACAACCTGTTCTATGATTCTGACGCGACCTACGGTAAATCCTGGGGACTGCGCGAATTTCTTGACGGTTGGACAAAGGACATGATCGTCGTCGGGATAGAGTGCTCTCACGAGGGGAACCATCGACTGGACGAATATTGCCCTTACAATACAAAGCTTATGGGCATAAATATTCAGGGGGAAGGAGACAAAACTCTCGATTGGATCACGCAGAGCCTCAAGCCCTATATTGATTCCCGCTTCCGCACATGGCCTTCCAGAGCGGCAACAGCCATAGGCGGTTCTTCCATGGGAGGACTCATGTCCCTCTATGCGGTGACCAAATACAATTCCGTCTTTTCAAAGGCGGCTTGCGTCTCCTCTTCCATATTTATGGTCATGCAGCCTCTTATGGACGATATTTTCCACAGCCAGATTGATCCCGACACGCGGGTCTACCTCTCCTGGGGCGAAAAAGAAGGCGGCACCGATCCCAAATCGGGCTATTGCAGCTTCCTTACAAACTCCAACCGCAAGGTCGATAACCTCCTTCGCAAAAAAGGAGCTGCCACCCGTCTCTACTGCCAGCCTGACGGCGTACACAGCGAGGCGTGCTGGGAAAAAGAGGTTCCGGATTTCATGGATTTCCTGTGGCTGTCTGAATGACACCTCTTGTCTTGATGACACCTCTAGGGTGTCTGTACGTGGGCATCTGTGCGGGATACCTCTGGGGTGTCCGTACGTGGGCATCTGTGCGGGATACCTCTGGGGTGTCCGTACGTAGGGTGTTTCTTACGGGATACCTCTGGGGTATCTATACCTTCAGGGTATCTGTATGCCAAAAAATAGGCTCGCTTTGCGGGCCTTTTTTTAACCAAGGTGCTCCATTACCTTTTTCCCGTCGATGACAACAGTGATATACCCTGCCGCACTGCCAATGAAATCGTCCGGATATCTTTCCTCTATCTTCTCCTTTGTCCTTTGGAGAAGAGCACTGAGCTCAGCGTCTTCCATCCTGGAATCGAGTTCCACGGTGAACTGATAAAAGTATCGATCCTTAATCTGAATGATCTCCATGCCCAGCTTCTCTGCGCCTTCCCTGCGCATTCCTTTTTCGTCAAGAATACGCACAGCCATCATGTCACGGTTATCCTCGAGGTTCCCTTTTCTCTCTTTTTTGGCATATCCGATTGCGAATGCATTCGTTTTGATCTCTGATTGGTGCTCTCTCAGATTTTTGTAATAAGAGAGAATTTTCTTGATAACCGGATCCCTTGAGCCGGAGTTCACGCTGTTTTTTGTAACTTGCTGTTTAAGGTAGATCAGGCAGAAAAATGCCATAAGAATGAGAATCACAAAAGCCATGCTATACCACCCTTCAAAATCACTATTTTTTTCAGGCTCGCCTTGCGAACCGATATGCTGATTTCTCTCATTATACACTTTTTTTCAGCAAACGAACTACCCCTGGATTTATGACACCCTAAAGGTCGTCCAGATTTATGACACCCTAAAGGTCGTCCAGAGCCAGAGGTCTAAGATACCCTAGAGGTCTAAGATACCCTGAAGGTCTCCCGAAGCCTAGCGGTCTAAGACACCCCGAAGGTCTAAGACACCCTAAAGGTATCCCGAAGCCCCCAAAAAAAAGACCCGGGGCGCCATCCGGCGCCCGGGGTCTGCTTTCGTCTCAATCTAATTTTTCCTGCCGCCCGGAAACCCCTTCCTTGGCAACTTCTCACTTGGAGAGCCTGTCCGCGATCGTACTCGCCACAAAACTTTCCGGCTTGACACTGCAGTCGTAACCGCATGCCTTGATCCAGCCGACCAACTCCGGGATGAGCTCCCTCGTCTTGCCGCTGGTGCTGTTGCCCGCGTCGATGTGGATCGCGATCGGGCAGCTCAGGTACATCTCCTCGTACACCTTGCTCCCCTCCAGGATCTCCACCAGCGCCTGCGCGACACGCAGGCTGTCGTTTGTCTCGACGTGGAGCTTGGTCCTGACGTCTCTGATCAGCGGCTGCTTCGTGATCTCGTAGAAGAAGATGCCGCCGTGCCCCTCGCAGATCACTGCTATGACGGACACTATTTTGGTCGTGTCAAAATTCTGAGAATCAGTACCGATAATGATCTGCATGGGCGACTCGTATTTCAGGTGGTCCGTGTAGAACTTCAATATTTTGTCAGGAATACGGTCAAAATCCAGTTTGCCGTAAGTCGGACTCTTGAACATAATTTACCTCCAAATCTGCTGTATCCGGAGGGATGTTGCCGGTCCGGCGGCTCCTCATAATCTCAGAGAGCCCGATCGCTCAGGTCTTCCAAGACCTCGCATACGCTCAGGCCCTCCGAGCCGCTCATATTCCCTCCACAGTTACAGCCTCATATCTTTCTGAATTAATTGTCTTTTCCATCGCCGTGACGGGATCCAAGCCGATGCAGGCGATCACGTTTCGGAACATCGCCGCGGACTGGCCGCTGACCAGCTGCACGCCATGCGTGTCTTATCGGCGTGGAAAATATCGTGGCGGCTCGCGACATTCCAGAAAACAATGTTCGGAATCACGTAGCCGCGCGCGGCAAATTTCCGCATGGCATGCTTGTAGAAAGTCCACTCCTTGCCTGTGCACCAGTCAATCTCCATGTCGGAGATGATGATCAGCGTCTTCGGCATCTCGTCAGGGCTTACATGGTACTTGCATCCGATCTCCAGGATATGGTCCAGCGCCGCCGCAAGGTTGGTGTTGTTATCCCAGTCTGACATGTCAATGCCGGAAATCTTCTGCGCCAAAGTAGTGCCCTTAAGCTCATGGATCTTAGAAGATGCCGAGAAGGACATGAACAGGTTGTGGAATGCCCCTTTGTTACGCTCTGCAAAATAGACCGCGAGCCCCACAGAAGTTGCAATAGGGCGGCCACTCATGGAGCCGGATGTATCCGCGATCACCAGCGCGTTGACCTCTTTCCCGACATAGTCGGGGAGCTGTCTCCACTGGGCTTCGAGGGCCGGATCTTCTTTCACTCTTCCCCATCCCTCGCTCATAACTTTCATGACAATGTCATAAGGATACAGTGCTGCAGAATTGATCTTAACCGCACCGCTTACTGCCTTGTTTACAAACTCGCTGAAACGCTCTTTATCATGTCTCATAAATGCATTGCGGTAGATCATCATTGCTCTGGAAGGTACTTCCGGATACTTGATCAAATCCCAGCGTCCCGCAGACATGAGCGCCTCGACGATACCGATCTGGCGGCGCATGGCGCGCACAATCCTCTTAAATGTGTACACATCATAGCCCAGCTCGCGGGCGGTTCGGATGCCCAGCGCGCGAGTTTTTGCCGAAGATGCGTCGGCCGTCTTGATCCACTTTGCCAGCAGGGAGATGGCCTGTCCTTTGGCCAGCGCCTCCCTGTCCTTCTCAAACTGCGCCCTCATGGCGGCCCACATCTCGCCCTCCATCGGAGTGCCGATCAGGCAGTACATGTCGTCGTAACGGCCGTACACGCCGATCAGGTCCAGGTTGGGGCGGATCGCCTCCGGATGATACGTGGCCAAAAATCGGATGATCGTACGGAACACCTTTCTCTCGCCCAGTCCGCCGCGGGCGTCGCGGGCGTAGAAAGCGATCTTTGTCGCGAACAGCGGATCTTCTCTGTAAGCTTCAGAGAAGAGACGGCACACTCTGGCCTCTTCCGCGTCGCGCAGAGCTCCGATCGTCGCAAACAGATCGAGCCTTGCGCCGCCTGTCGTGTTGAGAGCCAGTGCTCCGTTCTCAGTATGAGTCAATCTGCTGTTCATTTTTGCTGCTTTTGCAAAATCCATCTCTTCTCCTTTCCGGCGTCAGAATTCCTCCCGTGCGGCCGCTTGCGGGGCTTCTGATGCCTGTTTTTATATCGATACTTCTGAGGTATGGACACCTTTAGGGTATCTCGATGGTTTGGACACCTTCAGGGTATCTTGATGGTTTAGACACCTTTAGGGTATCTTAATGGTTTAGACACCTTCAGGGTATCTCGATACCTCTGGGGTATCCTGATGCCGCGCCAGGCCCGCTCAGCGAGCCCCTGACGCAAACTCCGGTGGGTCGGATTTGAACCGACGACATCTGCTTTAAAAGAGCAATAATATTGCTGTCAGAATTCCGAACAGGATTCTTTTTTAAGCGCTCTGACCCTGAGCTACCACCGGTTAGCGGCTGCCGGATCAGTCGGCGTGCCTGTGCCGATTTGCCTGTCCTACAGCCTATTCATTTATTTCCATCCGGATATGCAGGGCATACCCGACAAGATGGCTTACTTTTTTGCCATGACCCGTGATTCTTAAATTTATGATCCCACCTTCAGGGTATTCCACACCTTTAGGGTAGTTCCCACCCAGGAGTAGTCCACACCTTCAGGGTAGTCCACACCTTTAGGGTAGTTCCCACCCCCTTTAGGGTAGTTCCCACCCAGGGGTATTCCACACCTTCAGGGTAGTTCCCACCCAGGGGTATTCCCCACCTCCAGGGTCTCTCCCCACCTTCAGGGTAGTCCACACCTCCAGGGGTAGTCCCCACCTCCAGGGTCTCTCCTCAAAAACAAAGAAAGTGCCTTTTCTGCATGGCAAAACCAGCAGGACAGGCACTTCCTGAGTCATAATCTATCAAACTGTAATTTCAGAGTCAACCGAATCGCCGCACTTTACACTACAAGTATAATCCGGCGGGTTTTCCCCACTTAAGTCAATAATTCACGCGGCGCGGCGGCGCGACGGCGCACCGGTGCACCAGCTCCCCGGCTCCCCGGCTCACACTGTGGGCCCCAAACACAAGGCAGGCTCCCCTGCCTCTGCAGCGTACGCACGCTCCGCTACATCCTCTCCATCTCTTCGGCGAACAGCCTCTGGTACTCCGCCTCTTCCTGCGCGACGATCTCGCGGTAACCGGCCACCTCCTGCTCCGTCAAAACATTGCCCTCCCGCCACACCAGCTGATCTGCCGCTCTCTGACTTTTGACAACAATCTGTTCGTAGCATGGTCCGATCATCAGCAGCCTCATCGACTTTTCCGCAGGCAGAAGTCCGCTCGTAATGATCCCGAAAGTATCGTAAATCGTATCGTTCGCAATCGGCCCGATGATCACATCCGCGTCCGGGAGCCGGTCGGGCTTTGCCGCCCTGTTCCTGAAAATGTAGTCAAACCACTCCTCATTCCTCTCAAAGCGGTGCACTGTCAGCCCCGTCAGATCCAGGTCGTACACATTGACAATAGTCTGTGCATCCTTACGGGCCCTCGCCCATCTTCTCGCGAATTCCTCGTTGGCAGTCATGTAAAAGCCCTGCCCGAAATCGGCGTTGACCCTGCCGTGCCGGATATCCGGCTCACGGATCTCCTGATACCCTGTGTGATAAAGAATCATAGAATCTCTCCTCTCACATCCCGAACTCTTCACAGAGCGCCGCGAACCGCGCCCTTTCTTTTTCTTTCACTGTTTTGGCCAAGTCGTTCATGCAGTGGTGAATCACATCCGCGTCCTTGAGCACCTCATCCATGGGATCGTCCACAACGAGCTTGTCGTCATGGTGATAGATCGCCGAACAGATCAGGTCCGTCTCCTTCTGGTCGGTCTTCCCAAGCTGTGCCAAAATATCTCTCGCCAGCACAGCTCCCTTGTGCGCGTGGTCATCGTACGACCCCGATTTATAGGCGGCAAGGTCGTGCATCATAGCCGCCATAGCGGCCAGTTCCGGGTCCAGCCCGCGCTTTTTGGCAATCATCGTCGCTGCCAGGGATACCCCGTACAGATGATTCACCGCGCTGATGCGCTTGTCCGCATCCTCCATCCTGTTCAGCTCCGCATCCACTATTTTTCTGAGTTCTTTCAGCCTGCTCATTTTCCTCCTCCATGAAATGGCCGCTTTGGAAGGCTCCCGCTCAGGGCCTCTGCGGCGCTCCCGTCCGGTGTGTATGGTATTCCACGCTGTTGTTCTGCACTCTGTTGCTCTTCACTCAATTATACTATTCTTTCTTATGGGTATCAAAGACCTCTAGGGTATCGGAGACCTCCAGGGTATCGGAGACCTCCAGGGTATCGAAGACCTCCAGGGTATCGGAGACCTCTAGGGTATCGAAGACCTCTAGGGTATCGAAGACCTCTAGGGTATCGAAGACCTCTAGGGTATCGAAGACCTCCAGGGTACCGCCGACCTCTGTTACTATTCACACACAAAAGCCCTGATTCAGTGTTAGAATCAGGGCATAGAAAAGCACTCTAACAGGCGGCGCGTTCATGCGCCGCCGTGAGAGATGTTCAGTTCTTTCATGGAATAGGGGGAGCCTTTTGTCAGGCGC
>JAFUFL010000001.1 GCA_017469935.1 Lachnospiraceae bacterium
CTAAGGGGCGAGGCCATTGGTGTTTCCCTCCTATCGTGTATTGTCTTCGCAAACAACCACAATAGCGGAATGCCAATGGTTTTTCAATTGTTATTTTAATTTGGTCAGGTAGAGTCACCCACCTAAGCTACAGAAGACTCAAATAAGGCGCATTACCGCTTTAGAAGGGAGATTTCTGCCCACCTCATAATTGGCGACTGTTCCTCTTTTAATCCCGAGCTTGTCACCAAATTGCTGCTGTGTCAGCCCGAGAATCTTTCTGAGTTCAACAATTCGTTCCCGCATTTATGCTCCTTCCATTGACTGAGCGACGGAATGACCCGTTTTTGCTCCGGCTCGCTCCGCGAATCTGGAATAGGTACTGATATGTTATTGCCGTTTGTTAGTATTCTCAAAATATTTTATATGTATTAAATAAATCCGTCAAACAATTAGTGACCCGGATCAATGTAAGATTGCCTTCAAAACAGTCATAGCCCGGCAGGCGAGTCGTCCCTGAAAACTTCTTTGTTGACTGAAAAAAGACAAAGTAATAGAATGGCAACAAACACACAATATTGTGTGCTTGTTGCCATTCTGCTTATTGGGGGACTAAATGAACGAAAAAAAGGAAGAAAACATAAAAACTGTTCTCAAAGCTGTATCAAAAATGTCGGACGCTGAGAAAGAAATATTCCTGCGGACAGCAGAGGAGATGGTAAGCAACAGTGCGGCTGCCAAGGCAGAGAGCCGTCAGGAGGAGGGACCAAACAGGGGTTCCGGAAGCAATACCGGAGAGTTATTGCACCAAAAGCGGGCAGGGAGGCGGAGCGAAGATGAAGAGTAAGCTTCGGACGAATAATCCTGTGATCATTGCCGTTACAGTCATTATTCTTGTTATGGGGTTCAGTAAAGTGTCGCTGCCTGCCGCGTCGGATCCGGAAGAGGACATGATGGAAATAACAGCAATCGACTTGGGCGCGGAGAACACCGGAGAAGCCGCAATGATAACGGACGGCAGAGGGAAAGCGCTTCTGATTGACAGCGGCGACAGAAACACAAGGGAAATCTTTCGCTGGCTGGATGAAAACGGCTATAAAGAGAAGGAGTTTGATACCCTTGTTTCTCACTGGCATGATGATCACGCGGGCAATACAGCGGAGATCATCGAGAACTATAATGTCGGAACAGTATACATTCCGCCCATAGATTATTTATATGAGACTAATGAAGAGTGGTCAGAGATGTCGTATTACGAAAGGTTAAGGCCTTATGCGGAGGGGGTATTAGAGGCGGCGAAAGAGAAGGGGACCAGGATTGTCTACACAGAAGAGGGACAGGAAATTGACGTAGGAACTATAAAAGGGGAAGTCCTGTACTGCTGCGGCTGCCCGACTTCTAAAAACTGGTATGATGTACAGTATATCAATAACCAGTCTTCCGTGATCATGTTTACGGGAGGCGGGTCAAAATACCTGACCTGCGGAGATCTGCAGAACCAGGCGGAGAAAATAGTATTGAGATCAGGATATCAGCTGAAAGCCGATATATTTAAGATGAGTCATCACGGATATATTCGATCCAATATGCAGGCATTTGTTAATGCGGTGAACCCTTCATATTCGTATTTTACATCGAATAAAGTGACAGAAACGACATATGCGCACGAAGACCTGGATGAAAATATCATAAGAATGGGGGCACTTTCCAATGTAATGAGCACTCATTATAACGGCACCATCGTATACCGATGCAGCGAGGGAGTGATTGAAGTGCAGGCGCAGAGAAATATACGACAGATCCATCAGCTTCTGCTTGACAAGGAGACCGGGGAGACATCCAAAGTCACCCTCCTGTTTAATGACGCAAGCCCGATTCACTTGACCAAAAAAGTGATCGGGAAAGATAAGTATTATAACCGCAGGATCTATCCAAACGGACTGCCATTTCCGGCAGATCCCTGACGAAGAGCAGGCACGACGGGTTATTCCGCCGGGGCTGTTCTTTTTTGGCCCTGTTTTTTCAGTTCTCTTCTTCAGTTCTCTTTTCAGTTCTCTTCCTGTCGACCTCGATCCACTCATCCAGCGACAGCGGCGTGTAATCGGAATACATGCAGAAGCAGTTGATCATCTGGCAGGGCAGCTTGTACTGCGTGCCGTCCCTGCGGGCCCGGTCCTGCTGCCGGGTCAGCGCCTGCGCCTGCTCCATAAGCCGCTGGTCCCAGGTGTCATGGACATGGCCGTAGAGCATATAGGTGCGCGGGTTGCCGGCTTCATCAAACAGGTACTGTCCGTTGTAACACAGGATCGGATAGTGGCACAGAATGACCTTGCGACTGTTGTCGCGCAGCTCGGCGTAGGGACGGATCCACTTAAAGCGGGCGGCGTTGTAACCTTTGGCGTGCCCGAAGCGGTCGTGATTTCCCTCGATCAGATACAGAAAGCCGTTCAGCTGCTCCAGCACGCGGTTGGTCTCCTCCGCTTTTCCCACAGAGAAGTCGCCCAGGATGACAACCTCGTCATTCCAGCGGACTTTTTTGTTCCATTGCTCGATCATATAGGCGTTCATTTCCCGCGCGTCGGCAAAGCCGCGGCAGTCCATCTGATAGTTGAGGCTCTCGTGAAAAAAATGACAGTCAGCGATATAGTAGCGCAATTTGTTGCTCCGTTTCTGTAAGTTAATGAATATCGAATACACTCCGCACCCGGATCTGTTCTGCCGGCTCCGCATCCGGATTCTTCGCGCCGGTTCTGCGCGCAATCTTCAGTGTCCTGCTTCCGGGCTGCCCTTCGAACAGCTCCTACCTTCCCGCACGAGTTAAATTACATACATTGTAGCAAAAGTACAGCATGCCTGAGCAAGGATTCTCAGTGATTCCATTTTTTGAGAAGCTGATATGGGCAGTTGGATTATTACGGTACTTTTCAAAGGATAGACTAACTCCCTATTGCAATATACCCCATAGGGGTATATAATGAGCACGAACAATCGAAACAGGATCATGTTCGAAGCAGAAGGACGTAAGGAGATACAAGAATGCAGATGGAAGGGTACGGGGCCCAGACAGCGCCCGAAATAAAGAGCAGTAAATCCGGCGCCGATGAGGCGCAAACCACAAAGATACCTGCCTGCTGCCGCACCAAGGTCCGCTCCGAGAAGGAGCAAAAGGACCTGATCAACCGCCTCAGCAGGATCGAGGGGCAGGTGCGCGGAATCCGCCGCATGCTGGAGGAGGACGCCTACTGCATCGACATCATCAACCAGGTGGCGGCCGCCAACGCGGCGCTCAACAGCTTCACAAAGGTACTGCTTGCCAATCATATCCACACCTGTGTGACGGAGGATGTGCAGGCGGGGAACAGCGAAAAAGTGGACGAGCTGGTGAAGACGCTGCAGAAGCTGATGAAATAACAAATGATGAGCGCACAAGAGGGCGCCCATCTTCGGAAGTAATGCCTCCGGCATGGCTTCGGGAAGGAACGAGTATGGAGCAATATACAGTAACGGGAATGAGCTGCGCGGCCTGCCAGGCGCGCGTGGAAAAGGCAGTATCCAAGGTGCCGGGCGTGGAGTCCTGCAACGTGAGCCTTCTGACCAACACGCTGGGTGTGGAGGGAACGGCGTCTCCGTCGGAGATCATGAAGGCGGTGGAAGACGCCGGCTACGGCGCATCGCCCAAGGACGCCGGACAGGGGTCCGGCGCGGGAAGAAGAGCCGGGAGTCTGACGGCGAAACTGGCAGCGGAGGAAGAGGCCCTGAAGGACCACGAGACGCCGGTCCTCAAAAAGAGACTGATCGCCTCACTGGGATTCCTTCTGGTGCTTATGTATTTCTCCATGGGACACATGATGTTCGGGTGGCCTTTGCCCGCCTTTTTCGACGGCAATCATGTGGCCATGGGAATCGTGCAGATGCTGCTGGCGGGCATCGTCATGGTGATCAACCAGAAATTCTTTATCAGCGGTTTTAAGAGCCTGTTTCACGGCGCGCCCAACATGGACACCCTGATCGCCATGGGCTCGGGAGCGGCCTTCGTCTATTCGACTGTCATGCTGCTCGCCATGACCCGGGCGCAGACAGACGGCAACAGCGAAGCGGTCATGAAATACATGATGGAGTTCTATTTTGAATCCGCTGCCATGATCCTGACGCTGATCACGGTCGGCAAGATGCTGGAGGCCAGATCAAAGGGAAAGACGACGGACGCCCTCAAATCCCTCATGAAACTGGCGCCCAAGACGGCCAACGTAGAGAGGAACGGCGTCGAAGAGACGATCGATATCGACCTCGTGCAGAAGGACGATATTTTTGTGGTCAGACCCGGGGAGACCATCCCCGTAGACGGTATTGTCCTCGAAGGCACGAGCGCGGTGAACGAGGCGGCGCTGACCGGTGAGTCCATTCCCGTGGACAAGGAGCCCGGATCACAGGTCTCCTCCGCGACGCTCAACCAGTCCGGATTCCTTCGCTGCCGGGCGACCCGGGTCGGGGAGGACACGAGCCTGTCCCAGGTCATTCAGATGGTAAGCGATGCGGCGGCCACCAAGGCCCCCATTGCCAAAATAGCGGACACCATCTCCGGTGTCTTCGTCCCCGCGGTAATCGTCATAGCGATCGCGGTGACGCTGATCTGGCTCTTCATCGTCAAGGCGCCGGTGGGAACCGCGCTGGCCAGAGGCATTTCCGTGCTCGTCGTGAGCTGCCCCTGCGCGCTGGGCCTCGCCACGCCCGTGGCCATCATGGTCGGAAACGGCATGGGCGCCAGGCACGGAATCCTCTTTAAGACGGCGGAAGCCCTGCAGGAGACCGGAAATGTGCAGATCGTGGCGCTGGACAAGACCGGTACGATCACCAGCGGACAGCCGGTAGTGACGGAAGTGATCCCCATGGAAGGGGTCTCCGAGGAGGAACTGCTGTATCTGGCAGGGTCTCTGGAGGCGCAGAGCGAGCATCCGCTGGCAAAAGCGATCGTGGACTACACAAACGGAGAAAAAGCGGAGGCGATCAAAAGCTTCGCGGGCGGCGTGAAGTCGTCGGATATACAGGATTTCAGGGCCCTGCCCGGAAACGGCCTCTCGGCCGTGATCGACGGAAAATGGATCGTGGGCGGAAGCCAGAAGTTCATTCTCACCAAGCTGACCGCGCAGCGCGGCCGGTCCGGCGACATGGTCGGATGGCTGAAGTATCTGGCCGAGGTCACCGACAGGCTGGCGCAGGAAGGGAAGACGCCTCTCTATTTTGCCAGGGAAGGGGCCCTTCTGGGAATCATCGCCGTGGCGGACCCCATCAAGGAGGACAGCGCGCAGGCGGTGAAGGAGCTGCAGAATATGGGCATCCACGTGGTCATGCTCACCGGAGACAACGAGAAGACCGCGGAGGCCATCGGAAAGCTGGCCGGCGTCAGCGAAGTGGTCGCGGGCGTGCTGCCTGACGGCAAGGAAGAAGTCATAAGGCGCCTGCAGGAGAAGGGCCGGACCGCTATGGTGGGAGACGGCATCAACGACGCGCCGGCCCTCACGAGAGCGGATATCGGCATCGCGATCGGCGCCGGAACGGACGTGGCCATCGACGCGGCGGACGTGGTGCTGATGAACAGCCGGCTGACCGACGTGAGCGCGGCGGTAAGGCTGAGCCGGAAGACCTACAAGACCATTCTGTGGGGCCTCTTCTGGGCGCTGATCTACAATTCGATCCTGATCCCCGTCGCGGCGGGCGCGCTGAGCCCCCTCGGGATCACCATGGACCCCATGCTGGGAGCCCTGGCCATGAGCCTGTCCAGCTTCTGTGTGGTCACCAACGCGCTGCGCCTGAACGGATTTGACATGCGCAGCAGTGCAAAGGATGAAAAGCTGAAAAACCCGGTGCAGACAGATGCAGACGGAAAGCTTTTATCGGAATACAACGAGGAGAGGAAAGCTGCGGAGCGCAGCAGAAAGGAAAAAGCCATGACAAAGACAATGAAAATCGAAGGAATGATGTGCGAGCACTGTGAGGCGACCGTGAAGAAGGTCCTCGAGAAGATCGACGGCGTCGCTTCCGCAGACGTAAGCCACAAGGAAGGCACGGCAGTCGTTACTCTGAATGCGGATGTGGCGGACGAGAAGCTCAAGGAAGCGGTTGAGGACAGAGATTACAAAGTCGTCTCCATCGCGTGAGTGGTCTTTTCCCGTGAGTGTTCCTGTGATGGTTCCTGTGAGGGAGCGCTGAGCGGGCGGCCCGTGCAACGGGCTGCATGAAAGAAACTATGAATAAATTCCTGTGGGTCCTGATGTATGTCGGGGCACGCAGGGATTTTTTCTATACGTTTTCTTATGCGTTTTTATGCAGTCGCAGACTCAGTCCGCGAAGTACCGGGCCTTCACCTCTTCCACCGGCATGTCGTGACCGGTGAACAGCTTGAAGGCGGCGACGCCCTGCCAGAGCAGCATGTCTTTGCCGCCGAAAGTCAGGCACCCGGCCTCTTTTGCCAGCTTGAGGAGCCGGGTCTCCACCGGGTCATAGACCGCGTCCGTGACAATGAGGCCGGGGCGCAGAACGGAAGGGTCCGAGATGACCATCCGGTCTTCAAGGGGCTTCATGCCCAGATTGGTGCCGTTTGCCAAAATATCGCTGCCTGCGATCTCTTCGGCCAGCAGCGCCTGATCCTCGAGGTCACAGACTTCCACGCGGCAGTCCGGCCGGACAGCCTTGATCTTCCGGGCCGTCTCAAGAGCCCTGTTCCAGGAGCCGGATTTTCGATTAAAGATGGAAACGGCCTTTGCGCCGTCCAGGGCGCACTGGACCGCGATCGCGGTCCCCGCGCCGCCCGCGCCGCAGACGGTTATTTTTCTGCCGGCAATCTCTGCGCCCTTCGCGCGGAGCATATTGACATAGCCTTCGCCGTCCGTTATGTGGCCGGTGAGCACGCCGCCGTCGTTGATGATCGTGTTGCAGGCGCCGATGATCCGGGCGGCTTCCGAATGCCTGTCGGCGTGTTCAAAAGCGGCGATCTTGCAGGGCATCGTGACGTTGAAGCCGCGGATGCCGAGGGCGCGCATCGCGTCGAAAGCGGCGGGTACGCCGTCCTCCCTGACGGTATAGGCGACATATACGTAATTCAGGCCCAGAAGCTCGCAGGCATAATTGTGCATCTGCGGCGAGAGGGAGTGGCCTACCGGGTCACCGATCACAGCGAGAACAGCAGTTTTTCCGTTTATTGTACGTCCCATGGGGATCCTCCTTCTTAATCTGTTTAAGAAAATCATTTTTATGTTATTGCGTTTAAAAATTAATGGCAAGAAGAAAATGCTATTGACAGCGGATGGTTTTTCACTATAATTGAAGTTCTGAAATCAAAAATGAGAATCATTTTCGAATTTGCGCCGCCGGAAACCGGGCGGCGAGCGAATTTTTACAGGAGAATCGGAAATGGGTGCGAGAACTTCTTATAAATCCAAACACAGAGAGCAGATCCTTGCGATTCTGCAGGAAAATGAAAAAGAGCATATGACGGCCGGCCAGATCCTGGACGAGCTGCGCGCGCGCGGCATCGCGATCGGCGTGGCGACGATCTATCGCCAGCTGGACCGCCTGGTGGAGGAAGGCGCTGTCAACAAATACATGGTGGACGCGGTGACCGGCGCCTGCTACGAGTTCAAGGGAGAACACGGCGGGGAGTCGGCCTATGTCCACGGAAAGTGCGAGAAATGCGGCAAAGTAGTGCACATCGAGCGCAGGTCGGTGGAAGCCGCGATGCAGAGCCTGTCGGGCAGCGAAGGGAGCGGCTTTGAGTTGGACTGCACGCGCACACTGTTTTACGGCATTTGCGGAGACTGCAGGAGGAACAAGTGAGACGATCGGGAAACGAAAAGAGAAAACGAAAGCACCTGCCTCCGATCGTTGCGCTGGTCCTGGCGCTGATCCTCCTGGCGGGCGCCTTTACAGGGTGCTCGATACGGGATGAGGCTCCGGATGACGGCCGCATGAAGGTCGTGGCGACTATTTTTCCTCCGTACGATTTCGCCAGGGTGATCTCGGGAAATGAGGAGTTGGCGAATGTCAGGATGCTTCTCAAACCCGGCGAGGAGATCCACTCCTACGAGCCGACGCCGCTGGACATCAAGGAGATCCAGAACTGCGACCTGTTCATCTATGTGGGGGCGGAAAATGATGTCTGGGTGGACAGAATTCTGGAAAATATGGGCGACCATAAGCCGCAGACTTTGAAACTGGTCGAGATTACGGATACGGTCGCCGAAGAGATCGTGGAAGGCATGATGGAGGAGCGCGGCCACGAGCATGACCATTCCCACGGAGAAGAGGAAGGGCATGACCACGAAGCCGAGGAGACTCATGACCACGAGACGGAAGAGGCCCACGACCACGAAGCCGAGGAAGAGCACGATCACGACCATGAGAGCGAGGAATCGGAACACATAAACGGCGGCGATTCGTCCCATGAGGAGCACGAAGAGGCGGACGAGCACGTCTGGACGTCTCCCGTGAAGGCGGCCGAGATCACTGAGGCGATCGCGCAGAAGATGGCGGAGATCGATCCGGAGAACGCGAAGGCCTATCTCGCCAATGCAAAAGCCTACGAGGAGCAGATCCTGGAGGTGGACCGGCAGTTCGGCGAGATCGTGCAGAGCGCGGAGCGCAAAACGATCGTGTTCGGAGACAGATTTCCGGTGCGCTATTTTGCCGAGAGGTACGGGCTGGACTACTACGCCGCGTTCCCGGGCTGCTCTTCGGAATCGGAGCCCAGCGCGTCGACGCTGGCCTTTCTGATCGATAAGGTGCGGGAAGAGAAGATCCCCGTGGTCTTCTCGATCGAGTTTTCCAACGGAAATATTGCCCGGGCGATCTGCGAGAGCACGGGAGCAGTGCAGCGCACTTTCTATTCCTGCCACAACGTGACCAGGGAGCAGATGGAGAGCGGCGCGACCTATGTATCTTTGATGACCGAGAACCTGGAAGTGATCCGGGAGGCGCTAGGAGGAAGGAATAAGAAATGAGTCTGATCAGCTGTGACAATCTGGCTTTTGCTTACGACGGCGTGACCGTCCTTCACGGCCTTAATTTCAAAATAGAGCAGGGCGATTATCTCTGCATACTCGGGGAGAACGGCGCGGGCAAGAGCACGCTGATGAAAGGGCTTTTGGGCCTCAAAAGGCCTTCCGCGGGCAGCGTAACCTTCGGGGAAGACCTGCGCGCCAGGGAGATCGGATACCTGCCCCAGCAGACCCCGGTCCAGAAGGACTTTCCCGCCAGCGTGCGGGAAGTGGTGCTCTCCGGGTGCCTGTCCGGCATGGGGATGCGCCCGTTCTTCGGCAAAGCAGAGAAGGAGAGGGCGGCCCGCAATATGGAGGCGCTGGAGATCACGGATCTGGCGGACCGATGCTACAGAGATCTCTCGGGAGGCCAGCAGCAGAGGGTCCTCCTGGCGAGGGCACTGTGCGCGACCAAAAAAGTGATCCTGCTCGACGAGCCGGTTGCCGGACTCGACCCGCTTGTCACGATCAACATGTATAAGCTGATCGAGCGCATCAACTCGGAGATGGGAATCACGGTCATCATGGTGTCCCACGACGTGCAGGCCGCGACGAACTATGCTTCTCACATCCTGCATCTGGGGGAGGACCGGCAGCTCTTCTTCGGAACCTGCGAGGACTACCGTTACAGCGCTGCCTATCACAGCTTTATGGACGGCGGCAAGGCGGTCCATATCTGGAAAAAGGCGCAGGTAAAGAAGCCGGCGCCGGCGGCGGGAGCGGCTCCCGCAGAGACTGTTTCGGCGCCGACAGAGGCAGCTCCCGAAGGGACAGCAGTGTCGGATGCGGCCGCAGAGAAAAAGGAGAGCCCCGCAGCGCAGGAGAAGGCGGAGAAAGAGGTGCGCAAATAATGTTTCAACTGATTTTGGAAATGTTTACTTATCCCTTTATGGTGCGCGCGCTGTGCATGGGAGTTCTGGTGGCGCTCTGCTCGGCCCTTCTGGGCGTGACGTTGGTCCTTAAGCGCTATTCCATGATCGGCGACGGTCTGTCCCATGTGGGATTCGGCGCGCTGGCCATCGCGACGGCCATGAACGCGGCGCCGCTGGCGGTAGCGATCCCCGTCGTCATTGCGGCCTCCTTTTTGCTCCTTCGCCTGTCGGAGAGCGGCAAGATCAAAGGAGATGCGGCGATCGCGCTGATCTCCACCGGATCGCTGGCGGTCGGCGTCATGGTGGTGTCGATGACCACGGGCATGAATACGGATGTTTACAACTATCTGTTCGGCAGTATTCTGAGCATGTCCGAGGGAGACGTGGTCCTGACAGGGGCCGTCTCGGCGGTGATCCTGGCTCTGTTCGTATTCTTTTACAACCGGATCTTCGCAGTGACTTTTGACGAGACCTTTGCGAGAGCGACGGGACTGAATGCGCGGCTGTACAATATGGTGATCGCTGTTTTGACAGCGCTGATCATCGTCGTGGGAATGCGCATGATGGGGTCGCTCCTGATCTCCAGCCTCGTGGTATTTCCGGCCGTCACGAGCATGCGCACATGCATTACATTCCGCTCGGTAATGATCTGTTCGGCGATCGTCTCGACGGTTTGCCTGGTCACGGGACTTGTCATATCGTATCTGTACGCGGCGCCCACAGGGGCGAGCATAGTGCTGTGCAATATCGCGGCATTCTTTCTCTTTACGGCTCTTCAGAAGCTGAGGGAAAGCTTGCAAAGTAGAGAGAAACCTCTATAATTACAATTACATAGTATTATTTGCACTTACGTGCGGAAAGAAAGTGCTGCCGCAGGGCAGCCCGCACGCGGCGAAGCGGCTCGCTCCGCGGGCCCTGACAAAGATTTGGAGGAAGTTTTAACATGGGAACGGAAGATAAGACACCTATTGACGGAAGTATGCTGATCGCGGATATCCTCAGAAAATATCCCGAGGCGGCATACGTCCTTATGAACTGCGGCATGGGCTGCATCAGCTGCCCGGCTTCACAGATGGAATCTCTCAGCGAGGCCTGCATGGTGCACGGAATTGACGCTGACGAGGTCATCAAGTACGTCAATTATGAGCTCGGACTGACAGCAGCACAATAAAAAAAACGGCGCCGGGCGGGAGGGGTCCCGCCGGCGGAGCAAGGACAGCATGGGGGCAGTCCGACAGCTGATATTGAGGAAGATCCGGGGTATAACGAAATTGATTATTCAGCACCCCACAATCCCAAATGCTGCGCATTCGGGACTGTGAGCGTCCAGAGGCGCTTCGCGCCTTGTCCGCCCCTTAAAAACAAGCAAAAACGTTTCGGGGAGCAAGCTCCCCTATCCTTATTTTGATCGTTTTTAAGGGGTGCTGAATAATTACATAATGCAATATTTTGGAGGAGGTTCTGTTATGGCATTGAATCAGAGGAAGGTAGCAATGGTTGGCTGCGGCAGCGCGGGTGCGGCGTCCTGCTTTGCCCTTATGCAGAGCGGGTTGTTCAACGAAATGGTGCTGATCGACACGGCTCCCGAGAAGGCAGAGGGAGAGGCGATGGATCTCGCACAGGGCCTTACATTCGCAAAGCCGATGAAGATCTACGCGGGCGGCTACGATGATCTGGCAGATGCAGGGATCATTATCGTGGCGGCAGCGGCGGTGCAGAGGCGCGGCGATACGAGACTCGAGCTCGTCGAGAAGAACGTGGCGCTCTTCAAGCAGATCATTCCCGAGATCGCGAAGAGAAACGAGGAAGGGATCATGCTGATCGTCGCGAATCCGGTTGACATCCTCACCTATGCGGCGCTGAAGATCAGCGGGTGGGCAGAGGGAAGGATCCTCGGCCTCGGCACGGTTCTTGATTCGGCCAGGCTCAGATCACTGCTCAGCGAAAAACTGAGCGTTGACGCCCGCAATATTCACGCTTACATGGTAGGCGAGCAGGGACGGGGAGAAGTTCCGATCTGGAGCAGCGCGACCGTTTCCGGCGTTCCGATCCGCGAGTTCTGCGAGATGCGCGGCTATCCGGATCCTACAGAGTATTTCGAGCAGATCGCGAAAGAAGTCCGCGGCAGTGCGGATATGATCACAAGGAAGAAAAAAGCCGCTTACTACGGCGTGGCCATGGCCGTCCGCAGAGTATGCGAGTCCATCGTGCGCGATGAGAAGTCCGTACTTCCCGTATCGAGCCTTATGTACGGCGCGTTCGATATCGACGGACTGGCGCTGAGCATGCCCGCGATCGTCGGCAAGGACGGCGTGGAGTGCCTGGTGCCTCTGGAGATGAGCGAGGAGGAGCTGGACGAGCTCAGAAAGACGGCCGCCACCGTCAAGGCGATTGTGGACGACGTCTTCGGAGAGGCCAGATAATACCAGATACAGCAGGGAACATCCCTTGAAAGGAAGAGCCCGCGCAGGCAGTGCGCGGGCTCTTTTAATTGTCTCTATGAAGTTTTACGAAAGGCCTCAGGCTTCCTCTTCGAAGTCTTCCTTGCCTACGCTGCAGAGAGGACATTCCCAGTCATCGGGAAGGTCTGCAAAAGGGGTTCCGGGCTCGATTCCGTTATCGGGATCGCCGACTTCTTCGTCGTAGATGTAACCGCAGACAGTGCAAACAAATTTAGCCATAGTACAATACTCCTCTTTCTGCCCTTTGCATCGCAAAAGGCGGTGTTCATAAATGTTTCTCCTCACTATGAGGTAGTCTTATTATATAAAACCTGCCCTGCGGTTGCAATGATGTTCATTACCGATTTTGGATGCCGCAAAGAGGCTTAAAATCGAGGTTTCCGGCGTTTGCCCGGTGGAATTTCCACCGGGTTTCGTCCGATTTAACAAAGTTGTAAAATTTGCGAAAAAGGTCTTGTGCGGACACCACCGATGATTTTATAATCAGTTTCACCAGCCGGAGGAAGGAGGTGAAGCCATTGACCGAAGGCGGACGGACAGTCCTGATCCTGTTCGTGACGGCAGCCGCGGTGTCAGACCTGCGGCGGGGCAGAGTCTACAATTTCCTGACGTTTCCGACACTGGCGGGAGGGTTGTGGCTTGTGGCTCACTACTCACCGGACCAGCTTCCCGCGGTTCTCGGAACGATGGCCGTCACTCTTGTATTCCTGTTCCCCTTCTGGAGGGGAGGCGGGCTGGGGGCCGGAGATATCAAGCTCCTGATGGCCCTTGTGCCCCTGATGGGGACAGGATGGTTTCTATTAAGTTTCGTACTCTCTTTTCTGATCGGCGCGGTGATTTCCGCAGTTCTGCTGATCAGATACCGGGACCTTTCCCGGACAATTCATTTTGCTGTGCCGATCGGCATCAGCGTCACGCTCTGTCTGCTTCTCGAGCAGGTTGGAATACAGAGCCCATCCCTGTTTTGATTCATTTGTACCTGTTTTTTGAAGGGCGAAGGAAGGGCCTTTTTGTCTGCAGCCTCCGTCCGGCCCTTGTTTTCCGGAGAAAGGAGAAATGCCTGTGAATAGTGGCGGCGGCGAAACCCTCGCGCGCAAAATCTGTATATGCGACAGTGAAGTCTCTTATGGAGAACACCTGATGGAATATCTGCGGCATGAAGGAAGGCTGTCCCGGGACATTTATCTGTACACAAGCAGCGACATGCTGCTGGAGCGGGAGAATCCCCGGGATACGAGACTTCTCGTGGTTGCGCAGTCCCAGTACTCGGACAAAATAGAGAAGGCCGGTTTCCGCGATATTCTCCTGCTCAATGAGAGCGGCGTCTATATGGAGAAGCCGGAAAACATGAGCAAATACCAGTCGGTGGAGAACATCTGCGACAGGATCCGGGAACTGTGCGTGGCGCGGGAAGAGGAAGTCACGGGGGGCGTGCGCCACTCCGGGCCCATGAAACTGATCGGAATCTATTCACCGGTCACCCGGTGTCTGCAGACAACGTTTGCCCTGTGCATGGGGCAGCTTCTGGCCGCTTCGGCCCCGGTGCTGTACCTGAATTTCGAGGCGTATTCGGGCCTTGAGACCATGCTCAGCCGAAGCTTTCGGGGGACGGTCAGCGACCTTCTCTATTTTAACGACTGCGCCAGGGAGAAGCTGGCCGGGCAGCTCCGCTATATGACGGAAAAGATCGGCAGCCTGGACATTCTGCCGCCCGTTGAATCCTTTATTCTGATGCGGTCCGTCAGGGCGGAGCAGTGGCTGGAACTTCTGCGCACCATCGAAAAGGTGACGGAATATGAGTACTGCATACTGGACCTGAGCGAACATGCGGACGGCGTATTCGAGATCATGAGACAGTGCGATTTCATTTTTACGATCACCAGAGAGGACGGCTTTGCCAAGGCCAAGATGACCCAGTATGAGGCGCTGCTTCGGAGCGCGCAGTACGAGGATATCTTTATGAAGACGAGGCGCTGCCGGCTGCCCGTCTTCAGGGAATTGCCCGGCAACATATTCATGATGACGCACGGTGAGCTCGCTTCCTGTGTGAAGGAGCTCCTCGAAGAGGAGGGCATGCTGTGAATCCGTCTTATCTCACTGCCAGGGAGGAGATCCGGCGCAGCATCATGGGCAAGATCGACTTCTCCAGGGAAGTGCCGGACAGCGAGGTCCTGGATCTGATCGATATGCATCTCACTCTTGGAGCCGCACAGTCCCTTCCTCTCCTCACGCTGGAGGAAAAAAAGAGACTTCGCCAGGATCTGTTCCATTCCATTCGCAGAATGGACGTCCTGCAGGATCTGCTCGAGGATCCGGAGGTGACGGAGATCATGGTAAACGGGCCGGACAATATTTTCATCGAAAAGGCCGGAAGTCTCTCCCGCTATCCGGGAAGCTTTTCATCGGCGCAGAAGCTGGATGATGTAATCCAGCAGATCGTTGGCGCATCCAACAGAGTCGTGAACACTTCATCCCCGATCGTGGACTGCAGACTGGCGAGCGGCGACCGGGTCAATGTGGTCCTGAGTCCCGTCGCCATGAACGGACCGATCCTGACGATCCGCAGGTTTCCGCAGAATCCGATCACAATGGAGGACCTGCTGCGGTTTGGATCCATACCGGACCATATAGCGGAGTTTCTGGGCAAGTGCGTCAGGGCAGGTCTGAATATTTTTATCAGCGGGGGGACGGGCTCCGGAAAGACCACTTTTTTGAACGTCCTGTCCGACTGTATCGATCCGGAAGAGAGGGTGATCACCATCGAAGACAATGCGGAGCTCCAGATCCGCCATGTGCCCAATCTGGTGCGGATGGAGGCGCGAAATGCAAATGTGGAGGGATGCCGGCCGATCAGCATCAGGGATCTCATCAAGGCAAGCCTTCGAATGCGCCCGGACCGGATCGTGGTGGGCGAGGTCAGAGGTCCGGAGGCAATCGATATGATTCAAGCTATGAATACCGGGCACGACGGGAGCATGAGCACCGGGCACGCAAACAGCGCCTGTGATATGCTTTCCAGGCTCGAGACAATGATCCTGATGGGAATAGACCTCCCGGTGTCGGCAATCCGGGGGCAGCTGGCCTCGGGAATTGATCTTATCGTGCACCTGGGGCGGCTGCGCGACAGGAGCCGCAAGCTCCTCGAGGTGGCGGAAGTCGTCGGGATTGAAGAGGGACAGGTCAGACTGTCCACGCTGTACAGATTTAAAGAAACGGGAGAAGAGAATGGGAAGATCATTGGCGTCTGGGAAAAAGAAGAAGAGATCCGTCACAGATTTAAGTTCGACCTGGCGGGGATTGATCTCTGAGCGGACGATCCTGTATCTGGCGGAAGGGGTCGCGATGGCAGCCGCGGCGGCATGGCTTTTCTATCAATCGTGGACAGCGGTGCTTGTCCTGTCGCCCTTCGCCATCCCCTACTGCAGGCACAGGATCATGGGAGAGAAGGAAAAGGAAAAGCGGATCCTGTCGGGCCAGTTCCGGGAACTGCTCGAGAGCGTAAACAACGCGCTCAGGGCGGGGGACTCCCCGGAAAACGCCTTTCGCGAAGGGCACCGGGAGATGGTTTATCAATACGGCCGGTACGCGCCGATCACGAGAGAGACAGCGAGGATGACCGCAGGCCTGGACAATCAGATCCCGCTCGAAAAGCTCCTTGAAGACTTTGCGGACAGGTGCGGAACGGAGGAGATCCGGGAGTTTTCGGAGGTGTTCGGGATCGCAAAGAGAGGGGGCGGCAACATGACGGAAATTCTGGCAAGGACGTCGCTTCTGATCTCGGAGAGACTGGACGTGGAGAACGAAATCAGCATCCTGCTGGGAAACCGGCGCCTTGAGCAGAGAATCATGGATATCACTCCTTTTGTGATTATTTTCTATATCGGGATCACGTCCCCGGGATTCTTTGACGTTCTTTACCACAACTTCGAAGGGGCGGCGTTCATGACCCTGTGCCTGGGTGCCTATCTGAGCGCGCTGTTTTTGTCGGAAAAGATCCTGGCGATCGCAATGTGAGAGAGGAAAAAAGATGGAGATATACATCTACGGTCTGATCCTGGCGGCTTATGCGGTTTTGTATTTTCTCTCAAGAGAAGCAGAGGGCACCGGAATCACAAGAATAGCGGTTTTTCTGTACGAGAGAGGAAGGAAGCTGGGGCAAAAGATCAAGGGGAGGGACTTTTTTGGCGAGAGCGGGATCCGCAGAGACCTCGCGGTCCTGTATCCGTACGGCAGACTCGAGGGCGAAGAGAGGCGCTTTTACGTGAAACGTATACGGATCGCGCTCATGATCTTTCTCGTCGGCGATATTTTGGCCGCCGCAGGGTATGCAGCCGCCGAAGGCAGCCTGCTTCTGCAAGGAGGAGGGCTCAGGAGGGAAGAAATCGGCGGAGAGGACCGGAGCACGCAGCTGGATGCTTATATCCTGCAGAGAGAGGGCGGCGGGGAACAGACCGCTGCAGCAAAAGAGTCGGGCGGGGAAAGCGGCAGCGGAGCGGACGAAAGGAGCAGCCGGGAGCGGAAAGGCGATGAGAGCCGCCTGGCCTATCAGGGCAGCTACCGGCTGGAGGTCCGCTCGCGCAAGTATGACGAGAAAGAGGCAAAGGCCCTGGCGGAGCGCCTGTTTGCACTGCTTCCGAAAAAGATCCTGGGAGAGAATGCGAGCCTGCGCCATGTGACGGGGCCGCTTGAACTTCCTCAGGAAGTGGAGGGATATCCTTTTCGGATCGTCTGGGAGAGCAGCAGCTACGCGCTGATCGACGTAAACGGGACGGTAGGCAACCTGGGGATGGAGGAGGGCGAGAGCAGGCCCGTGACCCTCACGGCGGTGCTCACGTATGACAATGGGACGGCAGGCGGCCTGCGCTGCGAAAAGGAGTATGAAGCCGTCGTCTTCGGGCCGGAGCTCTCGGAAAAGGAAAAGCTCAGCAGTCAGATCAAGGAGGCCATCCGGAGCGCGGACGAAAGGAGTGCTTCCGAGGAGATACTGCCGCTTCCGAGCCAGATGGGCGGACAGTCCATAGTCTGGGAAGAAAAGCCTTCGGGATCGGGATTTTCTTTACTGGTCTTCGCCGGGATCGCGGCTTTCCTTGCGGCGGCCGCCATGGGAAGTCGGCTGCACGACCGGGTAGTAAAGAGAGAGCGGCAGATGATGCTGGACTATCCGCAGATCATCAGCAAATTCGTGCTTTATCTGGGGGCCGGGCTCAGCGTGCGGAGTACTTTCATTAAACTCGGAGAAGACTATCTGCAGAGGAGAGAGGAAGGAATGGCGCCGCGGGGCGCGTATGAAGAGATTCTGCTGGTATGCAGAGAGCTGGCCAGCGGTGTCCCGGAGACGGAGGCATATGCGCGGTTCGGACAGCGCTGCAGGTCCAGGCAGTACACAAAGCTGAGCGCTGTTTTGGCCCAGAATCTCAAAAAAGGAAATCAGGAACTGTTGTCTGTAATGCAGCAGGAGGCAAAGGCATCTTTCGAGGAGCGGCGCAGCACAGCAAGAAAGCTGGGAGAGGAGGCGGAGACCAAGCTGCTGCTGCCGATGATCGTGATGCTGGCCATTACGATGCTGATTATTATAATTCCTGCCTATTACAGTTTTGCGGCATGAAGACAAGTACAAAAGGAAAGGAGTATGGATGAGAGAGACAATAGGAAATTTTATGAGGGACGAAGAAGGCATGGGGACGGTGGAGATCATACTGATCATAGTGGTACTGATCGGACTGGTCATCATTTTCAAGAAACAGCTCAATGACCTTGTAAAGAAAGTGTTTCAGAAAATCAGCAGCGACAGCAACTCGATCATCTCCGCAGTTCCCCGCAGAAAGTGTTAGAAGCGCGTGAAAGGTGAAATCCGTGCGGAGAACCCGTGCGGCGCGGGTGAAAGGAATCGGGGAGCCGGGGGGTATATAACGATCTACCTCGTACTGACGCTCGTATCGATTCTTACGCTGTATCTTGTGCTGATCAGCGGCGCGCGGATCGGAGCGGCGCGCATGCAGATGGAGAGCGTGTGCCGGATTTCGCAGAACGCGGCGCTGGCCGAATTCCACAAAGAGCTGCACAGCAGATATGACCTCTTTTTTGCGGATACGTCTTACGGCGGACCCGGGGGAGGAAACGAAATTCTTGCACAGCACCTCAGGAATTATATGGACAGCAACTGCGCCAGGAAATCGCCAGCCGCGTTTTTACGTGTCACGGACTGGACTTCCATGCAGGTCACGGATGTGCTGGTTCCGGAAGCCAGGTATGCCTGTGACAACGGCGGGAGAGCGGTCCGCGAGCAGGTCTATGCTTATATGTCGGCCGACCCGGTGGGAGCGGTGGTGTCGCAGCTGCTTGTGAGCGCTGATCAGTGGAGAGGCCTCGAGATCAGCGGAAAAGAGTGGGCGGTGCAGACGCAGCAGAGCCGGGAAGAGCTCAGAGAAGCGCTAAGGGAAGGCAGAAAAGAGCAGAGAGAAGAAAATGAGGAAAAAGAAGAAAATGAGGAGGAAGTAACCCCGCAGGAGTATGAAGCGGCTTCGGAAGAGCCCTCGGAGGCGGAAAAAATGGTGGACGAAATGGAATCCTTCGAGTTCCTTCCGGTCCTTCTGCAGGTATTTGGGGGAACGGACGGACTCTCCGACAGACACTTCGACTCGGGAGGAAGCCTGTGCGAGCGGCAGGTCCATCTCGGCACAGGGATGATGGCTGCCAATTCGCACCGGTATCCGGCGGCGGATGAGATCCTGTTTGACCGATATATTTTCGAGAAGATGGGGAGCTGTACGAAACCCTGCGAGGACGGACAGCTGCGCTATCAGACCGAGTATATTCTGTGCGGAAAAGACTCTGACCGCGAGAACCTGGAGGCGACCGCGCTGCGGCTGCTCTTTATCAGGGAAGCGTCCAACTGCGCCTATCTTTTCATGGATGAAGCCAGGATGAGCCAGGTTCATCTGGTCGCCGCGGCGGTGGCGCTGATTGCGTTTAATCCGGACCTGGAGAAGCCGGTCTCAAACGCACTTGCACTGGCGTGGAGCTACCTCGAGAGTGTGCAGGATGTGCGGACTTTGATGACGGGAGGGAAAGTGCCTCTCATAAAGACGAATTCGAGCTGGCAGACGCATTTACACGAGCTTTTGTCTCCGCTCACCGCCATAAAGGACAGGGACAGCGGAGAGGGAATTGACTACGGCGCCTACCTTCAGGGGCTTCTGCTCCTGGAGGGCAGCACCGTCAAAACACAGAGAACAATGAATGTGATGGAAATGGATATTCGCAGGATTACCGGAAACAGCGGTTTCCGAATGGACCTGTGCTTGGACGAGTTCAGGATGTCCGCTGCAGCTAAGGCCTGCGGAAAGGAATTTTTCTTCGAGGGAAGCAGCGGATATAACTGATCAAAAGAATTGAGAAGGAAAGGAGGCGGGAGCGATGTCCTTGGCGTTTAGCGGTAACTGCGCGTATGTAAAAGAAAATGAGCCTCTCCGGGCGCCTGAAAAAACGGCAAGGGCATCGTTCCCGCCTTCTTTTGAGGGGAGCATGACGCTGGAAGCTGCTGCGGCTGTTCCGCTGTTTCTGTTCTTCGTGATGAATCTGTTGTTTCTGTTTGAAGCGGTGCGCCTGCAGAGCGGCCTGCAGGCGGCTCTGCAGCAGGCAGGAGAACAGGTTTGCGAGGCCGCGTATTACACAAGATTCGGAGTCGATAGCGCGGCGGAAAACGGCGGCGATGCGCAGACGGAGGCGGGAAGCGGTGAAGGCGGCAGCGGAGCCGTATCGCTCCTCGTGTCGGAGACGTTTGTGAGAAACAAGGTCACTTCTTATCTGGGGCCGGCATTCTGGGATCATTCCTGTGTTGTCGGAGGGAAGGCGGGTCTGTCTTTTGCACAGTCGCACATTATGACGGAAGGAGATCGGGTCGAGATCATAGTCAATCTCCGGATCAGGCCTTTTATCCGGGTGGTGGCGTTCCCTGATTTTTCCATGCAGGCCAGATACTGCGGGCACGCATGGGTGGGATGGACGCCGGGTACAGGACAGGCGGAAACCGGATCCGACAGCGGCGACACCGAAAAAGTCTACGTGACCAGGTACGGGGAGGTGTACCACACGGATCCCGGATGCATTTATCTCAATCCCCAGGTAAGGCCGGTGCCGGCCTCGGAGGTCGGGGGCCTGCGCAGCGGCGACGGTTCCGTTTATTATCCGTGTGAGTGCTGCAGGCCGGGTACAAGCGGGGTTGTGTATATCACAAAAGAAGGGAACCGATATCATGCGGACCGAAACTGCGGCGGCATCGTAAGACACATTTCGACGAGAGAGAGCGAAACCGCCAAAGAGCACTACAGACCGTGTCCTGTGTGCGGAGCGGGACACGCGGGCAGCCATTGAGGGCAGAAAAGGATTCAGGATGAGCGAATATACAGTCAGGCTTGCCGCGGGATGTGTTTTTTTATGGACGGCGGCGTTGCCGGATTTAAGAGAACACAGAATACCCGTGCGGATTCCCGCTTTATTTGCGGCAGCGGCTTTGGCGGCGGATTTGTTTGTGCCGACCGGCATGAGCAGGATCGAGCTGTGGGCGGGCGCACTGCCCGGGGCGGTCTTCTGGCTTCTGAGCTTTCTGTTAAAAGGAAAAATCGGGGAGGGAGACGGAATCTGCCTTTTAGTCAGCGGACTTTTGTCGGGGCTGACGTTTGCCGTATTGCTCACCGAAATCGCACTGCTCATGGCTGCCGCCGCAGGAGGGACCGCCGTATGGGCGAAGCGGAGAAAGGCGGGAGATAAGATCCCGTTCATTCCTTTTCTTGCGGCAGCCCAGAGTCTGCTTCTGGCAGCGCAGGCGGTAATGGCAGTCCGCTCATGAAGGAATACGGGAGGATGAATGAATAAAACGCTGAAGGGGTATATGACACTTGAAGCGGCCATGGTTTTTCCCGCGGCATTCGCACTTGTGATCATGCTCTTATATGTGACCTTTTTTCTATATGATAAATGCAGAATGACGCAGGAACTTTATACGGCGGCTTACAGGCAAAGTATTGTAAGAGGAGAGGGAGGGCCGGACACGAAGATTGACACATCCGGCTTCTTTATGCTCAGCAGCTGCTCGGCAGAGGTGAGCGGCAAGGGGGAGATCAGTGCCGTCGCGAGCGGAGATATGGCACCGGCTCTGCTTGCAGGTGAACAGGAAGGACAGAACACCTGGGAGCTGAAGGTCACGATGAAGGCACGAAAAACGGACCCGCCGCATTCTTTCAGAAGATTCAGGAGAGTGACGGCCATAGCGGAACAGGCGTTGGGAAAATAGAAAAGGGACTTTGACATGAAAGCAACTTATTATAAGGATACAATGCACAGTTATATGATCATCCCTTGTCCGCCCGAGGCACAGACCACCGGCTACCAGTACAGGATGCTGGAGATGAACCGGATCGACGGGATTCTTCAGTGCGGCTTAAGGCATATAGACGGGACAGGGCTTCTGTACTACGACACAACCGGAAAGCAGAGCCTGACGGGACTGTATGAGGGCCGCAAGATCCCGGGCACGGAACTGTTCCGAATTCTGGAAATGATGGACAGCGTATCCGGATCGCTCTCAAAATATCTTCTGGATGAACAGCACCTCGTACTGACGGGAGACCAGATTTTCTACGACTTTTCGTCCGGAAAGTATTATTTTACCTATTATCCGGGGGAGATCGTCGACCCGGAGGTCTTTCGTTTTCTGGCAGACGGGATAGACGGAAAGGACAAAAAGGCCGCGGCGGCGGCCTATCGGCTCTGTTCGCTTTCGGGTGACGACCGGCAGGCGCTCAGGGAGGCGATTCGGGAAGAAGCTGCCATGAAGGATGCCGAGCTGCCGTGGGAGAGAGCAGTGAACGGTCAGCGGGAAGAAAACGGATCCCAAAGTGAACCGGACGAACTAAGCGGCCGGGAGCGCAGCGTCAGGGGATCGGCAGATTGGCGGAGCCGGAGATACGACTCAAATCGGGAGAAGAATACGGATCCGGCCGAGGATGTGATACAGAGGAAGAAAGAGCCCGATCACAAGGCGGATCAAAAGAAGGCATCCGGAAAATCGGGAACACTGATCAGGATCCTTCTTATTGTGCTCCTGCTTCTGGGGGCGGCAGGACTCTTCGCGGTACAGCTTCTTGTTTATATTTCACAGCGAGAGAGAAGGCTGTGCATAGCCGGCTCAATCCTGCTGCTTCTCTGCGCCTGTCTGATCATCGCGGAGACAGTCATCGGCCTGCGCAGAAAAAACAGGGAAAAAAAGGAAGAGGAATCACGAAGGGAGCCGCTGTATTCGCAGAGCGACGAGGCGGATCTTCCCGTATTCGGACCCGAGGCGGAGGAGAGCTACAGGCTCGGCGGCGATGAGGAGAGCAATACGGTCTGCTTCAGTGACAAAGAAATGATCGGGAGACTGTACGGAAGAGACCGGGGAAGCAGGATCGACCTTCGGACACTGCCGATCACGATCGGCAAAGCGCAGGCTTATTCGGACGTGGTGTTGGCGGACCCTTCTGTGAGCCGCGTTCACGCGCGCATTTATAAAGGGGAAGACGGCTGTATCGAGATCCGGGATCTGGACAGTACAAACGGAACATATGTCAACGGGGAGAAGCTGGACCCGAATGAAAAGAGGCGGGTGCAGAGAGGCGACGAAGTCCGGTTCGGAAATGTAGAATATGAATACAGGTGAAATTCACGATGTGTCTTGCTATAATATATGCACACGCGGGCGGAAAAGACGGCTCGCGCTGCGTACCTTAATAGAAGCGTATATAGAGGCGTACACAGGAGCGTACGAAACTTGCTGTAAAGGAGGCATAGGCAAAGGTGAAAGATCATAATTGTATTTTTTGCAAAATAGCGAATGGCGATATTCCCAGCAGAACAATCTGTGAAAACGAAAAATTCCGGGTGATTCTTGACAACGGGCCTGCGACAGAGGGGCATGCGCTGGTACTCCCCAAGGAACACTTTGCCGATCTTTTTGAGATTCCCGCGGACTGGGCAGCCGATGCGATGAAAACCGCGCAGGCCGCAGCGGAACTTCTGAAGGAGAAACTGGGCGCCGACGGACTCAATATAGTGCAGAACAATGGAGAGGCAGCGGGACAGACGGTCCGCCATTTCCATATGCATATCATTCCCAGGTATAACGGCGATGGGCAGAATATACTGTGGAAGCCCGGACATCCGAGTGACGCGGAGCTTGACGAGACCTGCAAGAAGATCCTGCGCTGATCGGCACGGGGGATTGCCGTGCGATCTGCGAGGGGCGCATGAGGTCCGAACGCCGCACGACCGGCACAAGAAGGAAACCGGTCTTCAGGCTCCGCCCGGAGACCGGTATATATTGTGTTCGGGGACTATAAAATATCCGTATCTTGTAATTGACAAATCAGAAACAAAACCTTATAATCATTATTACGTTCTTAAAAGGAACGTAACAACATCATATTAAATGCTTGAATCAGGCGAGGAGAAATACTCAAGAGGCTGAAGAGGCGCCCCTGCTAAGGGTGTAGGTCGGGAAACCGGCGCGAGGGTTCAAATCCCTCTTTCTCCGCTCTGGAGATCCACAATGTGGAACTCTTAAAGTTAATTTCCGGGAATCCGCGAAATTAACTTTTTCTTTCGGAAAAAAGTAACGGCATTAAATTATTTTAGAATTAATTTAAAAAAGTTCTTGCATCCGACGGAAAGAAGTGATATCATAGCATTCGCCGTCAAGAGAGAGGCAAACACAAACGAGATCACGAGCCTGACCGCTTCAAAGATTTCAAAAAAAGTGCTTGACAATCCAAACGGCCTGATGTAAGATATCAGAGTTGCTTCTGAAAAGAACTTAACAAAAGCACTGATCGGAAGCAAAACGGAACACCTGCCAGGCGGGGTTCCGAAACACCAGAAAAACCGAATATATGACAACTTAACAGAAATGCAACCCTGAATATATTCCTTTAAAGAAGATCGGGACGAATCGTTTAAGAACGATCTTCAAAAGATTAACTGCAGAGGCAGTTAACTTTAAGAATATTTTCAGAACGAACCAAACCAAGCAAATTACGGAGCAGATTTAGACGTTAACGTTTGAACTGTGACTGGAATTGAACTTGAATTTCAGAGATCCGCGAAGCGGAGCTCTTAAAGTTGTTCGCAAGAACAACCTTTTTTTAACATGAGAGTTTGATCCTGGCTCAGGATGAACGC
>JAFUFL010000021.1 GCA_017469935.1 Lachnospiraceae bacterium
CGATTTCTCTGCCAAGCTTTACCGCCTGCACTTTGAACTCTGTGTCGTAAACTTTTTTCTGTGCCATTTTGACCTCCATCTTCACTTGATTTTTTAATAAATCCGTGAAGCAGAATTGTCAAGAATTATGATACAACACCAGATTTCCTTGTACACATTAAGGCTTCCCTGGCTTCACGCCTTCGGTTCGACCGCATAAATTTCCTTGTAAATATTAAGGCTTCCCTGGCTTCACGCCTTCGATTCGACCGCGTAGATTTCCTTGTATACCCGCTTTCCGTCCTTCAGTTCCGATTTCATCAGAGACACTTTTTTCACCATCATCTCGCCCTTTGGTGCAGGCACTTTTTTCCAAGGTCCTCCCATTTTGCGAACGACTGTGACGTGTGGTGTAAATTTCTTGTGGTCATAGGAAATCTCTGCCGCATCGAGAGCCTCGCCGACATGTCTGGCCAGCTTGTTCAGGCCCTGGTTTCCTTTGATTCCGATCCACAGAAGGTTGTCAAAAGTTCCCATATCCGTAAACGCCATCCTGAACGGCTTGAAATCTATCGACTGCATTGCGGTCTTCACCGCAGCTGCATCACTCGTCTCTCCTATAAAAGCCAGCGTCACATGCAAGTTCTGCAGGGGCACATAGCCGCCCTTCACGCCGGCCTTCTTCAGTTCGTGCATGGTTCCTGTCACTGTCTTTTTCATCTCATCGGAAAGCTGTATAGCAATGAATAATCTCATGGATGTTTCTCCTGTTTTCTTTATTCTTATCGCCGTGGGGGCACAAACTATTTTTACCATTCTCGGGAATTTTTATTTTTTTTGATCCGAGAATATTGTACCAAATTGTTGTTGTGATTAGCGAGTTTCGAAAAAAAATCCGGCTGAAGCCGGAATGACGCTCGAATGGTCCTGGAGTTACCTCGACCACCACTTGAGCGTCAGTTTCTTCGATCTCCTGCCGGAGTTGTACTCATCATATCTCAGTCGCCAATTGCTCTAGATAAATTGGGGAAATTCAGACATTCTCTTTTGCAGGATTTCGTAGGCGGGAGTATAATACACAAGCATTAAGAATTCAGAGAGGAATCAAAAGATATGGGATCGCTCATTAATACGATAAGCATCATCGCCGGCGGTCTGATCGGCATGGTGGTCGGCCGGGCATTCAGCGAAGATCAACAGGAAGCTCTGACCAAGGCTTGCGGCATTAGTGTGCTTTTCATCGCTATCGCCGGAGCAATGGAAGGAATGCTGCGCGTTGAAGGCGGGCAGATTGCCAGCGGTAAGTCGATGCTTGTGGTGCTCTGCCTTGCGATCGGTACACTGATCGGAGAACTGATCGGCATCGAGAAAGGCTTCGTGACCTTCGGTGAATGGCTGAAAATACGAACCGGCAACAGCGGAGACGCACAGTTTGTGAACGCTTTTGTGACGGCATCTCTCACAGTTTGCATCGGCGCTATGGCAATCGTCGGCTCCATTCAGGATGGAGTGACCGGGGATTACTCTACTTTGGCAGTGAAATCTGTGCTTGACCTGATCATTGTTGCCGTGATGACTTCATCGCTCGGCAAGGGGGCTGCTTTCTCGGCAATTCCGATCCTGCTCTTTGAAGGATCGATCACACTTCTTGCCAAATTGATCGCGCCGCTCATGACAGAGGCTGCCATCGTATATCTGTCGCTGATCGGCTCTGTGCTGATCTTCTGCGTCGGTCTCAATCTGGTCTTCGACCGGAAACTGCGCGTCGCTAATATGCTTCCGGCGGTATTTCTTGCGGCTGCGGCGGCATATCTGCCTTGGCAATTCTAAGATATCTGCTATATCACACACTGCTAAACTGGTGCCGCTGGAGTTATCTTCCCCGGCACCTGTTCAGCACAACCATCTCAGATCACCCACACTGCTAAACTGGTGCCGTAGGAGTAACCTCCCCCGGCACCTGTTCAGCATAATCAGCCAAAATCACTCATAATGCTAAACTGGTGCCGCTGGAGTAACCTCCCCCGGCACCTGTTCAGCACAACCATCTCAGATCACACACACTGCTAAACTGGTGCCGCTGGAGTAGCCTCCCCCGGCATCAGATCATCACAATCGACCATAATCACTCGCACTGCTAATCAACTGCCGCAAGAGCACCCTCCTCCGGCACCAATCAGCACAATCCCCCGAAAGAACCCCCAAAACCACTCACACTTCCCCCTCACTCCCCAGGAACCCCCGCAATAAACTGCTCCCTGAACGTCTTTCTGTACTTCGCCGGCGACAGCCCTTTAGCCTTCCTGAAAAGCCTGCTGAAGTAGAGCGGATTGTCATACCCGACAAGCCCCGCAATGACACTGATCGAATAGTCCGTCGTCTCCAGAAGCGCCTGCGCATTGCGGATCCGAACGTCCAGAATGAATCGCATGGGCGAAGTGCCCATCGCACTGCGAAAGCTGCGGTTGAACCAGCTCGTAGACATGTTGCGGGAAACCGCGTACTGCTCGATATTGATTTCTTCGTTGTAGTGCTCCTCAAAATAGCGCCCCGCCCGCTCGATCTCGTCCCGGATGAAGCCGGAGACCGGCGGCATGTTTTCGGTCATGTGCCGGTGCATGGTCACCAGAAGCTCCCGGAACAGGTAGGTCAGCATCTCCTCATAACCCCACGAACAGTGCACAAGCTCATCCCGCATCCTGCGAAACAGCTCCTCGTATTCCCGGGACAACCCCGTGTGAAGGACATAGCCGTCCGTCGGGATGCCGTAGTGCTTCAGAATGTTGCGGACTTCGCGCCCCGTGAAGTGGACGAACCACACCTGCGTCCCATCTTTGCCAAAATAGTAATAGTCCTGCACCTGTTTGGGCTGATATAAGATCATGTTGCCGGCAGGAACGATGACTTCTTTGCCGTCCAGCACAAAATGTCCCTTCCCCGCCGCTATGTATATGATCTGCCAGTCCACCCTGCCCTTAGGCCTCAAAGTCGGAAGTTTGGGCCACGTGTACAGCTTATAGTTCCCCGCGCTCAGGATTCGCAAGGGCCTTTTCTTTTCCCTGAAGGGCACTCTGGAGCCAAACAGATAGCCGGAATTGACATACAGATCTTTTCCCGATATTCCTTTCTTCTTATTGTTTTCTGCCATATCTGCCTTTCTCACTAATGTCTTGTCGCTGCCAAAAAATAGCTCTTACTCTGTTGCTTTCATTGTATAAATTTCGATGCTTCTTTTCCACAATCTTTCTCATGCGTGGTGCTTTGTGCAGAATTTGTATCGGTTCGTTCATATGGTTAAGAATATTTTTTCGATATGCTTTTGTTAGAAGAATGGACTCAAAAGCCATATATAACTCAGCGGGGTATCCCCCACCGAGTTATCCGCTGCACACGCATGCGGAAAAAAGTTGCCAGTAAACAGCTGCTTTAAAGGCAGCCCGCACGCGGCGCAGCGGCTCGCTCTGCGAGCCTTGAAAACAAATGTCACTCAGAATGAAAGGAGGGTTGCTGTTTTGATCGTACCAAGACTCTATGAAAATCTCTCGGTACTGCACCGAAATACTCTGCCGGACAGGGCCTACTATGTCCCGTGCTCGGGCCGCAATGACATGACGGTCTGGAGCAGGGAGAGCTCCGACCGGCTGCAGATGCTGAGCGGATGCCCGTGGCGCTTTGCCTTTTATCCGAGCGTTCATGACCTGCAGGATCTCTTTTTCCTGCCGGACTACGAGCCCGGCAAGTGGTGGAAAAAGGAGGCAGTTCCTTTCTGCTGGCAGCTCAAAGGATACGACAGTCCTCAGTACACCAACATACGTTATCCGTTTCCGTTTGATCCGCCCTATGTGCCGCAGGACAATCCCTGCGGTGCCTACCTGCACAATTTCACATGGCACAGGGACCCCGATGCGCCGTGCGCATTTCTGAATTTTGAGGGGGTGGATTCCTGTTTCTATGTCTGGCTCAACGGGAGCTATGTGGGCTACAGCCAGGTGTCCCACCACACGTCGGAGTTCGATGTGACGGATCTCCTCAAGGAAGGTGACAACCTTCTGGCTGTGCTGGTGCTTAAGTGGTGTGACGGCTCCTACCTGGAGGACCAGGACAAGTTCCGCTTCTCCGGGATCTTCCGGGATGTCTATCTTTTGAACCGGCCTGCGGACAGGATCCGGGATTATGTCATCACTACAGATTTGTCGGAGGACTTTCAGTCCGCAGAGCTCGGAATTGCCTTCGAGTTCTCGAGAAAGCCGCTGCCGGTGTCGCTGACTCTGATCGCGCCCGACGGCGAGCATGTCCTCTTCGAGCGCAAGGTCACTTTCGAAGGCGAGGCCACCAAAGGCCCCGGTCAAGAAACCGCCAGAGCGCTTGAAAAGGACCCCGGGAAGACAACCGGCAGCGCGCCCGCCAACGCCCCCTCCATCTCCCTCCCTGTCGAGAAGCCCCTCCTCTGGAACGCAGAAGAACCGCTTCTCTACACCCTGGTCATGGATACCGGCCGCGAAGTCATCACCGAAAAGGTGGGCTTCCGCAAAGTCGAGGTCAGGGACTGTGTCCTGACCCTGAACGGCTCTCCCATTACCTTCCGGGGCGTCAACCGCCACGAGTCGGACCCGATCACGGGCTCTGTCTGCAGTATGGACCAGGCACTGACGGACCTGCGCATGATAAAAGCACACAATTTCAACGCCGTGCGCGCCAGCCACTATCCGGATGTGCCCTGGTTCTACCAGCTCTGCGACTGCATGGGCCTGTACGTGATCGACGAAGCGGATAATGAGAGTCATGGGACGGCGCCTCTCTATTTTGGCGAGGATGATTACGCGGAACGCATGCGCCTGGCTCATGTCCGGATCGCGGACAACCCGGCATTCATTGAGCCCACGCTGGACCGGGTCCGATCCATGGTCATCCGGAACCGCAACCGCCCCAGCATCCTGGTCTGGTCCATGGGCAATGAATGCGGATACGGCGTCACTTTCGAGCGGGCCCTGCGGTGGACCAAAGAGACAGACCCCACCCGGCTCACCCACTACGAGAGCGCCTTCTACCTGAGTCGCGACAGGGAATTCGACGTCTCCGACATCGACCTTTTCGGGCGCATGTACCCGGCCTTCTCCGAGGTGACGGACTACCTGGAGAGCTCGCCGGACAAGCCTCTCCTGTTGGTGGAATACTGCCACGCCATGGGCAACGGCCCCGGCGACTTCAAAGAATACCGGGACCTGACGGAAGCCTATCCCGCTCTCTGCGGCGGCTTTGTCTGGGAGTGGTGCGACCACGCCATCTACAAGGGCAAAACATCGACCGGCCAAGACATCTACCTCTACGGCGGAGATCACGGAGAGCTGCAGCATGACGCGAATTTCTGCCTGGACGGCCTGGTCTACCCCGACCGGCGCCCGCACACGGGCCTTCTTGAGTACAAGAACGTCCACAGGCCTCTCAGGGCCACCTACGACCCCGAGAGGGAAATCCTGACCGTAGAAAATCACCTTGATTTCCTGGATCCCGCGCAGAAGATCAGCGCCTCCTGGGCTCTGACCCACGACGGGACCCTGATCGCAGGAGGACCGCTCCTGCTGCCCTCGATTGCCCCCCACAGCACCGGTGAGATACCGTTGTCTTTTTTCATCCCTGAGAAAGGCCGCTGCTTCCTGAAAGTGACTTATGTCCTCAAGGAAGCAGCCGGCTCTCTCTCCGCGGGGCACACCCTTGGGTTTGACGAGATCTGCATCCCCACAAAGGAAAACGACACTCACAGGAAAGCGGCCATGATCTCTGAGGTAAGTGCGGGCCGGACTGCCGCTGGACGAGGTTCCGGCGGCGCCGGACCGATGGGTGCTGGCCAGATCTCCGCCGGCGCAAGCCTGCAGAGCGCCCCCCGTCCACTGACCGTCCGCGAAGAAGATCACTTCCTGCTTCTGGAGGGTCGCAGCTTTACATACCGCATGGATACGCTGTCCGGGCTCTTTACCTCACTTGTTTTTGAAGGGGTGGAGCTTCTGGATAAGCCGGAAAGCACAGGCTGCTCAGATTCAGACTGCATCAGCAACTCCGGCATACCGCAAGGCAATGCAAGCGCCGCCCACCCCGACCTTTACAGTTCGGTTAAGCCCATGGACTTCAACCTCTGGCGTGCTCCCACGGACAACGACGCGGCTCCCGCCGACCTCTGGCGCTGGGAGCGCCTCGATCACACCGTGACGAGGGCTTACGAAGTGACCTGGTCACAATCCGACAATAAGGTCCAGATCAACATCCTTCAGTCCATCGGCGCCATGTCCGTCCAGCCTATCCTGCAGATGGACAACAGGGTCACCGTCTACGCGGACGGCAGGATCCGCCTCGACATAAAGGCGTCAAAAGATCGCGAGATCCAAACGCTCCCCCGGATCGGCCTGCGCCTCTTCCTGCCGGCAGGCTTCCGGCATGTTTCCTATTTTGGCATGGGACCCGGCGAGACATACATCGACAAGCACCATTCGGGATACCACGACCTCTTCCGGTCCTCGGTTTCTGCACTGCACGAGGATTACATAAGGCCCCAGGAGAACGGAAGTCATTTCGACTGCGATTATGTCGTCCTCAAGGGCGCGAACACGTCCGGCTCGAGAAAACCGGGCGCGAACATGTCCGACCCGAAAATGACCGGCTCCGGAAAACCGGGCTCCGTCGTATCCCTCGCCGTGGCCTCCGGCTATTCCGGGCAGACCTTCTCCTTCAACGCTTCTGCCTACACACAGGAGGAGCTGGAGCGCAAAAAGCACAATTTCGAGCTCGAGCCCTGCGGCCGCACAGTGCTCTGCCTGGACCACAAACTGGCCGGCATAGGCTCCAAGAGCTGCGGCCCGGACCTGTCCGAGAAGTACAGGGTCTGCGAAGACACCTTCGACTTCTCCTTTGTGCTGGCGCCGGAAGTGACGTGACGGCTCTGCAATATTTTGACAAAGTATACAAGGGGGTTACCTAATGAAAACGAAAGAAAAGACTTATTTGAATTGGTACAACAAGATCGGTTACGGCTCCGGCGACATAGCGGGCAACGTTGTGTACGCGCTGCTCTCGGCGTTCGTCATGATCTTCCTGACGGATACCGTGGGCATGAACGCCGGCATTGTCGGATCCCTGATCGCCGTCTCCAAGCTCTTTGACGGCATTTCCGACATTTTCTTCGGGTCGCTGATCGACAAGACACACACCAAGATGGGCAAGGCGCGGCCCTGGATGCTGTACGGGTACTTTGGCTGCGCAATCTGCCTGGTGGCGATTTTCTGCATTCCCGCGGATATCACTCCCACCGCCCAGTACGCGTGGTTCTTCATCGCCTACACGCTGCTGAACGCGGGCTTCTACACGGCCAACAACATCGCCTACTCCGCCCTGACCGCCCTCATCACCAAAAACAACAACGAGCGCGTGCAGATGGGCTCCATCCGCTTTATGTTTGCCTTTGGCACAAGTATGCTGATCCAGACCATCACCGTCGGTCTCGTCGCCCACTTCGGAGGCGGCGCAGCCGCCTGGCGGACCGTGGCCATCATCTATGCCATTGTCGGCGTGATCTCCAACACGCTCTCCGTCATGTCTGTCAAAGAATTGACCCCTGAAGAGCTTGCCGAAGGCGAGGAGACGAAGTCGCAGGGCCAAGTGGACGAGAAATATTCTTTGATCGACGCCTTTAACCTCCTGGTCCGCAACAAGTATTATCTGATGATTTGTGCTTGCTATATTTTGATGCAGATTTATACGGCCACATTGAACATGGGAATCTACTACATGACTTATGTCCTGAAAAACGCCAACTTGCTGGGCGTCTTCTCCTGGGCCATCAATATTCCCATGATCGTCGGCCTGCTCTTCACGCCCACTCTGGTGGAAAAATGGGGCGGCATGTACAAGCTGAACCTGACCGGTTACACGCTCGGCACGATCGGGCGCCTCGGCGTCGTGATCGCCGGCTACCTCGGTTCCATACCGCTGATGCTGGCTTGCACGGCCGTCGCGGCGATCGGCATGAGCCCCCTGCAGGGCGACATGAACGCGCTCATCGCGACTTGCTCAGAGTACACTTACCTGACAAGCGGCAAGCGCGTGGACGGCACGATGTATTCGTGCACTTCCCTCGGAACCAAGCTCGGTGGCGGCATCGGCACAGCCCTGGCCGGCTGGCTCCTGGCCCTGAGCGGCTACGTGGGCGGCGCGGCGCAGCAGTCCGCATCCTGCTTGAATATGCTCCATGTTATGTATCTGTGGATGCCTATGTGCTTTAACCTGCTGATCACCCTGATCCTGACAAGACTTAATGTCGAGAAAGCTAATGAGGAGTTGAGGCGTAAGAAGGGCTGATTTGTGCCATATTAACGCCCAAATGGCGCCGGAGTTACCCTCCGGCGCCATTTGCTTTAAGCGTCACTATAAAAGAAATCTCACTTAAGTATCCCGTCTTACTGCGCCATCCTCTCAAAAAGCCCTTCGAAGAATTCCGACATCGCCTGGGCCTCCGCCTCCTCACTGTAAACGGCTGTCTTCTCACCGTTAATGCAGTTGTGAACGGCCTGCGTAATTCCTTCCACGTCATACCAGGGAACAAGCTTGATGTCCACGAGCGAAGGCATCATCTCGTAATCCGGAACGACTGCTTTTTCATCGGATACGAATCCGCTTCCGTCATCTTTTCCGAGCTTCAGCATGCAGGAATACGCCGCGCTGCGGCCGTAAGCGTCGATGAAGCTGCCGACAACACAGTCTCCTCCGCCGGGCCTTGTGCCGATGACTTTGGCGAGACCGTTCTGCTGCGCATAATAGGGAAGCGCATTGCCGCAGGAATAGGAAGATCCGCTGCACATGATAAAGAAATCGTACTGTCCGCCGTAGCCGTCCTGGTCATCCGCGACGCCGTCCAGGTTGGTGTCGACGTGACACCACTCACTTCTGTAACTTCCGGTCATCACGTCTTTGTTCGTGAAGTTCACTTCTCCGTCTCCGGAGAGGAAGCCGAGAATGGCGATCAGGCCGGTGGCCGATCCGCCTCCGTTGTTGGAAAGGTTGATCACGATGTTTTTAACTTCTTCGTGCTTTTTGATATCCTCGAAACAGTTATAGAAAAACGCGAAGTTGCTGGTCTCCTCGTCCTCCGGCTTGATCGGAATCATGTAATAGGACGGCTTTCTGAGTGTCGAGTCATCCTTGAAGCCCTCGAAATAGATGACCGCCGTGTCACCGGAATAGTCAAGGCGCTGCTTCCCGTAGTCGGCCGGCTTGATGTTGTTCATGTACAGAGTCCAGACCATGAGCGGAGCGACCTCCGGCACATTGAATCCTTTTTCCATCAGCGCGCCCAGGATCGTGTTGACAAGATCTTCATTCGGATCCGTCTGCTGCGCTTCTTAGAAGAGTTCTTTTCCTTCCTCCGATTCCTTGATCTCGTCCGCTATTTCGCCGACTGTCTGCTCATCGGCCTGAACGGTTCCGAAGACCGTGTCGAACCCCAATAAGGAGTCATGTCCGGAGTCAAACAAATAGTTGAACAGCATGACTTCGGCGGCAACGGCTGCGGAAGGATCTGTGGAGCACAGGGATCCCTTCGCGTTGATTCTGGTGAAGTATTCGTCGAATGTCGTGATATTCTTCTCTTCTTTGTGGCCAAAAGTCAGATCCAGCAGAAGGCATGTCGAATAGTAACCGTAATCCGCATACGCCTGGGTCGTCCTGTCCTTTGTGCTGAAAGGTCCGGAATAGAGCGCCTTTACATAAGGGCTGTTTGTCACAGCCTCCGCATCCTTATCCAGGGCGGAATTGATCTCGGATAAATTGAAATAATCCTTGCCGTTATAGGCCAGAGCGACCATCATGGTGACGTTGCCGAACGTATTCTGCAGTGCAAGGAAAGGCATCAGGATGTCGTCCTCATAGGCGATGACCGGCATGTGGTAGTCTGCGAACTTGACCGTCACCGGAGCCGGTGCCGTCTCTGTGGACTGATTTTTGACAGACGGCATGACGACACTGAATTCCGTCTTGTCAACTACAGGGCCGTTTACCACGCCGAATCCTCTCAGGCCCGCGGGATTCTCCATCAAAAGAGTGTCCGCCGCAGGATCGATCACTGCGCTCGCCCCGTTGACATCGATCTTCATGACGCCGTCCTGCATGACGGCTCTCTCTTTGCCATCGAAGGCGGCATGCAGATAATCCGAGACTTTGAGGAAAGGAACATCTTCATATCCCTTCACTTCATAGGTCTTGACTACATTGAAGCTTCCTAACGATGAGCCCCCGTATATGCGGCTGTCTTCCCACTTGACGGAGATATCTGAGGCAGGAATCTCTGTGACGGCTCCCGCCGCTGCGGATGCTGCATCTCCGGCCCCGGCTGCATCACCAGCTCCTGCAACATCCCCGGCTCCCGCTGCATCTCCGGCTCCGGCTGCATCTCCGGCTCCGGCTGCGTCTCCGGCCCCGGCTGCATCTCCGGCCCCAGCGCCATCTCCGGCTCCGGCAGCATCACCAGCTCCGGCATCCGCCGCCGCGTCCCCGGCCGCGTCCGCCGTCTCTTCGCCCTGGGCGGCTCCGCCGGTCTCTTCCGTCGCCTGGTCCCCGGATGTGGCCGCTCCGGTAGCTCCTCCGCAGGCTGCCGTCGAAACAGCTAATACCAAAGACAGCCCAATGCTCAATAATCTCTTGTATTGCATTGTCTCCTCCTTTTGTGCGTAGTGGTTATTTGTTATGGCCCGCAATGCGCGCCTCAACCGTCCGGATCTATTCCCCTTCAAGGCCCGCAGGCGGGCCTTTGCCGTCCGAATCTATTCCCCTTCAAGGCCCGCAATGCGGGCCTTTACCATCCGTCCCGATCTCCCTCAGATCTTCATCGCCGCCTCATAAGCGCCCCAGATGACGCTCCGCAGGTTCCCGACCTTGCGGCAGTCTCCGACGAACTGCACGTTCTTCTTGCCTGCCGACGAGAGCGGCGCGGGCAGGTACCCGGCGCAGGAGATCACGCTGTCGCAGGGGATCTCGAACTCTTTGCCCTCTTTGTCCAGGCAGACGACGGCGCCGTCCTTCACCTCGGTGAGGCGGGTCTCCAGATAGACCGGCACCTTCTTCCAGGCAAAATATTCCCGCAAATAAGAGCTGTTGGCAAGGCAGACGCCCTTTTGCTTGACAAGATCGTCCATCATCTCGATGATCACGGGCTTTTTGCCCTGCAGATGGAGCTCATAGGCGATCTCGCAGCCGGTCAGGCCGCCGCCGATCACAGCGACGGTTTCTCCGAGCTGTGCCGGAGGAAGCAGCGAAGTAATAGATGCTTTCTTAGCGAGGTCGCTCTTGGGGTCCACTTTCGCCGCACCGGGTGCGATCACCATGCCGGCTGCCCGGAAGGAACCCGGCTCGCCCAGAAGGTAGTCGCAGGCCTCGATCATCTTTTCGTGTCCCTTTACGGCTTTCAGGACACGGGGCACGGCGCCGGTCGCCACGATCACGGGCTGGTCCCCGAACTCGCGCACCGTCCTGACCTCATAGTCATATTGGATCTCGATATCGAGCTCTTCCATCTGTTTGCGGTACCAGGCGAGCAGGTCGCGCAGCTTTCCTTTGTAGGACTCCGAAGCGGCTGCGATAAAAGCGCCGCCCAGCATATCCGTCCGCTCGTAGATCACGGGCTTGTGGCCGCGCAGCGCCAGAACTCTGGCCGCCTCCATGCCGCCGATGCCGCCGCCGACGATCGCGACGGGCTGCGGGGTTTTCGCTTTTTTGATAAAGTGCTTGTCCCACTGCATCATCTCAGCGTTGACCGCGCAGCGCGCCAGGTGCAGGGAGTCGCTCAGATCCTGGTCGTTGGGAACGCCCTTGTAGTGAGCCATGTTGAAGCACCCGTTGTGGCAGAGGATGCAAGGACGGATTTCGTCCTCTTTTCCTTCCAGGAGCTTCTTCACCCACTGCGGGTCGGCCAGGAACTGCCTGGCGAAGCCGGCTCCGTCGATGCCGCCGCGCTCGATGGCCTCGGCCGCCGTCACGGGATCCATGCGGCCCGCGCAGACCACGGGGATATCCACACATTTGCGGATGTGCTCCACGTATTCCAGGTTGCAGTTCTCGGGCATATAGATGGGCGGATGCGCCCAGTACCACGCATCGTAGGTGCCGTTGTCGCAGTTGAGCATGTCATAGCCTGCGTCCTGCAGATATTTTGCCGCGCGCTCGGACTCTTCCATGTCGCGCCCGGCCTCCTCGAACTCTTCACCCGGCAGCGCGCCCCGGCGCATGCCCTTGGTCTTGGAGACCACGCTGTAGCGCAGGGATACGGGGAAGTCGTCCCCGCAGGCATTCTTGATGGCCTGCACGATCTCCACCGGGAAGCGGTAGCGGTTCTCAAACGATCCGCCGTACTGATCTGTGCGGTGGTTCACATATTTGAGCGTGAACTGGTCGAGAAGGTAGCCCTCGTGCACCGCATGGATCTCCACGCCGTCCACGCCTGCTTCCTTGAGGAGCCTTGCACACTCGGCAAAAGAGTGAACAAATTCCTGAATCTCCTCCACCGTCATGGCTCTGGAGGGCACTTTGTCCGACCAGCGGTTGGCTGCGGGCGACGCGCTCGCCGTGATCTTGTCCAGGTCCATGACGGGCTTTGAGAGCTCTCGCAGCAGCTCGTTGGAATAGAGTTCTTCCATCGCCTTCGAGATCGTAAAGCTTCTGCCAAAGCCGGCCGTCAGCTGCACGAACAGCTTGGCGCCGGTCTCATGGAACTTGGGCATCCATTTGGCCAGATCCTTGTACATCTTTTTGTTCTTGTGAAGCCACTGCCCGAACATGGGGTTATAGACCGGCTGGCAGCCCGGCAGGACCAGTCCGGCGCCGCCCTTTGCCGCCTCCAGGATAAATTTCGCCCCGGCCTTATCAAAATGATTCTCCTCCATCCAGCCGAAGAGATCCGTTCCGCCCATCGATGTCACGACAAAGCGGTTCTTGATCTCGCAGTTTCCGATCTTCCAAGGGGTCAGGAGCGCCTGGTATTCTTTTTTGACAGAGGTATCTGTATTTAATTTAACAGAAGTATCTGTACTCACTTTAACAGAGGTATCTGTACTCACGTTCGTTCTCCTCTCTTTTTCACACAGGCAGCTTACGGCGCCGCCTCGAATAAATCTTCGTATTCCACCAGCACTGTCCCGTCCTCTTTGACATGAATCCTCTGGCCTTCTTTGATGTCCTGGAGAAACCCTTCGCCCAGATCGTCCACCAGCACGATCGGATGCTTCGACCAGTTTGCCGTGAGCACGGCGCCGGCGACGGCCAGCGTGTCCGCTTTCCCGCTGAAGAGCATGCAGGCGGGAGCGACTCCCATTACGGAGGCGCAGTACAGGACCATGCCGCCGGTCGTGGAACCGATGGTCTCCGGCAGGCACAGGATCTTTCCGGGGATCTTCTTCCCGTAGAGTTCGGGGTTGTTCATATCCTGCAGGACTCCCTTGGGATTGAGAAAGGAGCCCGCCGTCTTGAGGTTTGCCAAAGTATTGAAACCTTCGTGTGTAACAAGCGCACTGCCGGTCACATCGCCCGGCACGACCACTCTTCCTTTGTACTTAACGATCATAGCCGTCACCTCCACTTCTCATTCCAGCCGCCCGTGATGATCTCGACCAGCTCTTCTTCACTGTAGAAGCGCGCCTTGCTGTAATAGCGCAGTTTATTGGAAGCCGTGATAATGCGAATATTGTCGGTCAGCGGGTTGGAAGTGTAGGAAAGCGGGCAGAGTCCGGAGACGGTCACGCCGATCTTTTTCAGCCTCCTTGCCCTCTGCGGATACCGTTTGTTAAAAGAGGCTATTACGTCGGGCGCCGCACAGAAGATCGTATTCATGGTGACCTCTTCGTTGCCGTGCCTCTTAAGTCCCTCCACCAGCCTGTCCGTCCATTCGCACAGCTGCCGGCAGGAGAAATGCGGGCAGCCCGCAAAAGCGAGCTCCGGCGCCTCGTCCCAGTCGTCGCGCCCCTTCCAGGGATTGGGGTAACTTGCCTTGACGCGGGCGATCTCTTCGTCGTCGATCACGAAGACTTTCGCATCTTCCTTGATCAGGGAATTTCCGCCGTCTTCGAGCGCGTGGTTAACCGCCTCCGGCGTCAGGTTCTCCACGTGGTAGAGCCCGACGGAGCCGTTGGAAGCGGCCGCCGCTCCCATATCCTTCAGGTAATCCTTCACTTTTTGTGTGAGCTCGTTTCCGAGCCACTTGTCGAGCCCCCGGATATAGGGGACATCTTCGACGCACTTAAAGCCGATGGCGCTGCCCAGAAGCTGTGGCTCGGGCATATTTTGACATTTTACTTCTATGATCCAGTCGGCCTTCCTGCCCTCGTCCGTGAGGAGTCCGAACTCCGGCACGTAGCCCAGGATGTTGGACATGATCTCCAGAATGCCCGAATTCCGGTTGCAGCGGGCGCCGATCACCGAGTTGACATAGGAAACGGCAGAGGACTCGGCCCAGCCCAGAATGTCTCCGTACTGCGGGATATTGCCAACTTCCTCCATATAGGCGGTGCATGTGTAGGCATTTTTGTCCTTGATGCCCATCCGCTCCCATTCCTTCTCCATCCGCTCCTGGCCGGAGAAGATCACCTTGAACATGCCCCAGTCCAGAAGGCTCATCGGAACGTGAGGCTCCACGCCGCGCGGGTCTGTCGTAAAGCTCTGCCTGGGCAGGGCTCCTCCGTTAATCAGCTCTTCCATGAGGTCGAAGACCGGTTTCCATGTCATACTGCCGGTCCCGATTACCGCATGTCCCATCTTCCCTGTGATCTTGACCATGCGCTCCGCGCCGAATGCCTCTCCGTACATGATGAGTGTTTTGAGCACCTTGCGCATGGCTTCGCCCTGTTCGCCTCGCTCGACGGCGAGAAGTTCCTCATTCAGAATCATACCGATATCCCTCCTTTCCCGGTACTTCTATAATACCATGACAATGCAGCAGGTTAAAGCACGCAGAGCGAGCTTCCGCGCCTCTCCGCACGCGTGTGCATCATAAGTCAAAAGGAGCATATCACACTAAGAATTATTCTTAGGGCGGCGGCCCTTTTTTATGGACAGGGATGGATGGGCCCGGTTTTTCCGTTCATCAAAAAAACAGCCGTCAGGCTGTTTTTGAGTCGTGGCAGGGATCAACCTGAGCGTGTGCGTCATGTCCCTTATAAACTGCTTTGAATGAGCAGCCGGATGAACCAGATCATTCCCGAGCGAAGGAGGGAATGAGGGCTGCAGCTCCTGCAGCCCGAAAGCCCA